>JBEGVR010000284.1:0-8383 GCA_041178265.1 Pseudomonadota bacterium | reverse complement strand
GGCCCTTGGTCATGGACAGCACGGCGCCCTTGGTGGCCACGTAGTGCAGGTAGCCGGGCTGTCCCGCCACCGCCACGACCGAGGCGATGTTGACGATGCTGCCGCTCTGGCGCGCGCGCATGGCGGGCATCACCGCCTTGCAGCACAGCCAGACGCCCTTGACGTTGACCTGGAAGATGCGGTCCCAGATGGCAGGGTCGAGCTCCTCGAAGGGGGTGAGCTTGACCTCGCGGAAGTAGGCCGCGTTGTTGATCAGGCCGTCGATGCGGCCGGTGGCCTTCAAGGCGGTCTCGGCCATGGCCTGGACGCTGGCGTCGTCGCTGACGTCGACCTTGGCATAGGTGGACTTTCCACCGGCCTGCCGGATCAGGTCCATGGTCTCGTCGGCTGGGTGCATGTCCGCGACCAGCACATGCGCGCCCTGTGCGGCCGCGCCCAGCGCGAAGGCCTGGCCGATGCCAGTGGCAGCCCCGGTGACGATGATGGTGTGTTCGGGAAGCAGGTTCTGTGCGCTCATGTCGTGGCCGTGGATGGAGTGGAAGAGGTGACGTGACGTCAGTGGCGGTGCCCCGTACCGTGCCCGCCATGCCGCATCGGGGCCATGTCGGCGGGCTTGGCGGGCGTAGCGGCGCAGCGGTCGTTGCCGTTGCACTCGTGTACGACCAGGTTGCGAGACACCTTGTCGCGCAGGGGTCCGGCGATATCGACGTCCAGGGCCCAGACACCCAGCATCTCCAGCTCCAGCGTGCCCTTGTACTGACCGGGCACGCCGGTGGGCGCCGCCTTCATCGGCTTGACCGTATGGGCCATGGGCATCGAGGGCATCAGGGCGCCGAGCGTCAGCTGCGCGCCGTCCAGCGGCGTGCCGTCGCGGCGCTTGAGGTTGACCACGCATTCGAGTAGCGGCCCCGTGCCGTAGGACACGCATTGGAGCGCCACCTGGGGCCGGCCGCTGGCGGGGGCTGCCGTCTGCGTCTGCGCCTGCGCCGGCAGCCACGACACGCCCAAGAGGGCCGCCATCATCAGGCCGGCAAGGGACGGCCGACGGACAGCAGATCGGATCTTCATGTTTTCTCTCCTTCTGAACGGGGGGATGAGGAGGGCGCCGGGCCGTCAGCGCCCTGGCCGCCCGCACGCGAGCGGCGCTTGTCAAAGGCGGCGGCAAAGCGGTGCACGAGCGCCTCATCGAGCAAGCCGCGCGGGCGCCAGCGCAGGAACAGCGCCACCAGGCCACCGAAAATCACCATGCGCCAGCCCGGCAACAGGCGCGACGCATCCAGCAGGCCCAGATCCAGCATCACGCCGAGCAAGGGGCCCAGCGCGGTGCCCAGGCCGCCCAGCAACGCATAGCCCACGGCGTGCACGCCCAGCATCGGGTCGAACACCGCGGGCTCGATGTAGGTGGTGCGGTGGGCGTACAGGCCCCCGCCCATCGCCGCCAGCCCGCCAGCCAGCGCAGCGGTGAACAGGCGCAGCCGGTCGCAGGCGATGCCCTGTGCGGCGGCCAGCGTGTCGTCCTGCCCGATCATGCGCAGCCCCACGCCCAGCCGGAGGCGCTCCAGACCCATCAGCAGCACCAGCACGCCCACCAGCACCAGCAGGGTGAGGCCCAGGTACTCGCCTGGCGACACATCGTTCTCCAGCAGCCAGCGGATGTCGCGAAAACCCTCGATGCCAGCCGGCCCCACCGGACCGTCCGGCCCCGGGCGCTGCCAGTGCCACCCGCCCAGGGCAATGCGCGCCATCTCACCGAAAGCCAGCGTCGCCACCGCGTAGTGCAGCCCCGACAGGCGCAGCGTGGGCAGCGCCAGCAGCCACGAGCACAGCGCCCCGAAAGCGGTGCCGGCCGCCAGCGCCAGGGCCAGCGGCGCCTGGAACATGACCGACATCACGCCCGCGGCATAGGCCCCCAGCCCGAAGAAGGCCTGCTGGCCGAAGGACACGCGGCCCACCAGCAGCATGAGGTAGGCCGAGAGCGCCAGCATCGACATGATCGCCATGTCGCTGGCCAAGCCCACCGCATGGGCGGAGACGACGCTGCCGATGTCCACGAGCGGGGCCAGGGCCGCAGGAACGCGATCGCTCATGCGCGCAGGCCCCCGAACAAGGCGCCACGCTCGCCGCGCCGCCAGGGCACGACCAGCACCACGAACAGCAACGCGTAGGTCGAGAACTCGCGTCCCGACGCCCCAAACAGTGACTGCGCATGCGCCTCGACCACCCCCAGCAGCAGGCCGCCCCACAGCACGCCACGCACCGAACCCAGCCCGCCGAGCATCGCGGCCACCAGGCCCTTCAGAAGCACCCACATGCCGAACATCGGCGTGACCTGCCCGTCGATCGACAACACCGCAAAGGCTGCCACGCCCGACAGGGCGCAGGCCACCGAAAACGCCCAGGTCTGCTGCCGTGCCACCGGCATGCCGCACAGGTGCGCGGCGGTGCGCTGGTCGGCGGTGGCGCGCCAGGCCAATCCCGTGCGCGAGCGCTCCAGCCATCTGGCCAGGCCGAAGACGAGGCCGGCGGCCAGCAGCGCCACCAGCAGGCGATCCGGGCGCACCAGCAGCGGGCCCAGCGCCCACTCGCCCGAGGCCGCCAGCGAGGGGAAGGGGTTCAGGTGGCGCGGCAGCAGGTTCACCGCCACCTGCTCGAGCTGCATCCAGACCGCGAAGCTCGACGCCAACGCCACCACCTCACGCCCGTCGGCGCCCGCAATCGGGGCGCCGCGCGGCAGTGCCGTCTCGTCGCGCGTACCGGCAAAGCACAGCCGCTCGACATACCTGCCGATCACGACGGCCGCCGCCACCACCGTCAGCGCCACCCCCCACATCGGCGCCTGCAGCCGCACATGCAGCCAGGCGCCCAGGTAGGCCGCCAGCATCGCGGTGGCGCCATAGGCCAGGTTCAGGCGGCGCAGGCCGCCGAAGGTCAGCGACAACCCGAGGCCCACGATGGCATAGGAGCCGCCATCGAGCAGGCCGTCGAGGGTGATCTGCAGGATGTCGGTCAGCACCGCCCTGCCCTGCTGGATCGACTCACCTGGACTGCCCGTCGCGGCCGCACCGCATCTTCAGGCCGCGCGCTTTTGCCCGAGGTAGGCGCGCTGGATCACGTCGTCGTCGGCCAGCTCGCCGGGGTTGCCCGAGAAGCTCACGCGGCCCTGCTCCATCAGGTAGAAGTGCTGGGCCACCTTGAGCGCCATGTGCGCGTTCTGCTCGACCAGGAAGATGCTCACGCCCTCGGCGTGCAGCTGGCGGATGATGGAAAAGATCTCGGCCACCACCAGCGGCGCCAGGCCTACCGAGGGCTCGTCCATCAGCAGGAGGCGCGGGCGCGACATCAATGCGCGCGCCACCGCCAGCATCTGCTGCTCACCGCCCGAGAGCGTGCCGGCCAGCTGGTCGATGCGCTCCTTCAGGCGGGGAAAGCGGCCGAACATGGCCTCGATGTCATTGCGGATGCCCCCCAGGTCGCGGCGCTTGTAGGCGCCTGCCATCAGGTTCTCGCGCACGGTGAGCGCCGGAAACACCAGGCGGTTCTCGGGCACCAGCGCCATGCCGCGCTCGACGATCTGCGCCGGCGACTTGCCCACCAGATCCTCGCCCTCGAACTTCACCGACCCGCGCTGCGGCTTGAGGATGCCCGCCAAGGTCAGCATCAGCGTGGACTTGCCCGCGCCGTTGGGCCCGAGCAGGCAGGTCACCTCGCCGGCCTGGGCCGACAGGGACACACCCTTGAGGGCCTCGATCTTTCCGTAGGCAGTGGCGAGGTCGGTGATCTCGAGCATGAGGGGTCAGTTCAGTTGCAGTGGAAAGGGCCGTGGCGCTCAGGCGGCGGCGGGTTCGTCGGTGCCCAGGTAGGCGGCACGCACCTGGGCGTCCTGCTGCACCTGCGCGGGCGTGCCCTCGGCGATCTTGCGGCCGAAGTTCAGGACCGCCACACGGTCGCACACCTCCATCACGAGCTCCATGTGGTGCTCGATCAGCAGGATGGTGCGGCCCTGGTCGCGCAGGCTGCGGATGCGGTTGTCCAGGTCGTCGATTTCTTCGGCGTTCATGCCGGCCGCCGGCTCGTCCAGCAGCAGCAGTTCGGCGCCCGAGGCCGCCGCGCGGATCAGCTCCAGGCGGCGCTGCTCGCCAAAGGCCAGGTTGCCCGCCAGCATGTCGCGCTTGTGGGCCAGGCCGCCGAACACCAGCAGCTCCTCGGCCTGCTCGCGCGCGGCGTTCGCGCCGGACAGCCAGCGCTCCTTGAAGCCGGCCCAGCCGCGCTCACGCACCACGCGTGCCGCCCACAGGTTCTGCCACACGGTCAGGTGGCCGAACAGGCGGATGTTCTGGAAGGTCCGCGCCAGACCGAGCTCGCAGCGCTGGTGCGGCGCCAGCCTGGAAATGTCCTGGCCCTGAAAGACCACATCGCCGGCGGTCGGCGGGTAGACCCCGGTGATCAGGTTCACGGTGGTGCTCTTGCCCGAGCCGTTGGGCCCGATCAGCCCGAGGATCTCGCCGCGGCGCACGGTGAGGTTCAGTTCGTCCACCGCCTTCACGCCACCGAAGTGGCGGCTGAGGTTACGAAGCTCAAGCATGGGTCGCTCCCTTCCCGGCTTTCTCGCCGCCGGCCCCGCGCCGCAGGCCCAGGCCCAGCCCGAGCGAGCGGTTGAGGAATCCGCCGGGGCGCACCAGCATCACCACCACGATCAGCACCCCGAACATCAGGCTGCGCCAGTCGCCGATGAAGCGCAGGCCTTCGAGCAGGAAACCCTGGATGAAGACCACCGCCAGCAGCGTGCCCGCCAGGCTGGAGAGCCCGCCGATGATCGGGTAGGCGATCGCGAAGGTGGCCAGCAGGATGGAGAAGTTGTTGTGCTCGATGTGCGTGGCGTAGTGCGCGAACACGCCACCGGCCAGCCCGGCGATGGCCCCGCCGATGCCGAAGGCCGACACCTTGGCGGCCGTGAGGTTGATGCCCGCGCTCTGCGCGGCCAGCTCGTCCTCGCCCACCGCGCGCCACAGCGTGCCCACGCGCGAGCGGTCCAGCCACCACAGCACCAGCAGCACGCCGCACACCAGCGCCCAGATCAGGAGGCAGACCTCCAGCGTCGTCCAGCCGTTGCCGGGGAAGTAGCGGATCCCCCCGAAGCCCAGGCTGCCGTCGGGGCCAGCCAGGCCCTCGGGCGTCTGCACGCGCCACTTGAAGTTGAAAAAGACCAGCCGCACGATTTCGGCAAAGGCGGTGGTGGCCACGACCAGCATCAGGCCCTTGACCCGCAGCGCCGGAAAACCCACCGCCACCGCCACCGCCGCAGCCAGCAGCGAACCCACGGGGAGCGCCAAGGCCAGCGGCCATCCCCACATCGAGGTCAACATGCCCGCGGTGTAGGCACCGATCGCGAAAAATCCGCCCTGCGCCAGGCTGACCTGGCCGGTGTGCAAGACGCACCAGGCCGACAGGCCCAGCAGCGAGTGGATGCCGATGACCTGGGCGAGTCCGAGGTAGAAGTCCATGTCTGTGATCTCCGCCGGGCTCAGTCACGCCCCCCGGGTGCGGCGAACAGGCCACCCGGACGGAACACGAGGAAGGCGAACAGCATCAACATCACATAGATGTCGCGCTCGCTGACGCCGCGCAGGAACTGGAACAGGTTTTCGGCACCGCCCACGATCAGGCCCGCGACGATGGCGCCGGGAATGCTGCCCAGCCCGCCGATCACGGTCACCACCAGGCCCTTGACGGTCAGTGGCAGGGTCATCAGCGGCGACAGCACGCCGATGGCCGCACCCGCCATGGCGCCCGCCGTGCCGCCCAGGAAGCCCGCGATGATGAAGGTGTTGGCATTGGTCGCGTTCACGCTCATGCCGCACAGCTGGGCCGCGACCGGTTGCTGCGCCACGGCCCGCGTGGCCAGGCCCAGCCGGGTGCGCTTGAGCAACAGCGTCAGGCCCACCATGGCCGCGCAGCCCAGCACGAAGACGAAGATCAGGTCGCCACGCAGAAAGAACTGACCAATCTCGATGTTGGTGCTGGCAAAGAGCGCCGGATAGTTCTGCGGCATGCCCATCGTGAGGTGCGAAATCAGCTCCTCGATGGCCAGCAGCATGCCGACGGTGGACATCAGAGCCGCCAGCGGGTTGTTGATCGGCAGGAACCGAAAGCAGATCAGGTAGACCAGCCAGCCCAGCACGCCGCCAATCAGCGCAGCGCCCAGGTACACGACCGGCGCCGGCATGAGCGTCACCAGGATCAGGCTCAGGTAGGCCGCCCCGATGGAGGCCGCCGCGTACGACAGGTTGATCTTGTGCATCACGCCGAAGATGAGCGTGAAGCCGATGCCGATCAGCGAGTAGGTGGTCCCGAACAGCACGCCGTCAATGATTGACTGCGCGAGGTCGAGGAGATCCATGAGGTCCATGAAACAGTCCGGTGAGAGTCAGCGGGCAATCCGGTGCGGCCCACTGGCAGGTGCGGCGGTTCCCGCCAGGCAGGGTGGCGTGTTCGGTGGATATCGATCGGGTGGGAGGGCCGATGCGCGCAGGTCACGGGAGCCATGCCCCCGTGACCTGCAGCCTGAAGCGATTACTGCTTGGGCGTGTGAGCCACGATCCAGCTGCCCGCCTTGGCCTGCACGAACAGGAAGGGCTTGATCGCCTCACGGTCGTCGGTACGCCCCACCTTGCCGAGCAGCCCCTTGGTCTCCTTCAGGGACGCCAGCGCCTCGCGCATCTTCTGGCGATCGGCCTGCACTGTGTCCGGGCGGCCCATGATCTTCTGCTTCTCGATCAGTTCCTTAAGCGTGAACACGTTCTCATAGGCCGCCGCGTTGTGCAGGTCCATGTTGTACTTGGCGTTCACCGCCTGCACGGCAGCAGCCGCACGCTTGGCTTCCTCCGTCACCGGCGCGAAGCTGGTCGGGATCACCAGGCCCTCGGCCTGCGCGCCACAACCCTGCAGGGTCTCCATGCTCGACGAGGACGTCAGGCCGATCAGCAGCTTGGGCTTGACGTTCTGGCGTGCCATCTCCTTGAGCACGCCGCAGGTCGTGAAGGGGTGGGCCGAGATGGCCACCACGTCGGCGTTGGCCCGCTTGATCTCACGCACCTGGTTGGAGAAGTTGGTGTCGTTGAGCAGCCACTCCGACTGGCCCAGCACCTGCAGGCCGTTGCCTTCGGCGTTCGTCTTGATCACCCCGAAGGTGGCGTTGCTGTGCGCGAAGTCCTTCTCGACGCCGCCCCAGAAGGTCTTGAGCTCCGGACGCGTGGCCTTGACCCACTCGAAGACCGACTTGTACATATTGGCTTCGCTGGGCACGTTGCGGAAGGACCACTGGGAGATCGAGGCCAGGCCGCCCTTGGCCGCCACGTCGGTGTACAGCGGGAACTGGATGCCCGAGTCGGAGGCGTCGCCCGCCTTCTTCTGCAGGATGCCGAAGACCGGCTCGGCCACGTTGGAGCAGGTCGGGCCGATGGCGACCACCGCGTCGTTCTGCGAGGCGATGCGGCGCAGCGCGTTGATGCCTTCCTCGGCGTTGCAGCGGTCGTCCAGATATTCAATCACCAGGCGGGCCTTGGAGCCGTCGCCCAGCGTGACGCCGCCGGAGCGGTTGATGGCGGCGGCAGCAGCCTGCATGGCGGCTTCGCTCTGCTGGCCGAAGATGCCGACCACGCCGCTCTTGGCGCCGAAACCGTAGATCTTGAGGGTCTTGTCCTGCGCCTGGGCGCCGGCGGCCAGCGCGAGCGCGGCAGCGGCGGTCAAGGTGGCGGCAAGGGTACGCGTGCGTCGTGACATGGCTTGTCTCCTGTAGGTGTAATGGGGCCCGACGGCCGGGGGTGTGCCAGGGCGCAACTGTGGCCACTTGCGCGGGCGCTGGCCATTTCAAACCCGGCAATTCAGCGTTAAGGCGGCCGCAATACTTGCCTTGCCCTAGACGCAAAGCAGGTTTCGCGCAAATGGAATTCCCGCCCTGCTCTCCTTGTTCGCACAATGCGACCCATGATCGAAACGAGGAGATCCTGATGGGCCAACCAACGCCCCAAGGGCCGCTGGAGGGCATTCTGGTGGTGGCGCTCGAGCAGGCCGTTGCCGCGCCGTACTGCAGCAGCCGCCTGGCCGACGCCGGCGCGCGCGTCATCAAGATCGAGCGGCCGGAGGGCGATTTCGCCCGCGGCTACGACGGCGCGGCGCATGGTCAGTCGTCCTATTTCGTCTGGATCAACCGCGGCAAGGAATCGATCGCCCTGGACCTCAAGCGTGCGGATGATCTGGCGCTGCTCGAGCGCCTGATCGGGCAGGCCGACGTCTTCATCCAGAACCTTGCCCCGGGGGCCACCGCGCGCATGGGCATCGGCTCGGACACCCTGCGGGAACGTCATCCCCGGCTGATCACCTGCGA
>JBEGVR010000283.1:0-2801 GCA_041178265.1 Pseudomonadota bacterium | reverse complement strand
CATTCCTGCGGGCAGCCGTTATCAGTCGCCGGGCGATATTTACGTGGAGGGCGATGCCTCCTCGGCCAGCTACTTCGTGGCCCTGGGTGCGATTGCGGCGATCGAGCAACCGATCGAGATTCTGGGCATCGGTTCGGCTTCGATCCAGGGCGACATTGCTTTTGTGCAGGCGGCCGAGCAAATGGGCGCCGCTGTAGAGCTGCTGCCCAACAGCATCCGCGTGCAGCGCGGTGCCTGGCCACTCAAGGCCGTGGATCTGGACTGCAACCACATCCCAGATGCCGCCATGACCCTGGCCGTGATGGCACTGTACGCCCGGGGCACGACCACGCTGCGCAACATCGCGAGCTGGCGCGTCAAAGAAACCGACCGTCTCTCTGCCATGGCCTGCGAGTTGCGCAAGCTCGGCGCCACGGTGGAAGAAGGCGCCGACTTCATAGGCGTCACCCCGCCTCAAGTGTGGAAGCCGGCCTCGATTGCCACCTACGACGATCACCGAATCGCCATGTGCTTTTCGCTGGCCGCCTTCAATCCGGCTCACACCCTGGTGCGCATTGAAGAGCCGCACTGCGTGGCCAAGACCTTCCCGGATTATTTCGAGACCCTGTTCGAGGTTTCGCACACCGAGGCGCAACACATCCCGGTGATCTGTGTGGACGGGCCCACCGCTTCGGGCAAAGGCACGCTGGCTGCGCTGACAGCGCAAAGGCTGGGCTTTCACTATTTGGACTCGGGCGCGCTGTATCGGGTCGCCGCTCTGGCCGCCGAGCGTGCCGGTGTGTCGCTCGACGATGGCGCGGCGGTGGCGGCCATCGCCCGCAGCCTGCCACTGCGCTTCGAGGCCGACCGGGTGTTCCTGGCCGGGCAGGACGTCTCTGACGACATCCGCACCGAGCCAGCCGGCATGGCCGCCTCCAGGGTCTCGGTCCACCCCGAGGTGCGCGCCGCCCTGACAGACCTGCAGCGCGGCTTTCGGCGCCTGCCCGGTCTGGTGACCGACGGGCGCGACATGGGCACCGTCATTTTTGCCGACGCGACGCTCAAGGTGTTTTTGACCGCCAGCGCCGCGCGCCGGGCCCAAAGACGCCATAAGCAACTGATTTCAAAGGGAATTTCGGTTACACTGGCGGCCATTGAGTCGGACCTCAAGGCCCGCGACGAGCGCGATTCCTCGCGCAGCACCGCCCCGTTGAAGCCCGCTCAAGACGCCTTGTTGCTCGACAACTCCGAGCTGTCCATCGAATCGTCGATCGAACAGCTCTTGTTGTGGTGGCAGGGCAAACGGCCCACCTGAGTCCTGTCGCACGTCCAGTGCATTACTCGGGTGGTTCACTCAACCAACCCCGCGGCCCAGCCGCCGCAAGAAACGTCGCCTTCAGTCTTAAAAACGGCCGCAATGGTGCGGACGGAAACCTGTGTGCGATTTGCAAGGAAACCCCATGTCTGAATCTTTTGCCGCCCTGTTCGAAGAATCGCTCCAGCGCTCTGAAATGCGCTCGGGTGAAGTCATTACCGCCGAAGTCGTCCGCATTGACCACAACCATGTGGTGGTCAACGCCGGCTTGAAGTCCGAGTCGTACGTGCCGATCGAGGAATTCAAGAACGACCAGGGCGAACTCGAGGTACAGGTTGGCGACTTTGTTTCTGTGGCCATTGACTCGGTCGAAAACGGCTACGGCGACACCCTGCTCTCGCGCGACAAGGCCAAGCGTCTGGCCTCCTGGATGGCCCTTGAAAAGGCGCTGGAATCGGGCGAATTCGTTACCGGTCAGACCACCGGCAAGGTCAAAGGCGGCCTGACCGTGCTGGTCAACGGCATCCGCGCCTTCCTGCCCGGCTCACTGATCGACACGCGCCCCATCAAGGATCTGACCCCCTACGAGAACAAGACCCTCGAGTTCAAGGTCATCAAGCTCGACCGCAAGCGCAACAACGTGGTGCTCTCGCGCCGTGCCGTGGTCGAAGCCTCAATGGGCGAGGAGCGCGCCAAGCTCATGGAAACCCTCAAGGAAGGTTCTGTGGTCCATGGCGTGGTCAAGAACATCACCGAATACGGTGCGTTTGTGGACTTGGGCGGCATCGACGGTCTGCTGCACATCACCGACATGGCCTGGCGCCGTGTCCGCCACCCCAGCGAAGTGGTTCAAGCTGGTCAGGAAATCACCGCCAAGATCCTCAAGTTCGACACCGAGAAAAACCGCGTGTCCCTGGGCCTCAAGCAAATGGGCGACGACCCGTGGATGGGCGTTTCGCGCCGCTACCCGCAGGCCACCCGCCTGTTCGGCAAGGTCACCAACATTGCCGACTACGGCGCCTTTGTCGAGCTCGAGCCCGGCATTGAAGGCCTGGTGCACGTCTCTGAAATGGACTGGACCAACAAAAACGTGGCGCCTTCCAAGCTGGTGTCGCTGGGCGACGAGGTCGAGGTCATGGTGCTGGAGATCGATGAAGACAAGCGCCGCATCTCGCTGGGCATGAAGCAATGCCGTGCCAACCCCTGGCAAGAGTTCGCGCAAAACACCAAGCGCGGCGACCGCGTCAAGGGTCCGATCAAATCGATCACCGACTTCGGCGTGTTCGTGGGCCTGGCTGCTGGCATCGACGGCTTGGTGCACCTGTCAGACCTGTCCTGGAACGAGGCGGGCGAAGCGGCTGTTCGAAACTACAAAAAAGGCCAGGAAGTCGATGCCATCGTGCTGGCCGTGGATGTGGACCGCGAGCGCATTTCCCTGGGTATCAAGCAACTCGACGGCGACCCGTTCTCGACCTTTGTTTCGGTCAACGACAAAGGTGCGACCGTC
>JBEGVR010000282.1:0-43912 GCA_041178265.1 Pseudomonadota bacterium | reverse complement strand
CATGCGCCTGGGAGCGCGCCCGAGCCGCCGTGGGCCTGGAGCACGTCCACTTCCAGGAACTGGCAGACGCAGATCGCCATCCGGGTGGCGTTCTACACGGGCATGCGCCTGGGCGAGCTGCTGGCCGTCCGGCCGGCTGACGGGCTGCTGATCCTGGAGGACACCAAGAACGGCGACCGCCGGGCGGTGCCGGTGCACCCGAAGATCCGCCACCTGCTGCGCCACCTGCCGCTGACGGCGCCGAAGATCACGATTCAGCGCGCCTGGGAGCGCGCCCGAGCCGCCGTGGGCCTGGAGCACGTCCACTTCCAGGACCTGCGGCATTCCGCCGCGTCGGAGATGGTCAACGCCGGGGTGGATCTGTACGTGGTCGGCAAGGTGCTGGGGCACCGCGACAGCCGCAGCACCGAGCGCTACAGCCACCTCACGGCCGGCACGCTGGCCGATGCTGTGGGGAAGATTGGGCAGAAATCCCCACACACAGGGGCCGAAGCGGCAAAGAAAAGGGCCGCATGAAGCGGCCCTAAGTGCTTGATTTTGGCGGAGAGGGGGGATTCGAACCCCCGATACGGGAGGACCCGTATGCCGGATTTCGAAACCGATCACGCGCACGGCGCACATGGCGCGTCATAGGTGAGCCGGCCGCGCATGGCCCGCGAAAAGCGCCCTCCGCGCGGGGTTTCGGGCAGAAATCCCCACACAACTGGCAACTGCCGGATGCAGCGACCCGGGCAGGTTCACGCCCGCCTCCTCTGGCGTGCTTGCATCGACGCCCCTCCGCGGTGCGCCAGGAATAGTTTTTGGAATAATTCTGCGTGGCTTTCTGCGTGCCACCAGCCGCACCATGCTCCCCCTCATCACCCCCAGCGCCCACGGCCGCTTCGCGCCCCGCCCGTGCTGGCACTGCCAGTACTGGGGCGGCTGGGTGGCCGAGATCCACAGCAGGTGCACCAGGCCCAACGGCGTGGCGGTCAAGGCAGTCCCCGCCGACGGCTGCGCGTTCTGGACGCGGGAGCCGGGGGCGGATGATGAGGCGGTCAGGCCGCCAGGTCAGGCTGCCGCGTAGGCCGCCTCGACCCACCGCATCTGCTGCTCGAGCACCAGGCCGTACCTGGCGGCATGCACCACCGACACCGCGGCGTCAGGGTCCACCATCAGCAGGCGGTCCTGCTCGATCTGGGCCCGCTCGTGGGAGGGGAACACCGTCAGCTCGCCGCCCGGCTGCCGGTGCGGCACGTAGTCCACCAGCACGAGCCACCCGAACGGATGCGCGGCGGCGTCCATCTGCTGGCGTGTCGCCCAGGCGCGCAGGGGTTCCAGAGCCTCGCTCATGCGCCCATCGCGTCGAGGATCAGCACGCTGAGGATGGTCAGGTACACCGCCAGCCACACCAGCACGCCCAGGAGTTCACGGCGCCAGTTCATTGGTCCAGCCTCCCGCCCTCATTGCGGCTCGGCGTCCCCACCCTGGCACCGGTCGAGGGCAGCGCGTAGTCGATCGGCTCGGGCAGCTTCCCCTGCAAGAAAGAGCGCATCGCCTCGGTAAAGGGTTGCCCCAGTGCAACCTTCGGCGGGCGCAGAGGCGGCATCGGCTCCGGGCACTGCGGCGGGGCGCTCGGGGCGGTCGCGCAGGCTGTCAGCCAGGGCAGCAGCACGGCGCTGCTCAGCGAGTAGATCGGTCGCATAGCGGGCCTCCTTGGCCTGGTAGTCGGCCACCTCGCGCTCGCGCTGGGCGCGCAGGTCAGCGAGGTGCTGGGCGTAGTCGCGGGCCTGCTGGGTCGTGGCGCGGTCCCAGTCGGCCTGCAACTCGGCGAACCCGGCCGCGTGGCCCTGGTAGCGGCCCAGGGCGTAGGCGCCCGCGGCGGCGAGGGCCACGGCGGCCAGGGCGGCGGTCAAGCTCACGTCCATGAGCCCGCGCACCCGCCACCGCGGGCAGCTGCTCAGCCGGTGCGAGCCGGAGCAGAGTGGGCAGGTCACAGCAGATCCGCCTCAGCGGCGCGGCGCCGCATCAGCCCGGCCAGGGGCTTGCCGTTCGCGTAGACCCAGCGGGCCAGCTCGGTGCGGGCCAGCTCCCACCGGCCCTCAGCGGCCCGCCGGGCCAGCTTCGAGGTGGTGAAGTTCCGCGCGCCGAGGTTGAACACGAAGTCCAGCAGCGCGCCGAGCCGGTTGGCGGTGTCCACGTTCGGCACCGCGGCCAGCACCGCCGGCAGGCACTGCGTGCGCAGGTGGTGCTGCAGCATCTCCTCGGCGCGCGCTTCGGTGATGGGCGGGTCCAGCAGCGTGACGCGCCGGCCGTCCGGGTAAGTGGTCGATCCGTAGCCAATGGTGGCCACGCCCGCCGGGCAGGTGTAGGGCTTGAGCCGCAGGCCCTCGAACTCGCGCACCAGGCGCGCCGCGACGGCCAAGCCGGCGTCCAGGAACGGCGGGTCGTCGCGCCTCATTCCATCCCCCTCTGTGTCCCAGCCGGCGCGCCGTCGCGCCAGCGCGCGGAGCCAAGCACCAGGAACGCCAGCACGCCGGCGGCGATCACCGCGGCGCGCCAGTCGCCCGGCACGATCAGCGAGAGCACGGCGGCCGCATTGAGCAGGCCGTGCTGCCAGCGGATGCGCGCCAGCGTGCGGTGCGTCATGTGGCTGGCCCGGCACAGCACTGCCCAGCAGATCCAGGCTACGAGCGGCAGGTGTAGCAGGTCGGCCATCACTGGTCGCCCCCCACTCTGCGCTCCAGCGCTCTGCGCAGTACGCCAGCCCCCCACCTCGCCACGGCGGGCCATCGGTGGCCCACCCAGCCGATGCCAGCCGCCGATGGAGCCAGGAGCTTGGCCGGCTCGTGCAGGCCCCACAGGTCCGCGGCGGCCTGGGCCGCGGAGCCGGCGAACAGCCAAGCGAGGGAGGTGAATGCCAGCAAGTAGCCAACGGCCTCGATGCGCGTGCACTGCCGCCAGGCCATCAGCCCGAAGGTCGCGCCGATGAGTCCGCTGGCCACGATGACGATGTGCGGCGCCAGCACCTCAGCCAGCGCCACGCCGACGAAAACGGCCAGGAGCTTCGTGGCGAGCACCAGGGTGTCGGTAGGGCCGGTCATGGGTAGGCCCTACCGGCCCAGACAGAGGCGAAGGACCTGTAGACCTTGAGGTCATTGTCGGTGATGGCGGCGTCAGATCCGACCGACAGCGCGAGCCGCTTGCCCGCCAGGGTGTCAGTGCCGAGGGTGTACTTCCCGGTGTCGGCCTGGACGAGTGCAGTAGCCTCCCCAGCGTCGTGCCACATCACCACATTCGGCGTCCCGTCGCTAGGCATCTGCACAGTCATCCGGTCGGTGGAGTCAAACAACATCCCGTAGCGGCCGCTATCCATGGCAGCGAGGAAGGGCCGGTTGTTGGCCACGTTCTGACCCATCCCGTATCCCAGCGGCGACCCTGCGGTGCGATTAGCCAGGCCGTACTGCCCGCACACCAGCGCGCCCACCGGGCCGCCCAGCACGGGCGCGCCGCCCGAGCCGTCGCTGTTGACGAACGCGCCGGCCTTGTCGTCGCGCATGTAGTGGGCCTGCGCGCCGCGACGCCGCGCGCGCGCCATGGCCAGCGCCTCCACGCTGCTCATGCCATCCAGCACGTAGCGCATCCACGTCACCATGTCGGCGTGCTGCTCGGTGTTGTCGGTCTCAGCGTCCCAGATGGCGCAGCGATCGGCGGCCCCGCGCGCGGTGTAGGCCGCCTTCACCTTGAGGCCGGCATCCGGGTAGTGGAGCGGCGACATGTTCGGCTGCGCGTCCCAGGCGTCCAACTCAGCCTTCGTCACCAGCCGGTCGAAGTACGCCGCCTCGTGCATTAGCACCAAGTGCGGCAGCGTGTTGACGGTCGGGATCGCGTCGATGGCGTTTTGCCAGCGTGGGTCGTCCGGGTTGGCGGCCAGCACTGCGGCGTGGTCCGCCGGCACGATGTAGAGCTCACAGAACCGCTGCGTCGAGTAGGCGATCTGGGCGTTGATGCCCCAGATGCCCTGCAGGCGCGAGGACTGCCGGCCGGCGTAGGTGCCCGCGTAGGGGTCTGCCCGGTCAGCCTGCAGCGACTGCCAAATGGCCAGGTTGCCGCGGCTGCGGCAGACACCGAAGAACTTGGCCCGGTCCAGGCTGAGCGCCTGGTGCAGAGAGCGCAGGTACTGCAGCGCCAGGCCCACGTCGATGTGCGGCGCTCCCTGGTCAACGTTGGTGACGGGGTGCCTAAACTCGACTGCGGCAAACGCGTAGCCGGCTGCCAGCGCAGGCGTCTTCACGTAGGTCCCAACCGTGCCGCCAGAGCCAACGATGCGATCCGCCCCGTTGGCGTGGAAGTAGATGACCAGCGGCCACCCGCCCTCCGGCGGCGTGCCGCTTGGCACGTCGATGTCGATCACCTGCGCGAACGTGCCCTTCCCCGGCTCCGGCCAAGTCGCGGCCCCGTACGGGACGGCGGTCCAGCTGGTGGACGTGCTGCGGTAGGCCTCGATGCTGGCCAGGTCGGGCACGGACACGGGCGGAGGCTCGCCCTGAGAGAACGGCCGGAAGATGGGCACCGTCAGGCCGCCGAGGGCAGACAGGTCCGCGCCGACCTTGCATGCCGGCGCGGTGCCGATGGCGACCGGGTTCTGCTGGATGAATACGCCCTTGGGCATGCTCACCTCGTGGCAGCCGGGCTGACCGTGGCCGTGCCTTCAACCGGGCGCAGCACCGCGCCGTCTGGCGCCACCAGCCGCAGATCCCACACAACCTCTGCCGGAGCGGCCAGCGTGGCCGTCTTGCTGGCCTTCAGCTTCCACTTCACCGTGCCATCGGTGCCGAGGATGATGTAGCCGTCGGCACTGACCACCTCGGAGATCTCGAACAGCGGCGACGTGTCGGTGTACGCCGCGCGTCCTTGAATCTTCGCGGTGTAGCCGGTCAGGTCCAGCGGCTCGCCGGACGTGGCATCGGTGACGGTGATCGCGTCATCCCAGTCCGCGTACTGCGGGATGATGACTTTGTAGATCGTGGCGGGCATGCCGCCGGATGCTAGGGAGCGGCATCACGGCTCCACGGTGGCCCTCAGGTAGAACGTGCCGGAGCCGATGATGTTGGTGCCGGCCGAGGAATCCGCCACGCTGATGAGAAGCGTGCACGCCTCCTCGCCTGTTCCAGACCTGGTGAGCTCCCACGTCTTGTCGGCGTCGAGGTGCTGCCACACGTCCAGGCCGCCCACGCCAGGCGCCGTCCCGGAGATGAGCTCAGCCTTCACCCAGTAGCCGGACCCAACGCCGGCCGCCTGAGGCGAGTACCACGTCGACCGCGCGTTGTAGGAAGTGGTCGTGGTGCGCACCGAAATGTCGCCGTCAGATTCGAAGCGGATCCCGACCGTTTTCGAGCCGCCGCCTGAAGCCACGCCGAAGGCCGACACGCTGCGGAACGTGTCCACCGGACCCGGGCCAGTCGCTCCCTTGCTCTTGGTGAGGACGAAGCGGCGAGTCACCGATGGGTAGCCCGAGCGCGTCGCGGTGATGTCAACGTAGCCAGAGTCAACGGCCGACGTCATCGCGGTGACGGTCACAGTGTTGACCGATCGCGTCGAGGTGACCCCCGTGGAGTTGGTCCGGCTGAACGTCCAGGACGACGACGTGTCGGTGAGCCCCTCGTAGATCACGAGGGTGGAGACCGCGCCGGCATAGCTGCTCACGTTGCCGAGGGCATCAGACGGCAGCGTGTGCGACTGGTTCGTGAGATCCGCGGTGATGGCGTCAGATCCGTCGCGCAGGCGCACGATGGTTTCCGTGTCCGTCAGCCCGGACAGCGTGGCCGTGACCACGGCGTAGTGGGCGGTGCCGAACTGCGTGTGAGTGAGCGTCCTGGTGTTGCCAGTGCCTCCGAGGGCCACGGTGCCGAGCGACGCGCCGGCGGCGTCGTACCGTGTGCAGGTGAATGTCGCCGTGCCGCTCAGGTTCTGAAGCGCGGCCGTGAAGGTGATGGTCTGCGACGTTGGCAGCGGGCTGCCCGCCTTGTCGTACGTGAAGGCCTGGGCGGTGCACTGCAGAGACAGCAGCGGAGCGTCCCCGCCGTCGGCGCCGTCCACCACCTTGGAGATGGTGACGTCGTCGGAGTAGGTGGACACGGCGTCGGTGACCGATGCGCGGATGCGTGCCGAGTCGGTCGTGAGGTCGGCGGCCGTCAGCGTGCGCGTGTCTCCGGTGCCCGTGAGCGTGGCAGTGCCAGAGACGACCGACCACACCACAGCGCCCTTCAGCCCGCCCTTCCGCTCAGGCGTGAGCGTGATGCTCGACGGCGTGACGCCACCGGCCTTCGGATACAGGAAGGTGAGCGCAGACGCCTTCAGCACCACGCCCTTCCCGTTCAGGCCTGGGTCGAACCCGGCCGGCGTGCCGGTGATCGTGTAGGTATAGGCCGTTACGTCCGCCAGGGACTGGACGTTACGACCGTACCGGTTGAAGCTGCAGGCCTTGATGCGGATCTGCTTGCCGACCAGTGCGGCGTCCAGCGGCCCGGACCGCGCCACACGGTCATCGATGCGCACGAAGCGCGAGTTGTCCGCCCTGGCGTTGGCCGGCGAGCTGTACGCGGCGCGCACCAAGCCCGAGAGGGTGTAGGCGCCGGGCCCCGTCAGCGTGGCGCCCTCATAAGCGACATACTCCGGCGTGGTGCCGCCGAGGTAACACAGCGTCACGAGGTTCTGCGCGTCGTCCAGTGAGCCAGGCGCCAGCTCGGCATCTCCAAGCTCGTCCACCGCCATTGACGACGAGACGTCGGTGATGGCGCCGTTCAGCCGTCCGTACCGTGACGCACCATAGATGGTGGCCATCCGCTGGTAGTTCGTGCCGTCGAAGCTCACCCACACATGGCAGCCACCCCAGTCGGCGTTCAGCCCGCGGGCGGCCACCATCACCTCGATGCCGGTACCGTCGGCCAG
This sequence comes from Pseudomonadota bacterium, assembly GCA_041178265.1. Lineage (GTDB taxonomy): Bacteria > Pseudomonadota > Gammaproteobacteria > Burkholderiales > Burkholderiaceae_C > Ramlibacter. The sequence continues at coordinate 36,982 of JBEGVR010000282.1, read as the reverse complement.
AGCAGCCGGACCTTCGAAGATGGCCGGCGTGTCGATGTTGCCCGGGTCGGCGTTGTAGTTGTGCAGGTATCCGCCCGGCACCTCGACCGTGTACGCCGTCGGCGCGGCCGTCCCGAGCGGCCAATCCTCCAGCGTGAGCGACAGGAACCCGTCCTGGTCCTCATCGATGCGCGTGATGCGCATAGGCCAGAGCTCGTCGCCCAGCACCGGATCGGCCACGTTCACCAGGTCGCCCACATCCAGCAGGCAGAACGCCCAGGGCAGCCGGCAGGTGCCACCGCCGGCGATGTTGAGGTCGCGCTGCATGGTGAGCTGGGCCACGAGGCGAGCCACGTTTGCGTCGCAGATCCACGGCGCGGTGATGGTGCTCTTCGTTCGTCGGCCGTTGAGCGCGATGTCGCCGTCGTCCTGCGCTTCGGCGATGCTCTTGTTGTAGTAGTTGGCCCGATCGTTGTATTCGACCTTGACGTGGTTGTAGCGGTCGTCCGACTGCCTCACCGTCCGCGTGAACGGCGGATTGCCGATCATCCAGTCGTCGGTGAGGTCGTAGACGGGCGTGGTGTTTGGCGTGTATGTCACGCCGTTGCCGGTGATCTCCACGTCGCACAGCGGCAGCACCTTGATGGTGTTGTAGCTCTGCACCACGATGCTGTTTGTCAGCTCGCATGCACGCTGCAGCAGGTCGCCGCCGCGCATCTGCGTGGTGAGCGCCGGGCTCATGAGCAGGCCGGCGGCCTGGCAGTAGGCGATCCAGTCGGACACGTCAAGCGCGCCGGCCGGCAGGCCTGCGCCGATCTCTGCATGGCCGAGCAGCCAGGCCACGAACTCTGCGATGTTGCAGTCCGGCTTCGTGGAACCGTGGCGGTAGGCACCGAACCCAACCACCTCCATCGAGTGGTTCTCGATCGACGCGCCCGAGCCAAGGGCGTAGTCCTGGCCGTGCAAGTAGGCCAAGTATGGGTAGGAGCGCGCGCGCGACGGGTCGCTGCTGGTTACCCAGGCTGGCGCCGTCTGGTCCGCGGCGCCGTAGGCGAAGGACAGGCCCAGGGTGGTCAGGCCAGGGTGTGCCGGAGTGACCGTGGCGTATTGGTAGGCGATGGTGAGCGTCTTCCCGCGCCACGCGTCGCGCAGCACGGTCAGCGTCGTGCCGACCACCTTGTAGTCTGCCTCGTCGGACAGGACCTGGACCTTGCCGGCGCCCGAGTAGGCCACCAGCGGCGCGCCTATGAACGCCGCCTGCGGCAGCGTGTAGGTCATGGCGCCTGAGGCCGGCACCGCGTACGTGCTGGTGGAGCGCGCGATCTGCGTGCCGGTCGGGCCGCCGTTGTAGAAGGACTTGCCCTTCCAGACGTCACCCGCATAAACGCGTCCGTGCGCGACCCCCATGATCACGGAAACGGTGTAGCTGTACGTGGTGTTCTGCGTCTCCACGCCGCCCTTGCCGCCTTCCGTCTCGGTCTTTGGGTGAGCCGTGAAGTCGAAGTAGTCGATCAGGTTGCCAGCGACTCGCGCCACGCCACCAACCACCGGGATGACCACGCCGTGGGCCGACGATTGCAGGGTCAGCGCCTCGAGCTTGGTCTCGCTGTTGCGGATGGTCTGCCCGCTCACGGGATGATCCTCCAGTACTGAACGCTCTCGGAACCGGCCAGCGGCTGCTCGGAAGCCGCGCGGCAGAGGGTCACCCCGCGCCGCGCCTTGATGAAGCTGTGCAGCACCAGCGGGTCGGGCCCGCCCTCGATCACGATGCCGCCGTGGCTGTGGGTGAGACCGAACTTCCAGACGCCGATGTCGCCGGGAAGCGGGTCGCCATCGATGCGCCAGGCGCCCGCGTGCGCCAGCCACTCCAGGTAGAGCTCGCGCTCGTGATGCAGGTGCCACTGCACCGGGTAGTCGCCCAGGTCGATCGGGGCGATGATCCCAGCCTCCTCATAGACGGCGGCCAGGATCTGGGCGCAGTCCACCCCAACCCCTTTGACCCGCTGCCGGTGGCGGTACGGGGTGCCCATCCAGCCCAGGGCGCACTGCACAACGCTCTCGCGGCTCATGCGATTGACTCCGGCGGCGGCACGAACTGCTCGCCGCGGAGGCGCGCCCCGTTGGAGAACTTCGTGCTGCAGGTGTTGTAGGTCTTGTCGCAGCCTGCCAGCAGCTGGAACGAGTTGCCCGCGAGCGGCATGAAGGGGAACGGGTAGATGGCCTCCAGCGTGGCAATGCCGCCTGAGAGGGTGTGCACGCGCACCGGCCGGCTCTGCCCGTTGTTCGGGCCGCCGGTGAATCGCAGCGTTCCAAGGGCGGCCCAGCCCGTCGGCTTGGCGATCACGGCCGCTGAGGTGCTGGTGATCTGGCGGCGGTCCGCCGTGGCCGATGCCACCGTGCCTGCCACCGTGAAGGCCGCTTCAGACACCCCGCACCGGCCCGAGAAGAGCCGGTTCTTGCACCCAGGCTGATACACCTCACTGGGCACCTGCGTGTCCAGCAGACTGAGCTTCGAGCGCACAGTGAACTTCGATTTGTACCGGGTGGCCGAAGAGACGTCGCCGAAGGTGCCTGAGAACCCTCCCACGATGCCCTGCGGCTGGTTGGCCATGTCCAGCAAGCACCAGGCCACCGACACCTCCGCGCCGCGGAACGCGTCCTGCGCCATCGCGCGCAGGATCGGCACGCCGTTGATCGTGTGGTCATCGGTGGCCACCACGCTGACGCGCATGGCATCCACCGACACACCCATGCGCTGGCTCACGCGCTCGCGCTCGAAGTGGGGTCCCAGCCCGTAGGTCTTGCCGTTGACCGTCACGGCCACATCGGTGCCCGAGTACAGCAGCTCGGTGCCGTTCTGCAGCGTGATCGACCACAGGTCGATGGGCTTCGCCTCCTTGTTGGCCAGCAGCCAGGAGACGAGGTGGCCTGGGCTCAGTTCCCAGATGGGAGTCTTCATCGTCGGTGTGCTCTTATGGCTTCACCGTGATGATGCGGACAGTGCCGGAGCGGAAGAGCGTGCGCGCGAACTGGTCGGTGTCTCCGCCGTCCTCGAAGCGGGCCCGGTGGTAGAAGCCACCCGACCACAGGAGCTTCTTCCCCGCCGCTGGCGCCGAGGAGAACACAACCGACCCCGTGGCGTTGATCGTGTAGCCGGATGTCTGGAGCACCAGGCCGGCGGGGTCGGACAGGTAGATGCTCGGCGCGCCGGCCAGGTCGAAGATTGGCGCGAGGAACTGAGGCGCCACGCTGCTGTGTGTGCGCTGCGCCAGCCCGACGAATCGGCCACCGTACAACTCAGCGTCTGCCAGGATGGCGCCACTGGAGCCGTCTCCAGTGTAGGCCCCGATGCCACTGGCATTGAGCAGAGTAAATCGCACCCGCACAGAAGAAGTTGCTGCTCCGAGGGTCAGCGTGACCCAGCCCAGGCGCATGCCGCCAGCCAACCATTCCACGCCGGCGGCTGTCGCGACGCCGGATAGGCTCGTCTCACCGGCACAGAGGTCAACATCTGCATAGCCGACCGTGGCACCAGCGGTGTGGTCGATCACAGACATTCTGATCTTGGATCGCCCGGCCGGCAGGAGCTTTGCCGCGAATGTGTACTCTTGGCCAGGCACCACCGCCATTTCCTGCAGGCTGAGGTAGTGCTGCGCGTTGCTGGTCGACTCGGTCAACTGGCAGGCGTCCAGCGTGTCGCGCGAAGGATAGACAACGGACCTGGTTGCATCGCTCAACGCCCATCCACTCTGCATCGAGCCGGAATAGGCGAGCATGTTCTTCGGCACATTGTTCGGCGCCCGCCCCAACTGCCAAGTCGTGCTCACGCCATCCGTGACAGCCACCTCCTGCAGCGTCACACGATCGTCGTCGCGGTCCCGGAATAGGAAGGCGCCGAAGCCTGAGCCCATGGCGTCGTAGAACTCGATGAGCCGTTCAGCCTCCACGCGGGCCAGCGCGCCGTACTTCAGCTCGTACCGGCGCCGCGGGTAGGTGGACGACAGGGAGCGGAACTCGCGGCCGGTGGGCGTGGCCTCAACGTGCAGGCCGTCCCACACGCTCTCACGCTTCACGGGCCACAGCTGGGACGGGAGATCGGGGTAGACCTGCATGGCGTCAGAGGAACATGTCGCGGCGGGCCTGCCGGATCGCGTCCGCCAGGTCGCCCGGGTTGATGGCGAACATGCCGTTGGGCATGGCGACGCCCTTGAGATTGATGTTCACGGGGCCGTCGTTGGCGCGGGCGACGGCCTGGCCGCCCTGCCCCACCTTGTTGGCGGGCGTCACCTTGCCGTTCTTCGTGGGGAGCATGTACTGCTCGCCAGAGCGGGCCGTGAACATCTCGGGCCGGCCCGTCTCGTTGACGCGGTACATCGTGCCGGCGTCCACGGGGCCGCCGTACTGGCGGCCGCCGCCGAAGGTGGCGCCCTTGATCTGATTGAGCAGGCCGGCGCCGGCCGACAGCACGGCCCCATAGTTCGCCAGCTTCTGAGGGAGCGTCAGCGCTGACGGGTCGGCCATCGCCTGAGTCGCAGCGGCGTAGAGCTTCACGGTGGCATCTGCGATAGCAAACGCCTTTGAGGCTGCGAACATTGCCTTGTAGACGCCGGACTGCTTTCCTCCGAACGCTGCAGCAAGGCCTGCCATCGAGTCGAACAGGTATGCAGTGTTCTGGAGTTGAGCGCCAATGAGCGCCATCTCCTGCTGCCGCTGCTGCTCCTTGATCGCAGCGATCTTCTCGGCGGTCTGCTGCTCCAGCGCCACCTTCGCCTGGGCATAGAGCTCAAGGTTCGCCTGGTCCAGCGCCGCGTACTGCGCGAGCAGCGCGCTTTTCGCCTCGAGCTCAGCCTGCAGCTTCGCCACCGGGTCTTCACCGATGATGAGGTCCTGCGCCATGGCCTGACCTTGACCGCGCTTGTCGGCCTCCGCCTTCTCCGCTTCGGCCTGGGCCTTGGCGGCCTCTTCGATGTCGCGCCGCTTCTGTTCCGCGGCCGCCAGTGCGGCATCCTGGTTCTGCTGGTAGATCTTGCTGCGCTCGGCCTCGGCGGCGCGCATGATCTCGGTCTTGGCCGCCTCGTGCTGTTGCAGGTTGATCTCGCCCTGCGCGTAGTGCTTCTGCGCCGTGGCCAGCTGGTTCTTCTCGCGCTCGTCCACCAGCGCCAGGCCCTGCAGGCTGGCCTGCCGCAGCGAGGCGAGGTAGGCCTCGGCGTCGAACTTGTGCCCCTTGCCAGAGTCCGCCGGGCCGGTCGGCAGAGGGCCGCCAGCCTTGGGGCCGGCGGTGCGTCCCTCGTTGCTGTAGTCGGCCTGCCCGGCGGCCCAGGCCTGGCGCATCTTCGCGCCCATGGTCTGAGCCCTGGATAGGGTCGCAGCATCGGCCGCGTCCAGCTCCTTACGCCGCTGCTCGGCGTCGCGCTTCATCTCGTCGCCGATGGCCTTGGCGCCGGCGAAGTCGCCGCGCATGACGGCCGCAATCTGGGCGCCGATGCCGCCGATCTCAGTGCCGACGCCCTTGAACACGAAGGCAACGTTTCGCCCCAGCACGCTGAGCGTCTGCCAGGCGATGTCGGCAGCATCGACCACATAGGACAGCGCGGTGCGCGTCTCCTTCGCCCAGGCGCTCACCGCGTCGTTCTTGCCGAGCTCGTCACCGGCTCCGGAGGCGACAGCGAACTGCACCGCCAGGCGGTCCAGCACGTCGCCCACGCCCTTGATGGTGCCGGTGAGTGCCGTAGACCCGCCCGAGAGCTTGTCGAACTCCACCGCGGCGCGCGAGGCAGCATCCCGGGCCACCTGCATTGAGCCTTCAATGGTCGGCGGGATCTTCTCGAAGTCCGCGCTGATGCGGCCGGCCGCCTTGCCGAGCGCTTCGATCACGCGCTGCGAAGTGAGCTCGCCCTCCTCGCCCATCTTCTTGAGCGCGCCGACCGGCACGCCCATGGAGTCGGCCAGCTGGCGCATCAGGTAGGGCGACGACTCGAGCAGGGACTTGAGCTCGTCGCCGGCCAGCTTGCCGGAGCCGAGCGCCTGGGCGAACTGAACCTGCGCTGATGCAGCCTCAGCGGCCGAGGCGCCTGAGACCTTGATCGCCTTGGAGACGAGCTCCGTCACCCGCAGCGTGTCGGCCTGGGTGCCGCCCAGCTGAACGATGGCGCTGTTCAGGCGCGTGAAGAGCTCGACATTGCTTGCCACCGCCGTCTGGGTGCGCGTGCTGATGTCGTTCAGGGCCTTGAAGGCGGCCGCGCCGGCTTCGACGTTGCCGGCCACCACCGAGACGCGCGCCTCGAGCGTGCGGAACTCGTCCGCCATCCGGGCGACCTTGACCGCGGCCATGGCAGCGGCCAGCACGTTCACCGCCGCGGCCACCTTCGTGAGCGTTGCCGTGAAGCGGCCGCCGTCCTTCTCGACCTCGCCCAGGCCGGCAGACAGCCGGCGCTGGTCGCGCACGAACTGCTGCAGCTCGATGCTGGCGACGTACTCGATCGCGCCGACTTGCTCAGTGGACACGCTTGCCCTTTCGCTTGGCCATGATGGCGGCCAGCTGCTTGCGGTACTCCTCGCGGCTCGGCACCTCCTTGGCGCGCGCCTCGGGGAACTTCGCCTCGATGAGCGTCTGCATCTCGGTCATCGTCATGGCCAGAGCGTCAGCGCGCGACACGCCGAGGTGCGCCACCGCGGCCGCGACGTGCTGCGCCACGCTGAACTCGGCCGTGTACTGGCCGCGGCTGCTGCCCGGCTTGGCCTTGCCGGCCGTGCCGTGTTGGATGAGGTGACGGGCCACGGCCAGCAGCTCGGCCTGGGGCATGGCGCCCGGGTAGTCGCAGCCGTCCTCCTGCCAGCCGATCAGCGGCAGCAGAGCCTCCGGGTCGCCCCGGTAGCACGCCAGCATCACAGCCCGCGCGGCGGCCAGGAAGAACAACGGCCGCCGGTCGTGAAGATCGGCGGCCGTCTGGATGATCTCGGCCCCGGAGCCCAGGCTGTTGATCGCGGCCAGGGACGGAACGAAGTCGTGATCCTGGCCGGCGACCGTGACGCGGACATGCCCCAGCTCGGGCATGAGCGCGTCGGGCATCAGACCTCCACAATCACGGCCTTCAGGCCCGAGGCGCCGCTGACGGTGACCACGCCCTGCAGGTAGTGGCGGACCGTGGGCAGCATCACCATGCGGACCTCGCTCGCGGCGACGACGATCTGCAGGCCAGAGGCCACGTTGACAGCCCCCAGGCCATCCACCGGGACGGTGGTGCCGCCGTCGCCGTCGATGGTCGCCGTCAGGCTGCCGGCCGTCTGGTTCAGCAGCAGCAGCGCCTGCTTCTTGTTCGGGTCGTAGGGCAGCGTGTCGCTGGCGCCGAGGGTCGTGACGGTGAGCGTCTGAGCGCCCAGCACACCCTTCATGGAGGTGGAAGAGATGACAGCCATGCTTGCTCCTTACAGCGCGGACAGCGACACCGCGCCGTTGCTGTTGGCGGTGATCGACCAGGTGGACTCGGCGTCGTACGCGTTGGAGTTGGAGAACTCGGACACGATGAACGGGCCGATGTAGACCTTGTTCGGGTAGGTGATGCGCAGCCAGACCTTCGGCTGGTTCTGCGTGGCCGACGGCGGGTTGACGACGTGCTGCTCGAAGGCGAGCTGGTTGTGCACCGCGTCGTCGTAGCTCACGCCGGAGCCGGAGAACTCCACCGACTTGAACGTCACCAGGGACTGGCGCGTCTGGCTCGGGGACTTGTCGCCCGTGGTGTCCACGGTGTCCCAGGAGATGGACAGCTCCTTGTCCCGCATCATGCCCAGGGTGCTGAACACCAGGCCGGATTGGGCGGCGGTTTCCGTGGCGATGGCGTATTCCACCAGCACGTCACGCCCGACATATGCACTCATTGACGGCCCTCCTTACAGGCTCAGAATGGACGAAACGGCAACCTCGGCCACCGGCCGGCCGTCAGCGGTTTGGGAGACGGTGGGCTCGCTCACCTCGGCGAAGGCCAGGCCAGTGACGCCCTGGCGCACGCGCTCGGCGAATGCCTCGGAGACCAGCATCGACGCGTCGGAGCGGTCGCCCACGGCGCCGACGAACACCACCGAGACGATGGGCCGGCGCACATGCACCGCCGGTCCGCCGCCAACCGGCCGCATCAGCACGAAGCGCGCGGTCGTGTCGCGGGTGTCGGCCAGCCAGCCGAACTGCACGCGCCAGTTCGCCGCGACCTCTTCGGCCAGCGGCTTGAGCGCTTCGGCGACGGCGTTGGACGTGGTCACGGCTTCATTTCCTCTCGGACGATGCTACGGAGCAGGTCGCGCGACTCCTCGAAGCCTTTGCGGAGGAACTCCTTCTCTGCGGTGGAGCGCCGGAAGGTCTGCGCCACGTCCGGGTCGTGCACCGGCATGGCGTAGGCAGCCGAGTAGCCAACCACCCCGCGCACGGCCTCAGCGCTGCGGAAGATCCGGCGGTACTGGCTGTTGAGCAGAGTTGACGTGTCGATCGGCGTCATCACCGAGGCCTGGGCGGCGCCGGTGATGAGGATGCGCGTCATGGCCCGCTCGGCGCGCCGCTTCACCTGCTCCGCGAACTGCGGCAGCCGGTCCTTGATGCGCACGGCCTTGCGCGCCATGCGTCAGCCGGTGAGCAGGGTGTAGTCGTCGGCCCTGCGGTCGAAGGTGTCGGCCTGGCGCTCGATGACCATCACCTCGCGTGCGTCGGCGACCGGCTGGGAGCTGGTGTGCTCACCAATGGCCACCATGTCACCCACCCGCGCGCCGGCGTGCTCGGTGTAGATCGCCAGCTTGGCCGCGAACTCGTCTCCCCGGGCGGTGCGAACGGTCTTGGAGGTGGCCCCGTAGTCGCAGGCGATGACGACCGGCAGGCCGAAGGCGCGGCCGCCGTTCCAGTCGTTGGCGCGCCCGTTGGCAGGCCAGATCGTGGCCTTGGCCGTGTAGCTCCACGACGCCGCGGCGCTCATCCCTCGATGACCGCGAAGTAGGTGCTGCCGGCGCCGGTGATGGAGGCCAGCACGCCGGCGGTGTCCAGGCTGGCCAGCTGGTCGCGCAGCTTGTCCAGGTCCGCGCCGCCGGCGAAGGACCGGGCCGCACCAGACGGGGCCGATTGGGAGCGCAGGCGCCGCGGATCGCTGGCGCATGCCACAACGGCCACCGCCAGCGTCTGGATCAGCACGCGCGTGTGCGCGGCAGCGTAGGCGGCTGCCAGCGCGGATTCGTGCTCGGCCACCGTGTCCACGGCGGCCTGCACGAGGAAAGACGGCAGCGAGACCCCGAGCGCCTGGTCGAGGTACTCGGTGGCCTGCTGCAGCGTGATCACCGCTCGGCCCGCTTGTCGCCCAGGCGCGGCTTGGCTTCGGCCTTGAAGGCGACCGTCGCCTTCTCGTCGTCACCCACCTGCTCGCACTTGCCCAGGAAGGCAGGCGTGATGTGGTCAAGCTCCACCACGTCGCCCACCTTGGCCCCTTCGGGCCAGGGCGCCTTCAGCACGTTGATGCGTACCTTCATGCGCCCTCCGGTCACGAGGCGGTGATGTGAGCGATCGGCGCGCGGCCGTCGTAATCGCTCTTGAGCTGCGGCGCGGCGGCGGCCATCACCGAGAAGACGTAGTCGTCTTCGGGGTTCAGGCGCTGCTTCGGGCGCGTCACCATCGGCATGGCCGACAGGATCGTGCCCCAGCCGCCGGTCTCGATGCCGGCGATGCCGATGATCTCGTTCGCCGGCACCTTGGAGGCCGGCACGATGTCGGCGATCTGTTCGATCTCGCGCAGGCGGGCCAGGATGGTCTTCGGGTAGCCCGCGGCGAACTCGTTCAGGCTCGCGTAGGTGTAGTCGCCCCAGTTGAGGAACACCGTCACCCGGCCGAAGGCGTTGTCGCCCACCAGCTGGTTGATCATCGAGGAGAACGCGGTCAGCCACTGCGCACCGGTCGCGCTCGCCAGGGTCAGGCCGTGGGTCGCGGTGTTGCGCTGCGGGAAGTTGCGCAGGCCGTAGATCGTGGCGCCGCCGACGACGACGGTGGTCAGGCCGTTCAGGGCCATGTCCTCCAGCTTCTCGGCGATGCGGCGCTGGTGGTTGGCGATCGTGGCGGTGTCCAGGCCCAGCGCGGACTTGCCGTTCACTGCCATCTGGCGCCAGCCGAAGGTGGCCTGGCTGTCGAGCACGGGCACCGGGGTGCCCACGTACTTGACGTTGGCCTGGTCACCGCGGCCCTGGGAGCGGCCGTCCATGGTGACGTTGACCTCGCCCGAGTCGCTGATCTGCGGGTAGTAGTTCACCACGTCGCCGATGCCGATGGGCGTCTGGTCGGCCGCGGCCAAGCGGTTGAACACCGCCAGCACGTCACGCTGGATGGTGATGCCGCGCTGGTCGATGCGGCGCCAGGCGTCCACCGGGATGGGCGCGGCGTTGCCGATGAGGATCTGCTGCGAAGCGCGGGCAGTCTCGGTCTGGAAGAACTGCTCGCGGGCCTGATTGACCGCCAGTTCCTGTTCGGGGGTGAAGCGGAGCATGGGCCCTCCTTACGGCTTGGTGTAGTGGTTGGCGATCTCGACGTCCATCAGGTCGCCCGCGCTCTTGGCGCCGGCGCCGCGGGCGAACGCCATGACGATGTTCCCGGTGGCAGCGGCGGCGAGACGGCCCGCGGCGCCCACCGTCAGCTCTTGGCCGAAGGTGTAGGTGGCGGCGGCGACGGCCACCTGGTACTGCTGGCCCGGCTCGAGCTTGAACGCGATGCCGGTGTCGCCGCTCGCGTAGTCGGTCGCCAGCGGGTCGGTCGCGTTGTCCCAGCCGGTGCTGTAAAAGTCGCGGTTGGCCAGCAGGCGCAGGTTCGGGCCGAAGGCCGTCGCCTGGGTCAGCGTCGAGGCGCCCTCGGTCACGAAGGTGCACGGCTTGTAGGTGCCGGCGACGGTCTTGCCCGAGACGGCCTCGGGTTGGCGGGTCATCGGACCCCGGTACACGCGGTTCGGCACGTCAGGCCTCCTTCTTGTCGATCAGGGCGTTGATGGAGTAGCCGGTGAACTGGCTCTGCGCCGAGCCGGCCTGGCCGGGCACCACGGGCGCCGCCTTGGCCGACAGTTCGCGCAGCCGGGCGGCGCCCAGCTTCTTGAGGTCGTCCACGGTGAGCGAGGAGTTCACGGCCAGCTGCTCGGCCAGCTTCGAGACCTCGGCCTCTTCGGCGGCGCGCTCAGCGGCCTCGCGTTCGGCGAGCTTGCTGTTCACCGCGGCCAGCTGATCGGCGATCGGCTTGTTGACCAGGGCGTTGTACGCGGAGAGGAGCTGAGCGTCGTCGAGCCCCTCCGTCTTGATGCCGGCGGCGTTGAGCGCGGCGACGATGTGTTCCTTCACGGCGTCAGGTTCCTCTTCTTGCAGGTTGGTGACGGGTTCGTAGCTCACCCGCCGAGCCACCTCGATCGGGCTTCCGGCCCATGCTACGGAGGCACCTTCGACGGTCTCGTAGTCCTGGCGCCAGAGCCGGTTGTCGCGGCCGCACCAGACGGCGTAGCGGTCGTAGACCTCCATCAGCCAGCAGCCGTCGGGCAGGCCCTTCTGCAACTGCGTGGAGATGTCGGAGAAGCTGAGCTCGGAATTGCCCAGCAGACGCTTGATCCAGGCGGTCAGCCGGTTGCGTTCGCGCGCGTCGGCCGGCTCGGCGTCGAGGTTGGCCACCTCCACCGGCTCCTCGGTTCCCTCGGAGTTCAGGAACATGCCCACGCCGTCCTCAGGCGTGCCGGCACCGCGCTGGTTCAGCAGGATGGCCAGGTGGTCGTACTGGATTCCGGTGGCGACGCGGCTGTACTTCTTCCCGCGCGACTCGCCGTTGACCTCCAGCATCCGGCACAGCAGACCGGTGCTGACGTGGATCGGGTCGGTCTGGGTGCCGTTGACGGCCGCCTCCAGGCGCTCCACCAGCTTGGCACCGTCCGGGTGGGCCTTGGCCTGGGCCTCGTTCACCACGACGTCGACCAGCGTGCGGCCGCCCTCGTGCCGGGCGTTGCGGCAGTAGCTGCCGATCCAGGCGGAGGCCAGGGCCTCGCCGTTCAGCGCGCTGATGTGCTGGCCCTTCGCGTTCTTCGGATGGCCGGCCGGGGCGGGCTTGCCTTCCATGGTGGCCACGCCGTCCGCGAGCTCCTGGCCCGGGTACAGCACGCCATTCATGACGATCTCGTCCACCGCGCCGCACACGCCGCTGATGGTGAACGTGCCGCCGTCTTTGGTGACCGCCGAGGCGTTGACGGCAGAGAGGATGTGGACTCGGGTTCGCTTCATGCCGCGGCATGCTAGGAAGGTCGCCCGAGTGGACTATTCTTGGTTGTCTAACAGGGAGGCGACGATGCAAGAGAACGTGCATGAGCTGATCAGAAGAGCACGCGCGGAAGAAGATGAGCGGCGGGCCGCCAAGGTCGCTGAAGCTCAACTGAAACTGTTGACCGTAGCCTTTGATAAGGCAACGGCCTACACGAACATGCTCATCCTTGCGGGTTACGCTGGGTTCTTTGGTCTCTGGCAGCTCAGCAAGGATTACCTGACTCATAAGCAGACGCTAGCCGCTGCGCTCCTTGCGTTGGCGTCCTTGACGGTCTTCGTGCTCTTTGAGGTATCGAAGATGGTCATCGTCCATATGCGCATACTCAAACAGACGCGCATCCTCACAGCACCGAGCACATCAAGCAGCCGAGAGACGTACGTGGCGGCGCTTGAGAAACTGGCATCTGCCCACGACAGCGTTTCGTATTGGGATAAGGCTTCCTGGTTCGCTACCCTCGTGGTCACGACCGTTACCGGACTCGCCGCCGTCGGAGTGCTCGGGTACTCATTTGCGACCGGCCTTGCGAATGAGCAACCGGCATGCGTCAAGGCGCAGCGGGAAGCCCGCTAAGAAGAAAAGGGGCCGGCGCCCTGCGGCTACCGGCCCCGAAGCGCACGGAGGCGCATCCGACGAGGACGCGAGGAAGATGCTAGGAAGACGAAAGCCCCCGAAGGGGCTTCCGCAGCCGAGCCAGAGGCCGGGCTTCAATGCCTGTGGAGCTCAGGCGGTGCACCATGGCCAGATGCGCTGCCCATGCTATGGAGCGCCCTTCTGCGCCTTGCGCCAGGCGGCCAGCTCGCCGGCCAGCGACTTCTTCGCTCGGTCGGTCAGGATGGGACGGCCCTTCTCGTCCAGCAGCACCTCGGTGATGGAACAGTGGCAGTTAGACACCACGATATTGCTTCCTAGCATCAGGCCACTTCGCTCCTGGAGATCGAACACATGGCCCGCATACTCAAACCGCACAACCTCCACCACCTCATCGAGCTCTACACCAATGGGCAATCCATGCTGGCCATCAGCCAACAGCACGGGATCAGCCGATCGGCCCTCCGTCGCCTGTTCGGTGCCTCCGGTGTCCAACTGCGCGACAGGAGCGATGCTCAGCGAAATCGCATGGGGAAGATGAGCCCCGAAGAACGGCGCGCCAACGCTTCCTCGGCCAATGCCACCGCGCGCACGAGAACGCAGACCATCGAAGAGCGCCTCAAGATCGCCGCGAGCAGAAGCCGACGCGTCGGGAAGTACGAACTGGAGCTGATCGAGGAGCTGCGCCGCCGCGGTATCCAATGCGAACACCAGTTCCTGATCGGTCTGTACAACGTCGACATCTGGCTCAACGAAAGCCGCGTCGCCGTGGAGGTCTACAGGGCTCACCCTGGCCGTCGATTGATGGCCCGCCTCCACAAGCGCACCGAATACATCCTCGACAGCGGCGCCCATCAGGCCACCATACAAGTCGCGTACCCCAAGGGGCGATTGCACATTGGCCCGGTATGCGACCAGCTGATCGCCTTTGCGGAGTTCTGCCGCCGGCACCATCCCGCGGGCGGTCAGCACGGGGTGATTCGCGGTCACGGAAAGCTGGCGGCCACCAGCAGTCACGAGACACATGGCCGCCCCCTTGTAACGCGACTTGACGCCAGCGACGAAGCGACCAGCGACAAGAGTGCCGGGTAGGAAGCACCGGAAGCGGTTCCCGCGCTCCGCGTAGAAGGCCTTCACCTCCTCTGTGCTGTACGCCCGCCCGTGGCGCGCGGCGTGGTGCGGCCGCGTGGTCGGCAGGAAAGCGCTGGCCCACAGCAGGCCGGAGCGAATGCCCAGGCGCTCGCGGGCGTCGTCTGCCTCGGCCATCCGCGCCTCGCGCAGCACGTTGGTGATGTCCGTCTGGGCGTAGAGCGCCGCCCTGCTCTTGCCCACCTCCAGCCGCTCGGCGATGAGCCGGCGCGCCGCCTTCGGGTTGGTGCCGTCTGCGATGGCCTGTCCGATCACCGTGGCGAGGTCTCGCCGAAGCTCGGATGACAGGCCGGTCCAGTACTCCACCCCGCGGAACTTGGCCGTGGCCACACGCAGCCGGTAGGGCTCGGAGAAGTAGATCGCCTCCAGGCTCCGCGCGGCGGCGTAGGCCTCAGACAACGCCGACAGGTTGGCGAACGACTGCGCGGCGCCGAGCTGGGCGGCGTCCTCCACAAACGGCTCCCACCACAGGACGTGCCCGAGCTCCCGGTCTCCATCGAGCGCGCGCTGGATGGCCTGGGCGAGTTCCTCTGACACGCTGGCCATCTGCTCTGCCGTCAGGCCGTAACGCACACGCGGCTCAAGGTCCAGGTTCAGGCTGTAGACCGGGATGCGGTCGAAGATGGCCAGGGCGGCGCGGAGGAGCCCGGAGAAGCGCCTGTCGATCGCAGCCAGCGCCCGGCGCACGATGGCGCCGGTACCGGTGCGGTCAGTCGGCCGGCCGGGAAGGATCGGGCTGCGCGGCGGCTTCACAATGGGCAGCCGGGATGGAGCGCACGCTTTGCGGTCAGGTACGCCGCGCGGGCCTCATCGACTGAGGAGAAGAGGCCGAGGTGCCTGAGCCTGGACTCCACCTGAATGGAGGCCCCCCACTTTCCAGCCGACTTGTTCCAGGAAACCCCCAGCACTCCGGATGTCCGGTTGTTGCTCCTTGCGGCAATCTGATTCTGAGCATTCACGGAGCGTGAAACATCTCGGAGATTGGCGATCCGGTTGTCGCGCTTGTCGTGGTTGATGTGGTCGATGTCCCCGGAAGGCCAGCGACCGTGTACATAGAGCCATGCAAGCCGGTGCGCGTACTGATGCCGAGCATCCACAGTGAACCGGATGTAGCCGTTTGAGTGCCTCGTCGCCGCTCTTGCACCAACCCGGTCTGTCCGCCTTGTCGCCAGACGCGTAAAGACTCCCGTCTCCGGGTCATAGTGGAAGAGTTCGCGCAGTCGCTGCGCGGTGAGTTCTGTCTTCAAGGTCAGCCCCTTGATTCAGCACGAGGGAGCGGCAGGCTTGCTGAAGGCTCTTCGGGTTGCATCCCTAGCCGCACGCCTCATGCTATGGAGGGGTCGCTCTCACCTTCTTCCGTCTCGCCACCAGGCTCGCTGCTGTCGTCGCCACCTTCGGACAAGTCGATCTCCTTCAACGGCTCGTATCCAACAATCGCCCTCAGCTCGTTCGGCTCGAACAGGCCCTGGACGCCAGCCGTGAAGGCTTGATGCATGGCGGCGGTTGCCTTGCCCAGCAGGCCCATCTTGTCGTCGTCACCGGGCGCATCGAGCGGGGGCCATTCCACATCGAACTCGCCCGGCTCGATGACCCCGGCCGCCTGCATGCGCCGCACGAACTCCTCGAGCATGGGCGTGAGCTCGTTTTCCTGGCGCGACTTGCACCGCTCCACGAAGTCGGCCCGGTCCTCGTCGCTGGCCAGCCGGCCGGTCTGCTGGCCGAACAGGATCGTGAACGGGATGCGCACCGAGGCGGCGAAGGTGCATGCGGCCACGCCCCAGGGCGACTCGGGGTCGGCAATCTGCGTCTGCAGGGTGTTCGCCGTGCCGCCCTTCATCACGATCGCGGCGTCGATGTTGCGGTTCAGGGCCTTGGCCTGCTCTTCGTGCACCTGGCGCACGGTCTTCCCCGACTGGCCGTCTGCCGGGCCGATGCTCTGCAACTGGGCGTCCTTCTCATACTGGAACACCATCGTGCGAGCGGAGTTCTTCAGGTAGCTCTCCGCGGAGCCGCCGGTGATCTTCTCGAGGTCGATCAGCGAGTTGAAGCCCGCCTCGAGGAGCGGCACGCCGTCGAACATGTCGCCCACCGAGCCCTCGGCGAGGATCTGCACCCGGCTGGGGTGCACGTCGATCCACGTCTCCGGTCGGCCCTGGGTGTCGGCGCCCTGCACCGGTCGCGTGCGGTACTGGAACATGGCCGGCTGGCCGTAGTTCTCTGCCGCCTCGTCGGAGTGCCAGTCCGTGACCCTGATCTGGTCCTCGTACAGCGGGACCACGTCCACCAGGCGCACGGCGCGCTGCAGCGGCTCACGCAACGGCAGGTTGTCGGCCACCCGGTAGATCAACGCGGCGTACCGGCCCACCATGTTGCGGCGGTCGAGGTCGCGCAGCTTGGCCCACAGGCGACGCTCCTTGAACAGGCCAGCCACCTTGGTTTCCCACGGGGTCTCATCCTCGCTGCCGGCGGTCTTGATGCGCGGCCGCTCCTGCCAGCACTTGTCCAGCAGGCGGTGCACGGCGCCATGGCCCGGCCCGCCGCGGCGGTAGGCCGCCAGCAGCTGCGCGAACGTCACCGTGTCGGGGTAGCCGAAGGCCCGCCAAGCGGTTGGGCGCTTGGCGTCCAGCGACCCGAACCCGGCGAGCATTTCCTCACGCGCCCGAGCAATGTCAACCTCGTTCACGAGGAAGCCTTCGAACTGGTCCATCAGATGGTGCACCCTTCGTGAATCCGCCTCTTGGCCGAGACGTAGGCCGCGTGCGCGGCCTCTGCCGTTTTGTGCCTACCAAGGAACCGCTTCCTGCCCCCGGAGAAGATCGCGGCGATGAAGAGATCACGATCCTTGTCGTAGTGCACACCGAGAAGCCCCGTCCCATTCCGCTTGTGGGCGCGCGTCTGGTTCTGTGCATTGACGACGCGAGGGACATCCCTCAGGTTCATCAGCCTGTTGTCCGTCTTGACCTGGTTGATATGGTCAATCTCACCGACGGGCCAGTGTCCTGTTGCAAGCAACCATGCGACACGGTGAGCGTTGTACTTCTTGCCCGCAAGCTTCAGGCAGACGTACCCCTTCGCAGCCACCACAAAGCCGACCTCACGTCCATCGCTCCGGAGGTAGAACTTGCCAGTGGCTTGGTCGTAGATCACCAATGCGGCGGCTTCGCTGGCGGTAAGCGCATGTTGATCGGCATCGCTCATTCGCTCGATGCTAGGGAGCGATGGCTACTCGAAGATGCCCACCTCAGGCGCCAACAACCCATTGAACCCGCGCGCCGCCGCGTCCACCTGGTCGTCATGGCTGCCGTTGGGGAACAGGCGCAGTTCGTCCACGAACGCCTGATTCCACGGCCCTCGCACCATCACCACGTTGCCCACGTTGACCTGGCTTGCGAACGGCGTCGCGCGTGTGGTCTTGTCGCCAGTCTCCGGGCTGAAGTGCAGCGCATGGCCGGCCAGCATCCGGGCGAAGGCAGCCACCTGGCTCTTGCCGGCTTGGCCGGGGTCTTGGGGGATCGACTGCGCCATGCCGCGCCCGTCGCAGTCTGCTGTCGCTTTCAGGTGCGCGTCGCGCTCATGCGGCTCCAGGCGCTCGCGCGTGACGTGCGCCACCACGTACCGCCCATCGGCCAGCCGGCCGAGCTTGGCGCTCGCCGTCGGGTCGCCCTTCACGGAAGCCCCCAAGTCCCAGCCACGGCACCACTCCACCACGGGCGGGCAGGCGTCCACGATGGCGATGTGATCTGGCTTGAACAGGCCCCCAGCCAGTGGCGCGGGGCGCTGCTGGTACTGGCCGGCCACGGCGTAGTCGCCCATGATCTTCTTGTCCCTGTCCACCACGGCGCGCGGGAAGCGTTCGGGGAACAGCAGTTCACCCTCCTCACTCCGCCGGTCCGGGTAGCCAAGCACGGTCACGCACCGGCGCTGCGGCTCGTACTCCATGGGTAGGCACAGGTGCTCGTAGCCGAGGTCGCTGTCCACGATGATCCCGGACACGTCCTTCTGGCTGAGCCGCTGCATCACGACGATGATGGCCGAGTGCTCTGGGCTGTTCAGGCGGGTCGGCAGGGTCTCGCGGAATATGCGGTTGGCCTCTTCGAGCTTCGCCTCGGAGTGGGCATCCTCCACAGAGTGCGGGTCGTCCCACAGCACGCGATCGCCGCGGCGGCCAGTCATGGAGCGAACCGGGCAGGACTGGCGCCAGCCTGTCGAGTCGTTCTCGAAGTAGGTCTTCTCGTTCTGGTCGTTCACCAGGGCAGTCGGCCACAGCTGCTGGTACCACTCCGACGCGATGAGCCGGCGCATCCGCATGTTGTCGCGCGTGGCCAGGCGCTCCTCGTGACTGGCGCCGATGACGCGCAGGGATGGCCGGCCCAATGGCCCCCACTCCCACGCCGGCCAGAAGATCCCGACCGACATGGATTTCATGGTGCCGGGCGGGATGTTGATCAGCAGCCGCTTGATCTGCCCGGCGCTGACCGCCTGCAGGTGCTCGCTGATGGCGTCCATGTGCCAGCCGTGGATGTACGGCTGCCCGGGCTCGAGCTCCGGCCACGCCCGGCGGATGAAGGTGGACAGGCTACGCCGGCAGGCCTCCCGCTCGATTTCGAGCCAGTCCTCGTCCGTGAACGCGATCACCCGCGCGCCTTGAGCAGCTCTTCGAGCGCCTGGCTGGACAGCTTCGCCGGGTCGATCGTCCGGGCCCTCGGCTCTTCGGCGTTGAGCGCCTTCACCGTGTCCTTGTTGGCCGCCAGGAGGTTGATCGCGATGGAGGCGGAATCGTTGGCCAGCTTTGTGAGGGCCGCCACGCCCCGCATGGCGTCCATGCTGTCGCCGCTCAGCGGGTCTGCGTCGTCCACCTTGGAGACCTCGGCATTGGCAAGGGCCGTCAGCCGGTGCGCGGTGGCGGCGCCGTAGTGAGCGGCGCTGGCCAGGTTGTCGCTGATCTGGCGCAGCTTGGCCGCCAACCCGATGGCGACGTACTGGTGCGGGGTTGGCAGTTCGGCCAGCGCCGTCTGAGCCGTGGCCAGCTGTTGCGCAACACTGCGCACCTGTTCACTATGTTTCGCAACACCACGCCGGCTGATGGAGGCGGGCGATACGCCGAACTCCTTGGCCAGTGCACGGACGCCCTCCCCAGCCAGGACGCGCCGGTCGACTTCCTCCCATTGGAGCGGGCTGAGCTTGGAGGGTCTAGCCATCGCCGCCCCCCACCATCTCCAGCAGCTTGCGGCTGCGCGTGCGGATGGCCTTGCTCGGCCGGGGCACCTTCTGCCGTGCGCGGCGGGCGCGCTCCTTCTCTGCCCACTCGGCGGTTTCGTCGTAGCGCATGGCGATGTGGCGGGTGACGCCTACCTCCCGGAGGGTGCGGCCGTAGCGCGGAGGCTCGGGCTCTGCGGGCTTCTGAATCGCCCGCGGCGGCTTGGACAGGACGGCGGCGGCCATGTCGAACACCGAGCGGATGCCGGTGGTCTGAGGCGGCTCGGCGTCCAAGGCCAGGACGGTGCGATGCACCACCGGAGCGATGACAAACGGGTCATCGTCCACCGGCTCGTCGTCGCTGCGGTTGAGCCAGGACGGGGACAGGAGATCCAGCTGCTCCCACCGGACGAAGGCGGCCACCCGGGCGGCGAAGCGCCGGCGTGGCACAGGCACTGGAGCCGCTGGCTCTCGGTCGAACAGGTCGATCTGCATCACGGCGATCACCCCGCCACCCCGGCGGCTTCCAGGCGGATGACGAGCATCCCGCCCAACTGGAGCCGCCCCGCCGCGTCCCGCTTGCGGACGATGCGCAGGTCATCGATCTGGCTGTCGTCGTCCCAGATGCCCGCGTGGGTCATGGCGTCCTGGGTGGCCTTGAGGGTGTTGTCCAGGTCGCGCCTGCGCCGGTCCGGCATCCAGGCCTCGACGTCCAGGCGCAGGAGCGCGCCGGCTGAGAATCGAGGCCAGCTGTGGGTACGTGCGAGGTCGGCCACCGCCTGGCGGTACTGCCGGCCCTCCTCGCTCAGGAGGTGGCGCCCGGCGAGCGGCCCGCTGGTGGGGTGACGCCAGTACCTGTTAGCGCTGGGCGGCCAGGGGAGAACGATGACGCGGCTTCCTGGATCGCATCCCTGAATTGCGGCTGAAGACGCCAAAGCGCCCGGAGCTGCGGCAAGTGCCGAGCCGGGTGTACCTCCAGCCACGCGCGGATGCTGGCTGGTGATGTCATGTCTACGTTCACTCACCCACCGCCTCCCGTTCAGGTGCATATGCTGCGGAGAGCCGCGGCAGCACGATCGCGGCCATGAGCACGGAGTTCGCATCGCGCTCCTTGCGGCGCAGGCGGGCGCGGCGCTGCACCTCACTGCGCGGCATGGGCCTGGGGCGCTTGGCGTCCGGCGTGTCGCCGATCTGCAGGGCCTCGGCCGGCTTGCCTGGGCGCGAGGTGTCCCATGCGGCCACCCGAACCAGGCCGATGGCTTTGCAGTGGCGGATGAGGATGGCCAGGTTGGAGAGGGTCGCCCCGGTCTCATCCATCAGCTCCTTGCGAGTCGTGGGCACAGCCAGCGCGCGGACGATCTGGGCAAACGCCAGCATCTCAGGCCGCTGGCGGTACCGGCTCATCTCCGACGGCGGCGTGCGCAGGTCTTGGCCCGGGCGCTTGCCGGTCGGGTACGGCGAGTCCTTGCCGGAGCCGAAGGCGAACAAGGCCTGCCAGCAGCCTTTGAGCGTCCGCTTCTCCCAGCCGGCGATGTGAACCAGGCGCAGGTCGTGCATGCGGTTGACGATGCGGCGGACGTTGGCCACGCCGGCGCTGAGGTGCTCGGCGATCTCGCCGTAGGTGCGCGGGGCCAGCTGGGTGAAGCGCAGCACCGAGGCGTAGCCCTTCCAGCAGAGGCGGTGGCGCTTCATGCCGCCCCCTTCACGCAGGCGGGGCAGCACATGCCGCGGGCGCCCTTCTTCCAGCCTGGGCTGATGGACTTGAAACCGCCGCACTTGGCGCAGGCCCGGCGGTAGCCGTTGCCGATGTGGTCGCGCTTGGCGGGCTCGTAGAGGGTGCCGTCGGTGCGGCGGGCGGGTGGGAGTCTGCTCATGGTCAAAGCTCGGTCATGCGGCCGCGCGCGGGCCGTTCGGTCAGTTTCTCGACGGTCTCGGTGCTCTCGCCCCAGTGCTGGATGCCGCCGTCGAACTGCAGCACCAGCGTCCCCTTGCGGCCGGCCCGGTTCTTCGCCACCTCGAGGCCGATGCGGCGGCACGGGTCGAACTCCGTCTCGTCGCGGATGGGCCAGAGGAAGAGCACCGCGTCAGCGTCCTGCTCGATCTCGCCCGAATCCCGCAGGTCCGACAGGATCGGCCGGCGGCCGGGGCGCTTCTCCACCTCCCGGTTGAGCTGGCTCAGCGCGATCACCGCCACGTCCAGCTCCTTGGCCAGCGCCTTCAGGCCGCGGGAGATCTCGCCCACCTGGGCGGTGCGGCTCTCGCGCTTCAGGCTGGACTCGCACAGCTGCAGGTAGTCCACGACGATGGCCTTCAGGCCCTTCACCGCCCGGGCCTTGGCGCGCATGTCCAGCAGCGACTGCGCCGGCTGGTCATCGATCCACACAGGCAGGCCGGCCAGGCGCTCCAGGGCCTCCACGGCCCGGTTCCAGTCGTCGGGCCGCATGCGGCCGCTCAGCAGCGCCTCGCCGTTGATCCGGCCGGCGCTGGCCACCGCGCGGTCCACCACCGACTCGCTCGGCATCTCCTGGCTGAGCATCAGCCCCGGGCGACCGTCGCCGGCCAGGGCCATCAGCACCTGCATGGAGAAGCTCGTCTTGCCCACCGACGGCCGGGCCGCCAGGACGTACAGCCCGCCGCCGCGGAGCCCGCCGTTCAGCATGCGGTCCAAGCCGGGGATGTGCGTGGCCATGGCGGGGGGCATGGTTCCGGCCTCGAGGGCTTCGTAGAACTCGGTCCGCGCGGCGGCGATCTCGCCGATCTGGCGCGGCATGCGGGTGGCTGACGACTGCAGGCCGGCGAAAGCCTGGGCGATCGCGTCCAGCTTCTCTCGGGTGCCCTCCTCGCCCTGGGCGATCTCCATCGCGTCGGCGGCCGCGGCGCGGATGGCCCTGTGCGTGGCTGCCTCGATGACGATCTCGGCATACCGCTCCGCGTTGCGGGCACTCGGCACACCGTCGGCCAGCGCGAAGACGTAGCCGGCGTCCGCTTCGCTCGTGGTGGCTACCGTGAGCACGTCCACCGGCTTGCCGGCGGCGAAGGCCTGCTGGATCGCCGTGAAGATCCTCCGGTGCATGCCGTCGGCGAAGTGGGCGGCCCGCAGCTTCGGCGCCTTGGCCAGCGCCGCGCCGTCCAGCAGCAGCGCGCCGAGGATGGCCTGCTCGGCCTTCTGCGTCTGGGCCGGCGTCACTGCTGCGCCTCCAGGTACTGGTCGGTCTTCTCCAGGACGTGCTTCCGCCCCCGGTCGGTCAGCAGGAAGTCGAAGTCCGCCCGCCAGTTCTCGTGCCCGCGGCTGGGCGCCCGGCCCATGAGGAAGTCATTCCGCCCGGCGCGCTCGAAGTACGCCTCGGCCCAGGCGAGCGCCGCCTGGGCCGTGGAAGCACGGCGCTCGCCGTCGCTGCGCCGGCTCGTGAACACCCAGGCCCAGAAGGTCCGCATGGCCTTCTGGCGCTTCTCGTCCATGAGCTTCACCCGCGGCAGGGACGGCAGCGCCTCGTGGTAGGCGATGACGATGGCGTCGTAGGGGCACGGAGGGGCCTTGTCGCCTTGGGTCTGCCCGCCGGCCAGGTCGCCGCCCGGCGACGAGGAAGAAGCGTTAGCTTCTTCCGATACTTCTCCTACTCCTGTTCCTGTTCCTGATTCGCGAAAGCTTTCGGGAACGGTTTCGGAACGGTTCGGCAACTGTTCCGGGTCGGGTTCGGACTCGATGCCCAGGGACCGCCCGCAAGCCTTGAGGAACGCTCGCTTCCAGCAGCACGCCGGGGGGACCGACGCGACCACCTTGGCCGCAGCCTTGCGCTGGTTCGGGTTCTCTGGCGGGTTCCACTCCAGGTACTTCGCCACCCACACCCACTTCGTGGCCTCACAGCGGGTTGCGAAACCCTTGTCGAACAGTTCCGCGAACCCTTTCGCAACCCTTGCCGAAGACCATTGCAGGTCCTCGCAGGCGTAGCCGTCAGGCACGCGGAACACACCCGCAATGGTCCCGTGCTGGCAGGTCAACAGGTACAGCACCAGCGACCGGCCATCCTCAGACAGCGCCCGGAAGTCGGCCGACTCCCAGATGCGGCTGAACACCTTGCCGTACTCACGCATTCAGATCCCCAACTCGTCAGCGATGCGCCGCATCTCGGCCTCAATCTCGGACGGCGGCGTGGCGTCCGGGTTCGCGCGCAGGAACGCGCGCTTGTGCGCCGTGTAGGTGGCCCACTTCTCGGCTTCGGTCATGAGAGCCCCCAGAGCTTCCCGCCGCTGGTCCCGTGGCCCCTTGCCCGCGGCAGGTCGCTGCGCAGGCACCGGATCAGGCCGGCCCGTGACATGGAGGCGAAGACGGAGCCGAAGGCGCGAGCGTCCGGCGCGCGGATGCCGGCGCCGATGCACGATTCGGTGAGGTACTCGCCGCTGGCCTCACCAAGGCGATGTAGAGTCGCCAGGATGTGCTCGCTGGCTCGTTCGGTGAACCCGGGCGCCGCCCGCTCGGCCCTGCAGCGGGCCATCTCGCCGGCCGAAGCGCCCACGGCACGCGCCTGGGCCAGCGGCGGCGCGTCTAGCGGCAATCGGTACTGATTGCAGACACTCGGGCTGCCGGGAATTGATTGGCCGCCAGCGCTGGCCGGCCGGTTGCGGCGCGCGCCGCTGCCGGTGTCATTGGGCGAAGAAGGGGCCGCCATGGTGGTCTCCCTGCCGCCTCAGGCGGCGAACAAGCCTTGCGCGCGGTTGGTGATGGCGCCGGCCAGGTTGCGGCGCGCCTGGTCGAAGTAGCTCTTCTTCAGCTCCACCCCGACAAACTTGCGCCCCATCTGGAGGGACACGTAGCCCTCCGAACCGATGCCCATGAACGGGCTCAGCACGATGTCGCGCGGGTTCGACCACAGCAGCACGCCGCGGCGGATCACCTCGAGCTGCAGCGGGCAGATGTGCTTCTCGTCGTCGTGGTCTCGGGCGCTCTGGAACTGCAGCGTGTCGGACGGGTTGATGTCCATCCACACCGGGCTGGCGATCTGCTGCCACAGGTGCACCGGGAACTCCTCGGTGGTGTGGGTAACGTGCTCGTCCACCTCCCCCGGCGCGCGGACGGTGATGAGGTAGTCGGGGATGCCCTGGCGGCACATCTCCGAACGCTCTCGGATCGACTTGTGCAGCAGGCCAAGCGCCTTGGTGCGCGTCATGGCCGTCACCGGGTCTTTCCAGATCGTCACCTTCGAGTGGAAGACGAAGCCGTGACGCTGGAAGGCGCGCAGCAGGTCGCCTGGGAAGTCCTTCAGCCCAATCACGCCGTCGCGCTCCTTGCTGCTGGGCAGGTCCATGCAGTGGAACGAGACGTTGCGGCCCGGGCGCACTACGCGGCGCAGCTGAGCTATCAGGTAGTCGAAGTGCTCGAAGAACTCCGCGTCCGTGCGGACGTTTCCCATGTCGCGCGGGCTGTTGGAGTAGACGTAGAGGCTTTGGAATGGAGGGCTGAAGATCGAGTAGCCGACGGACGAGTCAGGCAGCCCTTGGAGGACTTCAACGGCGTCTCCGTGGTAGGCGGCGTATTGGTCGGTGACGACCTGATCGATGCAGTTCATTCGACGTGGCTCCAGTAATGGCCCTTTGCGATGTGGAAGGCGGTCGCAATGGACACCCCATGCTTCTTGGCCAGCTTTGAGAAGGACATGCCGCCTGATCGGTCGGCGCGTAGTTCGCGCACGCGGTCTTCCGTCAGCTTGTGTGCGTGGTGGTCTTCCCCGCGCACCAGCAAATCCGACTCGGCCGCGTGGCGCATGTTCTCGGCGTGAGAGACGTACTCAAGGTTGTGCGGAGCGTTGTTGGTCTTCACGCCATCGATGTGGTTGACTCTTCCGCCTTCTGGCTTCTGGCCGATGAATGCAGCAGCCACAAGGTCGTGGACGTAGAACGACACGTTCTTGCCGTTGATCGTGGGCTTCACACTGAGGTAGCCGATGCTCAGAAGCTGCTGCTTCATCACCCGGCCGGCGTAGGTCTTGCGCCCCGCGACGGCGCGACGCACACGACCGAGGCTTGAGACCTCATAGTTCGGGGCGAGCGATTGCCGCCACTCTTCGTGAGTCATGCCGCGCTCCGCAGGAAGGCCGGCACCTGCACTCGGCGGCCGGCGTTGTGTTGGTTGGACTCGCGCCGGGCGCCGATCACCTCCGCCATCACGGCGTCGTGCGTCTCCGCAGCCAGCGCGTCTGCCATCTCGCCCGCCTCGCGCTCCTTGCGCTTGAGGTTGGCCACGATGGCGCCCTCGGCCTTGCTGGCGAAGATGTGGACGTGCACGTCCTTCGTCTGGCCGAAGCGCCAACAGCGCCGCACGGCCTGGTAGTACGCCTCATAGCTGTCGGTCACCCCGACGAAGGCCATGTGGTTGCAGTGCTGCCAGTTCAGGCCCCAGCCGCAGATGCTGGGCTTGCTCACCAGCACGCGGGTGCGGCCCTCGGCGAAGTCCTGCAGGCGCTGCTCCTTCACCTCGACTGCATCGGCGCCAGCGATCTGCACGGCGCCGGGGATCGCGGCTTCCAGCGCGTCGCCCTCGGCATTCAGGTCGCACCAGACGACCCATGCGCCTGGCGTGCCGTTCACCATCTCGGCGCACGCCTTCACGCGGTCTTCCATCGACTGGCGGCGCGCCTCGCGGCGCTCGCTCAGGGTCTGGGCCTCCACCGCGAAGAGCATGCCGTTCAGCGGCATCTCGAACGAGACGTGGTGCTCGTAGAGGTGCAGCGGCGGCAGGTTGTAGGCGCCGTCATCGAACCCCAGCGCCGACGGCTTGCGGATCATGGCGCCCCAGGACGCCACCCAGCGCCAGAAGACTTGCCGCGCGTGCCCCTTCAACCGCCAGACGGAGGTGTCGCCGCCGTCGTGCACGAAGTACTCGGCCAGCATCTCCGCCTTGGTGCAGATGCCAAGGAACTCGGCATGCGTTCCCAGCTCGGTCCAGTCGTTCGGCGCCGGGGTCGCCGTGGCAGGCAGCTTGAAAGGCGTGCCACGGTAGGCGTCGGTCAGGTCTTTGAAGGTGCGCGTGTCGGCGTGCTTGATGCACCCCGATTCGTCCAGCACCACGCCGCCGAAAACGGATGGGTCGATCTTGTGGAGCCGGTCATAGTTGATGACGTTCACACCCGGCCCCACGTCCGAGCCGTCCCGGCACACCGTCACCGGGATGCCGATGCGCCGGCCCTCCGCGGCGATCTGCTGCGCCACGGTCAGCGGCGTTTGGATTATCACGGGCCGCCCCGTATGCCGGCTCACCACGTCCGCCCACACCAGCTCCATGCGCATCTTGCCCAGGCCGGTGTCCGCGAAGATGGCCGCGCGGCCGCGCTTGAGCGCCCAGGCGGTCAGAGCCTTCTGGTGCGGGAACAGCGAATCCGGCAGGCTCAGCTCGCCAGTGATGCCGGTCGGGCAGACCGCATCCAGCTTGCGGGCCACGAAGGCGGTGTAGTCGCTCATGCCGCCACTCCGCCCCGCAGCGCCTCGGACAGCACGCGCTTGTCGTGCTTGAGGAGTTCGTTCTCTTCCAGCGCCACGCGCAGGCGGCGCTCCAGCTCCGTCTCCTGTCGGCGGAGGCTGGACAGGTCATAGCCGCGCGCCAAGAGCATCCACAGCAGCGGCGCGTCGTTGCCGCACCGGTCCATGAGCGCAACGAGCTTCGGCCACACGACACCCTCTTGCCCGCTGACCCAGCGCGACCACTGGGCCTTGTCCAGCTTGAGCTCGGCCTGCAGCTGCTTCGGCTCGATGCCGGCAGCCTTCGCGCAAAGATCAATCGACCCGCCCAGCGACTTCTCGCGGGCCAGGTCCGTGGCCGTCACTTCAGAGGGGAAACCGAGCTGGTGCACAAGGCCTCGCAAATCAGTTGAGTGGCGTTGAGAGGCTCGCCCGGCCAAAACTTTTTTGGCATGGGAGCGAGAACGCGATTCAGGGAGGGACGAGATGGACTCGAACGAATGGGCGCGCCGGAAGGTGCGCGCGCTGGTGCAGCGGCTGAAGCGGCTGCTGCGCGATGGCGTGCTGCTATGAGCGGACATCGCTCAAGCCCCCTTCTTCAGCGCCGGCGCCTTCGGGGCGCCCTTGCGGCCGACCAGCTCGGGCCAGATGCGGTGCCAGTCGTTCGGGCGGAGGTCCTGGCGGCGCACGGCGCCCTTGGTCTCCTGCTCGATTCGGACGGCCAGCTCGATCCCACATGGCTTGCCGCTGAACGCCACGTTACGAATGTGGTTGTGCGTCGTCCCGCACGCAGCCGCGAACACGTCCCGCTCTCGGACGGGAACATCGCGCAGGTAGTTGGCTAGGTCCATGCCGGCCATCCTATACCAAACGGTATCTTGTATGCAATACCGTCAAGTTGCTCAGAGGCGGTGCAATACCGAAATGAGCGAAGACGCCGCGATCAGAAGGGGCAACCTTCAGAGGTTGTGCAAGGAGCGCAACTGGGGCCAGAAGGATCTGTACCTTGCGATGGGTGGGGAAGCGTCTGGCGCCTACTCCCTATGGCCTCAGATCCTCAACAGTCCAAAGAAGACCTTCGGCGAGAAGCTGGCCAGGAAGATCGAAGAGCGTCTCGACCTCCCGCGCGGATGGCTTGACACGCCATCTCGTGATGCCGCGCGAAGGGACGCCGCTGGCCAGACGTTACAGGCTCACACATTGAGCCTGGATGGATTTACAGTAGTCCCCAGTTTTTCGTGGGACGAACTGATGACTCACAGGGAGCGGCTGCCGCCAGAATTCCATACAGCGGCGCCCGATGACAGCATGGCCCCGGCCATCCCGGCGGGAACCATCGTGTACTTTGACAGCACACTTCAGCCGGCGTCAGGCGACGGCGTGCTGGTCTGCGATGACGCTGGGAACCTCTACATCCGGCAGTACAAGCTGCGCCGCGCCGACCACTGGGAAGCGCATGCCTTCAACCAGGCAGTGCTGCCGTTGGACAGCCGGCGCGACGGCCTCACGGTGCTCGCCGTTGTAACTGGCCAAAGAGCGCGGTGGAGCGGCCTGCGGTAGACCGCCCGTTGGCTAGCTCTTCCCGCCGTCGACCTGGGACAGGAACCGCTTTAGGGCGTGGTACGCCTTGCTGTCGGTGACGCCGTCGATGATGGCGTGCTCGACATAGCCCTTGGTGGTGTAGACGCGCAGCCAGGCGCGTTGCGCCGCCGCGACCTCTCGCACCAGCGAGAGCTGGACAGTGAAGTCGTGGCTGCTCACTCGCATCGTGCCGATGTTGGAAAGACGAGACAGGCCGGAATTCGGCTTTAGGTCGACCTCTCGGCCATTGATGGCCAGCTTCGCGCCAGTGATCCCCGCGTACTCAGTCCCGTAGCTGTCGATAGTCAGCAGCGCGGCATCTGGCCGCGAAGAGTCCCACTGTGCGCCGACGGCTGTGCATTGCATCGTCGTGCATGCATTCCCGTGCGGGCTGATCGACACCACTCTGGCACCGCTGAAACCGCTCTTGGTCTCGGTCGGTGCCAGGCCTGTGGTGGTCGCGCACCCGGTCAGGGCGCAAACGAACAGAGCGGCGACAGTCTTCTTCATAGTCTCTCCTTTCTCCCGACGGCAATTCTGCCGCGCGTGACGACCTGTTTCCACCCACCCACCTTAGGGGGGTACCGACAACAACACCAAAACAACACCGTTCGGTGTTGACGCATCGGATACCGTTTGGTATCGTTTGACCCATCGACAGACGACGGGGGCAGCAGATGCGATTCGACAGCGACTACGGGGTTTTCATGGCCCACCCAATGGACCCGCGCACCGAGGGCACTTACCCCGCCGAAGCGGACGACCTGGCCGCAGGCATCGACGAAGCGATCAGCATCCTCCGGCGCGCCGATGCGTACGAGGACGTTGAAGCGGCCCGGGCGGCTGCGTCGGAGGTCGGGATGATGTTCATCGCCCCGTCAGACGTGCCGACCCTGCTGCGCGGCGTCCACAGCGTGAGCCGCGCCGAAATGGCCGCGATCTGCTCGTGCATGGCCTCGCTGCTGGGCGAGGGAATGACGCAAGACCAGCGCCGGGACGATCCGACGATCACCGCGCTGGACACCGCCGCCGATCTGCTG
Source organism: Pseudomonadota bacterium (assembly GCA_041178265.1). GTDB lineage: Bacteria > Pseudomonadota > Gammaproteobacteria > Burkholderiales > Burkholderiaceae_C > Ramlibacter. The sequence continues at coordinate 7,702 of JBEGVR010000282.1, read as the reverse complement.
ACCTACGGGGCGCGGTCATGAGCCGGCGCCAGCGAGAGGGAATCGCCAGCGCGCTGCTGGCGGCTGTGATCGGTCTCGCTGGGGCTCTGGCCCTGGCTCACTGGTCTGCGTGCGAGCAGGACGACCGCGTGTGTGCATTCACCGGGAGCCCGCGATGAGCCGCCTCGCTGCCCGCGGCCACACGGCCGCCGAACGTGACCTGCTGGCTGCACAAGGCGCCAAGCACGACCCGCTGGACTTCCGCCGGCTCTACGACGACTCCATGCGAGACGGCCTCTTCGACAGCCACCTGAAGAAGCTGGCCGAGGAGCACGACCGCTGGATCGCGGAAGAGAAGAAGCGCTCGGAAATGCTCGCCGAGTGCGCGCGCCGCTGGCTGGGCGAGCTCCCGAGCTGCAAAGGCGAGTCCTGCAAGCAGGGCGACGCCCCGTGCACAGAGGGCTGCAACCGGGTCGACACCGCCGCCATGCCCGCCGACGCGCCGCCCGTGGTCGAGCTCGGCCCCATCCGCGAGATGGCGGTCTACGAGCCGGCCGACGAGCCGCGGCTGTCCTGGTTCATGCGCCTGGTGCGCTGGTTCAAGGGCTGAAGCCATGGACACCACCGCCCTGCCCCTCCCCGCTTCCGACTACGCCCTGCGCATGCGCTGCTGGGAGCTGGTCCGCGAGTTCCTCCGCGAACTCGAGGACGACATGAACAACCGAGTTTCCGACGACGAGGACACCGACGAATGAACGCACCCACCACCTCGCTGGCTGTCGCCGAGACGCCCAGCTACATCCCCATGGCGGCCGAAACCGCCAGCACCGCCGCGGCGGCCAAGGCGAAGGCCCTGGTCGAGGCCCGCTTCATCATGGCCATGCGCAACCCGCGCAACTGGGACCAGGTGCGGCAGGACCTGCTCAAGGAATGCCGCCGCCCGTCCTTCGCGGACAACAAGAGCGCGTACTACGTCAAGCCCATCGGCGACGGCGTGGAAGGCCTGGGCATCCGCTTCGTGGAAGTCGCCCTGCGCTGCATGAAGAACGTCTCGGTGGACACTGAGATGACCTACGAGGACGAGGCCAAGGAGGTGCACCGAATCGAGGTGACCGACCTGGAGAGCAACGTCCCGCTGAGCGTGTGCATCCCGGTCAGCAAGTACGTCGAGCGCTCGCGCCCGGCCGATGACGGCAGCTACATCTCGGTCCGAAAGAACTCCTGGGGCCGGAACGTGTACCTCGTGCCCGCCAAGGGCGACGAGCTGCTCAACGTGCGCGGCGCGCTCATCTCCAAGGCGATGCGCACGCTCGGCCTGCGGCTCATCCCTGGCTACCTGCAGGACGAGGCCATCGACATCATCAAGGCCGTCCGCCTGGACAAGGCGGCCCAGGACCCGGACGCCGAACGCTGCAAGATCCTTGACGCCTTCGCCGAGATCGGCGTGAAGGCCGTCGACCTGACCGAGTACCTGGGCCACGACGTCGGCGCCTGCTCGCCGGCCGAGATGGTGAAGCTCCGGGGCCTGTACGGCGCCATCCGCGACGGCGAGGCCACCTGGGCGTCGGTGATGGAGAACAAGGTCGCTGGCGCTGGCGACCCGCCACCCACCGGGCCGCAGCCCATGACCGCCGAAGCCTTCGAGAAGAAGAAGGCCGGCTGGCGCGCCACCGTCGAGGCCGGCAAGAAGACGCCGGACGCGCTGATCGCCTTCATCCAGACGAAGGACCAGCTCACGCCCAAGCAGCAGGCCGAGATCCGCACCTGGGCGCCCTCCGCCACCGAAGGGAGCGCCGAATGACGCTCGCCCGCACCATCCACGACGTGCAGCAAGGCACGCCCGCCTGGCTCGCGCTGCGCGCCGGCTACTTCACCGCCAGCGAGGCGCCCGCGATGATGGGCGTCAGCAAGTACGTCAGCCGCACCGAGCTGCTGCGCCGCAAGGCCACCGGCGCGGCCGAGGAAGTCGGCGCCGCCAAGCAGGCGCTGTTCGACCGCGGCCACGCCGCCGAGGCAGCTGCCCGGCCGCTGATCGAGGCCGAGCTGGGCGAGGATCTGTTCCCCGTCACGGCGACGGTCGAGGTCGACGGCCTGCGCCTGCTGGCCAGCCTGGACGGCCTGACGATGGCCGAGGATCTCGTCTGGGAGTGCAAGCTCTGGAACGAGGAACTGGCCGCCGCGGTGCGGGCCGGCAGCCTGCCGCCGCACTACATCGTCCAGCTGGACCAGGAGCTCCTGGTGAGCGGCGCCGCGCGCTGCCGGTTCACCGTGAGCGACGGCACGCCCGAGCGCACCGTCTCCTGCTGGTACGAGTCGAGCGAGGAGAAGTTCGCCGCGCTGATCGCCGGCTGGCAGCAGTTCGCCCGCGACGTCGCCGCCTACGTGCCGCCGGCTCCGGCCGAAGCCGTGGCGACGCCGGTGGTGGAGACCCTGCCGGCCGTGGCCATCCGCCTGGATGGCGCCCTGGCCGTGCAGTCGAACCTCCCTGCCTTCGGCGTGGCGCTGCGCGCCTTCGTGGAGCGGCTGCCGGCCAAGCCCAGCACCGATTCCGAGTTCGCCCTGGCTGACGCAGCGGTGAAGGCACTGGGCCGCGCCGAGGAGATGCTGGACGCCGCCGAGGCCACTGCCCTGGCCAGCATCGCCGACGTGGTGGAGATGCAGCGCGTGGTCGCCGACCTGCGCCAGCTGGCCCGATCCACCCGCCTGGACCTGACGAGGCTGGTGGACAAGCGCAAGGCAGAGATCAAGGACGGGATCATCCTGGCCGCCCGTGGCGCCTTCACCCAGCACGTCGCCGCGCTGAACGTGGAACTGGCGCCGCTCTCGCTGACCGTCGCCGCGCCTGACTTCGCTGCGGCGGCCAAGGGCAAGCGCACGGTGCAGACGTTGCAGGATGCGGTGGACACCGCCCTGGCCCGAGGCAAGATCGCCGCCGATCAAGCCGCCCGCGAGTGGCGCGAGAAGCTGGCGTGGTTCCGGGCCGAGCACCAGGAGCATGCGTTCCTGTTCGCCGACCCGCAGCAGCTGGTGGGCAAGCCGGTCGAGGACTTCCGCCTGGCCGTGGCCGCGCGGATCGATGCGCACACCAAGGCCGAGGAGGACAAGCGCCAGCGCGAGGCCGCCGCCGCGCGCATCGCGCAAGAGGCCCTGCAGGTGACCGCGGCGCCGAAGGCTGCGCCCGCTGCAGCCCCCACGCCGGCCGCCGCGCCGGTCGCGCCGCCATGGCAAGAGCCGGCCGCACCGGTGGCGCCGACGCTGAAGCTGGGCGTGATCTGCGAGCGGCTGGGTTTCACCATGACCGCCGCGTTCGTGGCCGACGTCCTGGGCGTCCAGCCGGCCGCCACTGAGAAGGCCGCGAAGCTCTACACCGAGGCGCAGTTCGGCGAGATCTGCCGCGCGCTCATCGAGCACGTCGCTGACGTGGCGGAACAGCACGCCGCCGCCTGAGCCATGAAGCGCTCCGCCATCCAGCGCTGCACCCCGCTGCGCACGAAGCCGAAGGCGCCGGCCGCTCCGCGCGAGCGGCGGCTGCCGGCCGTGCCAGTGGTGGCACCCAAGCCGCGCGCCGTCATGGCGGCGGCCGCCAACGCCCCGCGCCCGGCGCCGAAGGCCGTCACCCACCGCGGTGGCGACTGGCTGGCGGCCGTGCGCAGCCTGCCGAACTGCGTCCTCTGCGGCGCACCCGGCGTGGAGGCGGCCCACCGCAACGAAGGCAAGGGCGGCGCTACCAAGGCGCACGACTGCTGGACCGCCGGCTTGTGCCGCGCCTGCCATCAGGCCATCGACCAGGGCAAGGACATGACACGCGATGAGCGGCGCGCCATGATCGACCGCGCCATCGTGCTGACGCTGGCCGAGCTGGTGCTGGCGGGGAAGGTGGCGGTGACCCGATGAGCGAGCAATGGCGCCCCGTCGTCGGCTACGAAGGGCTCTACGAGGTTTCCGACGCTGGCCGGGTTCGTTCACTGGCACGCACTGTGCGCGTCGGCGCCAGCATGCGTCCTGTCGCTGCCCGCATGTTGACTTGGCGCACTGATGACAAGAGCACCGGCTACGTCTACGTGTCGCTGTGCCGCGAGGGGCGCGAAAGGAAGGCTCCGGTCCATTTGCTGGTGCTGGCCGCCTTTGTCGGTCCTGCGGCCGGGCTCTGGGGCCTGCATCGCGACGGCAACCGGGCCAACCCTGCGCTCGGGAATCTGTACTACGGAACCCCGAAGGACAACAGCCAGGACATGGTCCGGCATGGCCGCTCGCAGCGCGGCGTGAAGGCCTTCAACGCACTGCTTGATGACGAGTTGGTGGGCTGGATTCGGGAATCGCGACAGTCATCGCTTGAACTGGCGCCTCTGCTCGGCGTGCACAGTTCAACCATCCGCGCTGCCCGACTGCGCAAGAACTGGAGGCACGTATGACCGGTCGCGCCTTGCTGCTGGATGACCGTGACCTGGTGCTCACCTGCCCCGGCACCCGCGAGGCGCTGCACGCCGCCGTGACGCAGCTGTACGAGCACGCGAAGCAGCGGATTGCCGGCGCGCCGGACAAGACCGACCCGGACACCGGCGAGATGGTCCCGCGCACCTGGCGGCTGGTGTTCGGAGAGGACGCCGACGACATCACCGTCAAGCAGCGCGGGTTCCTGCACGCCGCCGTGTTCCCGCAGATCGCCGAGCAGGTGCGTGTGAACGGCGAGCGCTTCACTGCCGAGGTGTGGAAGGAGTACTTCCGCCGCCTGTTCCTGCCCGACCGCTTCGTCATGCGCAAGTTGCCCGGCCAGAAGAAGGCCACGCCGCAGCGCGTGCGCATCAGCACCGAAGACCTGAGCGTCAAGCAGTACTCCGAGCACATCGACCGCGTCATCGCGCACGCGGTGGCTGAGTTCGGCGTGACCTTCCATTTCCTGGCGGAGGAGCGCGAGGCGGTGAGGTACCGCGCGCCGGCCCGCCGCCGCAAGACACAACCGAATACAGAGGAGAGCCAAGCATGATCACCCCCCGCGAGAAGGTGCGCGCCACGTTCCAGTCAGCCCTTGCCAACACCGGCCCTGGAGTCGAGTTCGCTGGAGCTGTCGACCTCGCCATCGAGCAGACCGCCCGCGAGCTGGGCCTGAGCGTCGAGGCTGTCGAAGATGCGCTGATCGAGGCCGAGCATGCGTAAGCGAGGCCGCCCGGCACGCCCGGCCCAGCCGTCTCGCCTGCTGTCAAAACTGGTGGTTGGCGTGCATGCTGACGACCAGAACCCGCTGCCGCAGCGCGAGCGCGACCTGCTGATGGGCTGCATGCACTCGGCGCTGGAATCCATCGCCCGCGGCCAGCACCCTGGCGAGGACGACTGGCGCCACCTCAGCGACGCCATTAACGTGGTGGAGACGCTGTTCCTGCGCGGCAACCTGGTGCGCGACGAGGTGCACGCCACCTGGGACGCCGCCTGCTACGCCATGGCGCGGGCCGGGGAGCGCTGGCACGCCTCGCAGGTCATGCGCATGGACGGCGAAGGGCTGCGCGCGGTGCGCGAATGTGTCGGGCACTACGCCCAGGCCATGGAGGGGCTGCCGGAGCGGGATTTCCTGCTGGCGGTCTACGAGACCCGCGAGCGCCTGGCCGCCATCGCCGCCGGGCGTGTGGTGTCGGATCGGGAGGTGGTGATCGTATGAACGCGATCGACCTCTTTGCTGGCGCAGGCGGGTTCAGCACTGGCGCCGCGATGGCCGGGTGCCAAGTCCTCTGGGCCGCCAACCACTGGCCAACCGCCGTGGAGTGGCATGCCGCCAACCACCCGGACACGCGGCACGCCTGCCAAGACCTCCAGCAGGCCGACTTCCGTGACGCGCCGGCCCACGACATCCTGCTGGCCTCGCCGGCCTGCCAGGGACACAGCAAGGCCCGTGGTACCGACAAGCCGCATCACGACGCGCAGCGGGCCACCGCGTGGGCTGTTGTGACCTGCGCCGAGGTCCACCGCCCGGCCGTGGTGCTGGTGGAGAACGTCCCCGAGTACGCGGAATGGGTGCTGTACCCGGCGTGGTGTGCCGCGATGCACGCGCTGGGCTACGCGCTGTCGCCAATGGTGGTCGACGCCGCTGACCACGGCGTGCCGCAGCACCGCCGCCGGCTGTTCGTGGTCGCAACCCGATCGCGCCACCCTGTCGAGCTGACGCTGCCCAAGCGTGAGCCGACGCCAGCCGCGCGTGTGATCGACTTCGGCGCCGGCCGATGGTCAGCGGTGCACCGCCCGGGCCGTTCGCCCGCCACGCTGGCCCGCATCGCAGCCGGGCGCCGCTGACCTGGGAGAGCTACACCTGGAAGCCCAGCATCCATATGCCGCGGGCCGCCAGCCGCATCACGCTGGAGATCACGGGCGTGCGGGTCGAGAGGCTGCAGGACATCAGCGCCGATGATGCGAAAGACGAGGGCATCAGCGAATTCATCGGCGGCTGGTGGTGCGAACACGACGACGCGGAGCAGATCGCCGGCATGACACCACAGGAAGGCTACCGCCACCTGTGGGAGCGCATCAACGGCCCCGGCTCATGGGACGCGAATCCCTGGGTGTGGGTGGTGGAGTTCAAGCGCGTGGAGGTGTCGCATGGCTGACCGCCTGGAGCCGGTGGCGCATGCCATCAGCTATGACGGATCGACACCGGATCGCCTGTGGCTCGATGGTGATGGACCGCTGCTGGATCTGGAGGTCGCCCGCCAGGGCGGCACGGCGACCAAGCTGCTCATCTACAACGCCGCCCAGCTCGCCGCCGCTGCGGCTCAGGCCAGGGCGGATGAGAGGGAGCTGTGCGCCTCGCTCATCGAGCAGATGACGTGTCGCAGGCGAGCCGCAAGGGCCGCGTTGAACGACATGCCTATCCAGCCGTGCGAGTTCGCCGCCGCCATCCGCCAGGCCAGCGAGCAGGCCGCTCCGGTGGAGGGCGGGGGATGATCGACGCCGCAGAAGCCGCCATGCTGCTTGGCATAAGCAAGCGAGCCGTCTACGAACTGGCCGCATCTGGAAGGCTCCCAGCCTACCGCCCGACAGCACGATCCGTCCGATTCGACCCCGCAGACGTCAACACCTACCGCCAGTCATGCCGATCTACTGGGACACCCGCAACAAGCGCTGGCGCTTTGAGTTCGACCGCTACATTGGCAGTCGCAGGCACCGGCTTACTCGACTGCTTCCGGCTGGCTGGAGTCAGGCCCAAGCTGACGCGTTCGACCGCCAGGAGTCAGGCAGGCTCTACGCACTCGCTACGGGAGCCGGAGGTACAGACCCGCTGATTGACGAGGCGGTCGCGCTGTACCTGCGCGACAAGCAGCACCTCAAGAGCTACCGCGCCACAGCGCAGCACCTGGCCGAAATCGCCTGGGCCTACGCCGGCAAGCCCATGTCGGAGCTGCCAGCCGTCGCCGCCGCCGTCGCCGAAGACCGCGCCGGGACGCGCGAGGGCCACACCCTCAGCCTGGCCACCGTGCGCAACCGCCTGGCCGTCCTCAAGGCGGCATGCCGGTGGGCGTGGAAGCGCCACGGCCTGACGACCAGCGACCCCACCGCGCGCATGCAGTTGCCCGTGGTGCGCAACGAGCGGCACACCTACATCACCCGCGCCGAGATGCTGCGCGCCTGCCGGGCCTGCACGAACTGGCAGACGCAGATCGCCATCCGGGTGGCGTTCTACACGGGCATGCGCCTGGGAGCGCGCCCGAGCCGCCGTGGGCCTGGAGCACGTCCACTTCCA
>JBEGVR010000281.1:0-23682 GCA_041178265.1 Pseudomonadota bacterium | reverse complement strand
GCGCGGACCCGGCGCAACGGGCCGAAGCCGCACGCATCCTGGCCCAGAGCGGTGAGGCCGCCACGCGGACCCTGCTGCTTGAGCGCCTGCGCGCCGAGCAGCATCCTGCCGCGCGGTCTGCCCTGGAGATGGCGCTGCGCCAGGTGGAAGGGCGTCTGGCCTGGGGCGACCGCGTCGGCCAGATCTTTTCCGGCCTGAGCCTGGGTTCCATCCTGCTGCTGGTGGCCCTGGGCCTGGCCATCACCTACGGCCTCATGGGCGTGATCAACATGGCGCATGGCGAGCTGATGATGATCGGCGCCTACGCCACCTACGTGGTGCAGGGGCTGTTTCGCCAGTACCTGCCCGGTGCGTTCGATGCGTACCTGGTGGCGGCTGTTCCCGTGGCGTTCCTGGCTTCGGCGGTGATGGGGGCCATCCTGGAGCGCAGCGTGATCCGCTTTCTCTATGGCCGCCCCCTGGAGACGCTGCTGGCCACCTGGGGCATCAGCCTGATGCTGATGCAACTCGTTCGGACCGTCTTTGGCGCGCAGAACGTGAGCGTCGAAAACCCCAGCTGGATGAGTGGCGGCATCGCGGTCCTGGGCAACCTGCAGCTGCCCTGGAACCGCATCATCATCATCGCGTTTGCCCTCGCAGTGCTGGCCAGCATGGCCTGGCTGATCGCGCGCACGCGCCTGGGCCTGTTCGTGCGCGGTGTCACCCAGAACCGCCCGATCGCCTCGTGCCTGGGGGTGAACACCGCGCGTGTCGATACCTATGCGTTTGCGCTGGGATCGGGCATCGCCGGCCTGGCGGGCTGCGCGCTGAGCCAGATCGGCAACGTGGGCCCGGACCTGGGCCAGGGCTACATCGTCGATTCCTTCATGGTGGTCGTCCTGGGCGGCGTGGGCCAGCTGGCCGGGACGGTGTATGCGGCCCTGGGCCTGGGCGTCTTGAACAAGTTCCTGGAGGGGTGGGCCGGCGCCGTGCTGGCCAAGATCGCGGTGCTGGTGTTCATCATCGTCTTCATCCAGAAACGGCCGCAAGGTATTTTCGCCATGAAGGGCCGGAGTGCGGAAGCATGACCACCGCCGATGCGGCCTGCGGCCGCCTCCCCCTCAAGGGGGCGACACCAGCGGCCCGGCAAAGCCGGATCCACGCTGTCTCCCCAATCACATCTTGACCTCCGAGCTACTGAATGGACCGACTCCCTGAACCCCGCCAGGCACTGCTCACGCCCACGGGCTGGGCGGCCTTCCTGGTGGCCCTGGTGACGGTGTGCGCCGTCGCCCCCGTCTTGAACCTGCTGGTACCCGCCGGCAGCGTCTTTCACCTGAGCGACTACGCCATTTCCCTGGTCGGCAAGATCATGTGCTACGCCATTTGCGCACTGGCCATGGACCTGATCTGGGGCTACACCGGCATCCTCTCCTTGGGGCACGGCCTGTTCTTCGCGCTGGGCGGCTATGCCATGGGCATGTACCTGATGCGGCAGATCGGCCGTGACGGCAACTACAAGAGCGACCTGCCCGATTTCATGGTGTTCCTGGACTGGAAGGAGCTGCCCTGGCACTGGACCTTCAGCGACAGCTTCCTGGCCACCCTGTTCCTGGTGGTGGCCGTGCCGGGGCTGGTCGCCTTCGTCTTCGGTTTCTTCGCCTTTCGCTCCCGCATCAAGGGCGTGTATTTTTCGATCATCACGCAGGCCCTGACCTTTGCGGCCATGCTGCTCTTTTTCCGCAACGAGACCGGGTTCGGCGGCAACAACGGCTTCACCGATTTCAAGCGCCTCCTGGGCCTGCCGCTGGCCACGCCGAACATGCGCATGACGCTGTTCGTGATCACCGGGGTCACGCTGCTGGGGTTCTTCCTGTTCGCGCGCTGGCTGGTGAACGCCAAGTTCGGCCGCGTGCTGCAAGCGATCCGCGACGCCGAGTCGCGCGTGATGTTCTCCGGCTATTCCCCTATCGGCTACAAGCTCACGATCTGGGTGATCTCCGCGATGATGTGTGGCGTGGCCGGGGCGCTGTACGTGCCGCAGGTAGGCATCATCAACCCCGGCGAGATGAGCCCCGCCAACTCCATCGAGATCGCGATCTGGGCCGCTGTCGGCGGGCGCGCCAGCCTGATCGGCCCCATCGTCGGCGCTTTCCTGGTCAATGGCGCCAAGAGCTGGCTCACCGTGGTGGCGCCGGAGTTCTGGCTGTACGTCCTGGGCGCCCTGTTCATTGCCGTCACGCTGTTCCTGCCTCAGGGCATTGTCGGCTGGCTGCGCAAGGTGGGAGGCAAGGCATGACCCCCGACCTGATGGAGCAAGGCACCCAGCGCCTGCAGGCGCGCCAGGACAAGGGCACACAGGCGGGGGCCTCGGGCGGGCGCAGTGCGGCCTTTGCCCGCCTGGCCACGCCGGGCGAGGTGGACGTGACGCATGGCCGCATCCTGTACCTGGAAGACGTGAGCGTGAGCTTCGATGGCTTCAGGGCGATCAACCAGCTGTCGCTGGACATCGCGCCCGGTGAGCTGCGCTGCATCATCGGACCCAACGGGGCGGGTAAGACCACGATGATGGACATCATCACCGGCAAGACCCGGCCCGACGCAGGTACGGTGTTCTTCGGCAGCACCATCGACCTGCTTCGCTACAAGGAGGCCGAGATCGCCCAGATGGGGATCGGCCGCAAGTTCCAGAAGCCTACGGTGTTCGAGCAGCTCACGGTGTTCGAAAACCTCGAACTCGCGCTCAAGACCGACAAGGGCGTGAAGGCCTCGATGTTCTTCCGGCTGGATTCGGTGCAGGGCGATCGGCTGGCCGAGGTGCTGCACACCATCCATCTGGCGGACGGCGTGCACCACCTGGCCGGCACCTTGAGCCACGGCCAGAAGCAGTGGCTGGAGATCGGCATGCTGCTGATGCAGGATCCGAAGCTGCTGCTGCTGGACGAGCCGGTAGCCGGCATGACCGACGAAGAAACTGCCCGCACGGCCGAACTGTTCCTGTCCCTCAAGGGCAGGCATTCACTGATGGTGGTCGAACACGACATGGGCTTCATCCGCACCATCTCCGAGATCGTGACCGTGCTGTGCGACGGCGCGGTGCTGGCCCAGGGCACGCTGGACCAGGTCCAGAACGACGAGCGGGTGATCGAGGTCTACCTGGGGCGCTGAAGAATCACCATGCTCTCCGTCAAGAACATTCACCAGTACTACGGCGGCTCGCACATCCTGCGCGATGTGAGCCTGGAGGTTCCGGCGGGCCGGGTCACGGTGCTCCTGGGTCGCAACGGCGTGGGCAAGACCACGCTGCTCAGGTCCCTCATGGGGCTGGTGCCGATCAAGTCTGGCGCCATCGAGTTCAACGGGCAGGCCATCACCGGCGCCACGCCCTACCAGCGCGCCCGTGCCGGCATCGGCTTCGTGCCCCAGGGGCGCGAGATCTTCGCGCGGCTCACGGTCGAAGAGAACCTGCGCATGGGGCTGGCCTACAAGCCGGCGTCCACGCCCCTGCCTCCCCAGTTGTTCGAGCTCTTTCCGGTGTTGAAGCAGATGCTGCACCGGCGCGGCGGAGATCTCTCCGGCGGGCAGCAGCAGCAGTTGGCGATCGCCCGCGCGCTGGCAGCGCAGCCCCGGTTGATCATCCTGGACGAGCCGACCGAGGGCATCCAGCCGTCCATCATCAAGGACATCGGGCGCGTGATCCGCATGCTGGCCACCGAGGGCCTGAATGGGGAGCGGGTCGCGGTGCTGCTGGTGGAGCAGTACTACGACTTCGCCGAAGCACTGGCCGATCACTACCTGGTGATGGAGCGCGGCGAGGTGATCGCGCGGGGGCCGGGATCCGAAATGCAGGCCCGGGGGGTCCGCCAGCTGGTGTCGATCTAGCGCGGGCTTGCGCGCTTTGCGGCTTCAGGGCTTGCGCCTGACCTGCCGCATCTGCGCCTGGTTCGTGCCCGAATAGGGGCCGCGGTCGCCGGCCTCGAAGGCATCGCCCAGGTTGGGTTCGGGCGCTTCCTCTGCGCCCTGGTTGGCATAGGGCTGGTGCCCCTGGCCGGTATGCCAGCGCACTTCATTCGGGTAGCCATGCTGGGCGCGCGCGGGCGTCGCTGCGGGCGAGGCGGTGTCCGCGACGGGTGTGGGGCCGCCTGGCGCGGCGCCCCCCGGTCGCGGTGTGCTGGGCGTGTCCGTCATGGCGCCGGCTTCTGCGTCGGCACCACCAGCACAGGCGCGTCGCCCTTAGGTGCCACGTTCACCGAATCCTGCCCCGGCTGCATTTCCACCACCTCCAGCTCCCGCAGCAGGCCGCCGCCGGCGACGCTGCCGCTGGTCTGGCCGTATCCCATCATCCGGGCCTGGCAGGCGGCCATGTCGGCCTGGTTCATGCCTTCGCAGCGGGCCATGGCGTTGGCGCCCATGGAGTGGGCGGGGGTGTCCAGTGCGCCGCGCTGCCTGGCCTTGTGCGCCGCGCGGGCCTCCTGCATGCAGGTGGTGCGGTCCTGCGCGGTGCGGCCCTGGCGGCAGGCCTGCATTTCCTGGCGGTAGTCGCCGGAGGCGTCGATGCCGGTGGCGCCGGGGGCGGCGGCCGGTGCGCTCCCATTGGCATGGGCCGGTGCAAGACCGCCCAGGGCCAGCAGGCCGGCGGCGGCGAGAAGCGGCGCCAGGCGGCGAACCGAGCGCACGACGGGGTGGCGCAGCGTGAAGGCGAGGAAGGGGTACATCGTGATCTCTGAAGGAGGATGGTGATGCACGGCAGTGTTCGCGCGCCGCATGCAGCGTGCCCGCCAGAAAGCGTTGCGTGTTGCAGGTGCGAAGTGCCCGCGCGCCCTGTAGGACGAGGGCGGCGACAGACGTGGGGCGCTACAGGGCCCAGGTGCGCGGCGCGTTGGGGGCCAGGCCCCACAGGGTGGCGCGCCAGGCATGACGCACCGCCTGGAGCAATTGCATGGCGGGCTCGACCACGGGCGCCAGCGCCCGTACGACCAGGACCGAGGGCTCCGGCGAGGTCGCACCCGCCTGCGCGCGCAGGGGGTGGGCGTCGATGGCCTCTCGGGCGATGTCCAGGGCCTGTTCGCGCAGCACCGCGTTGATCGGCGCGCCCGCCGCGAAGAACAGGGTGGCGATGCAGCGCTGGCCGGCAAGGCCCAAGGGACCGTCCATGAGGCGCGCATCGCCCGCGTCGATGCGCCCGCGCTCGAGCCAACCGCCTTCCACCTCCAGGTGCTGCAGCAGGCTGCCGGCAGCAAAGGGCTGGTCGGCCTCGGGCAGGCCCAGCGCGGTCACGTCCCAGCCCAGGGTCTGGGCGCCGGGCTCAAGCGACAGCGTAAGGTGGTTCTCGGCGCGGCAGCCGCTGTAGCACAGGGCTTCCATGGGCAGCCACTCCAGGCGCGCGCCCTCGGCCACGCGCACGCGCGTGCGCTGCACGGCGGCCTCGCCCTCGGATCGGTAAAAGCGGGTGGCGCCCGGCGTGGTCACCAGGCCGTGGGTGTCGGCATCCAGCTGGATATCGATGTCCAGCACGTCGCCACCCACCAGGCCGCTGGGCGGATGCACCAGCACGTTGTGGCAGATGGCGTCGCCTTCGGGGTAGAGGCTTTGCAGGATGCGAAGCGGCCCTTCGTGCCGATGCCGGGCCACCGTGCGCGCCCCCTGGCGCGCGTAGTGCAGCGCCAGGTGCGCGTGCCAGGCCATCGAAGTGCCAGGCCTTTCAGTCGTTCTGCGAACCGCGATGGGCCCAGGCGGTGGTGTGCTTCTCGACGTAGCTGAAAAGCTCGTACATCACCATCGCCATCGCGCCCACCACCACCAGGCCAGCGAAGGCCAGGCCCATCTGCATGGCCGAGCCCGCGGAGATCAGCAGGTAGCCTATCCCCTCATTGGCGGCCGTCATCTCCGACACCGTGGTGCCGACGAAGGCCAGCGTGATCGCCACCTTCAGGGAGCCATAGAAGTAGGGCATGGAGCGGGGCAGGCCTACCTTGACCAGCACGTCCCAGCGCTTGGCGCCCAGCACCCGCAACACGTCCTCGAGCTCGGGTTCGAGCGTGGCCAGGCCGGTGGCGATGTTCACCATGATCGGGAAGAAGGAGATCAGGAAGGCAGTGAGGATGGCTGGCCCGATGCCGATGCCGAACCAGACCACCAGGATCGGCACGAAGGCCGCCTTGGGCAGGGCGTTGAAGGCTGTCATGAGTGGATAGACCGCCGCATAGGCCAGGCGCGAACTGCCAATCAGGAAGCCGAGCATCACGCCCACCGCGATGGCGATGCCAAAGCCCGCCATGGTCACCCAGAAGGTGCGCCAGGCATGGCCGGCGATCACGCCGCGGTATTCGATCATCTGGCTCCAGATGCGCGCGGGGCTGGGGAAGATGAACTCCGAGACATTGAAGCCCCAGCACACCAGCTGCCAGATCGCGATGGTCGCCACCAGGAGGATCCAGGGCGACCAGCCCTCCAGCTGTTTCTTGTTGAGGCTCATTGCGCCACCTCCGCGCCCTGCTTGCGTATCGCCCCGATATGCCCGCGCAGGTCATGGACGATGTCCGTGAACTCCTTGGTGTAGGTGATCTCCAGGTCACGCGGGCGCGGCAGGTCGATTTCCTTGCGCACGACGAAGCGGCCGGGACTCTTGCTCATGACATACACCGTGTCGGCCAGGAAGACGGATTCGCGCAGGTCGTGCGTGACCAGGATGACGTTGAACCGCTGCTCGTTCCACAGGTCACGCAGGATGCACCACAGCTCTTCGCGGGTGAAGGCATCGAGCGCGCCGAAGGGTTCGTCCAGCAGCAGCATCTTGGGCTCGTGGATCAGGGCCCGGCAGATGCTGGCGCGCTGCTGCATGCCACCCGAGAGCTGCCAGGGAAACTTGTCCTCGTAGCCGCCCAGGCCCACCTTGCGCAGGAGCGCGCGGGCGCGTTCGGCGTATTCGGGCCGCTTTTGCTTGAAGCTGGAGCGATAGGGCTCCACGATCTCCAGCGGCAGCAGCACGTTGTCCACCGTCGTGCGCCAGGGCAGCAAGGAGGGCGCCTGAAAGGCCATGCCCGAAATCTTCAGCGGACCGGTGACCGGCGCACCCCCGATGCGGATGGATCCGCGCGAGGGCATGCGCAGGCCGGTGGCCAGCTTCATGAAGGTGGACTTGCCGCAGCCCGATGGCCCCACGATGGCGATGAACTCGCCCTCGCGTACCTTCAGGTCGATGGCCTCGACTGCAAAGTGGTTCTCTGCAAGGAGTTCCTCGTTGTAGGCGAGCCAGACGTCCTGAAAGTCGACGAAGAGGGGACTCGTCATTTACTTCTTGGCGGGTGCGGTGGCGGCGGCCTTGGGGGCGGGCAGGATGTTCAGTTCGGCCTTGGACGGCAGGAAGGAGCCGTTCCAGACCGCGTCGGGGTTGATGCGGGTCTTGGTGTTGAAGGCGTCGGAGACCTGTGAGGCCATCAGCGCCAGGCGTCCCGGATTGAGTTGGCCAAAGCCCTCGGCGCGCGCGTCGGCGCTGTTGATCACGGTGTCGATGGCCAGCTTCAGGCGGCGGGTCTCGAGTTCGGTGTTGATGATGCCGTCACGCTGCTTGACGTGCTCGATGGCGGCCGCCGGGTTGGCGATCACGTCCTTGGCGCCCTTGGTGAAGGCCTGCAGGAAGGCCTTCACCGCAGCCGGGTTCTCGCGCAGGATCTTGGGGGTGGCGATGATCACGTTGCCATACAGCTTCACGCCGTAGTCGGGGTACTGCAGCACGGTCACGTCCTCGGCCTTGACGCCGCGGGCTTCCAGGTTCAGGAGCGAAGTGAAGGTGAAGCCTGTGATGGCGTCCACGTCGCCGCGGGCGAGCATGGTCTCGCGCAGCGGCGGGTCCATGGCAGTCCAGTTCACGGTGCCGACGTTATTGGCCTTCTGGAAGATCGGGAAGGCACGGCGGCCGGCGTCGAACACCGGGGCGCCCAGCTTCTTGCCGGCCAGGTCGGCGGGGGTCTTGATGCCCGTTTTCTTCAGGGCCATCACCGAGGCCGGCGTGTTGTTGTAGACGACCATGATCGCCACCGGCTTGTTCGGGGCGTCGGGGTTGTTGGCATGGAACTCCATCAGGGCCGCCATGTCGGCGAAGCCGATGTCGTAGGTGCCCGAGGCCACGCGCGTGACCGCGCCGCCCGAGCCGTTGCCGGCGTCCACCGTCACGTCCAGCTTGGCGTCCTTGAAGTAGCCCTTGGCCACCGGGGTGAGGAAAAAGGCGGCCGGGCCCTCGAAGCGCCAATCGAGCTGGAACTTGATGGGGGTCAGGGATTGCGCGCCCGCGGTGCCGAAAGCGGCGGCCAGGGCGAGGGCGGCAGTGGTCTTGAGGAAGATGCGCTTGGTCATGAGGTCTCCAGACTGAGGGTGGTTAACTGAACATTACATGCAAAAAGGGTGCCGTTTTCTGATCGGAATCCCGGTCAAACCGTTAATTGAGGAAGTGAGGTCTAAAGGATTCGTGGGGCGCAGGTAGGGGCTGTCCGACGCCCCCGTGCGGGCCCCGCGCACGGCACACCCGTGCGGGCGACTACGGGGGCGGCGGGGGCCGCTGCCCATATTGCGAGTGTCGCAAAGGAGTGTCCTCATGAACTTTCTGATCTGGCTCATCGTCGGGGGTGTCGTCGGCTGGCTCGCCAGCCTGATCATGCGCACCGACGCGCAGCAGGGGATCCTGTTGAACGTGATCGTCGGGATCATCGGCGCCTTCATCGGCGGCTGGGTGATTTCGCCCATGGTCGGTGTGGGTACCATCAACGAGGGCCTGTCCATCGGCTCGTTCCTGGTGTCGCTGGTCGGGGCGGTGGTGCTCCTGGCCATTGTCAACCTGTTCCGCCGGGGGCGTGTGCGCTGAATCATCGTTGCTTGCCTGCGCGGGGCTCAGGCCAGGAGATCCCGCAGGGCGCGCGCGATCACGCGGGTGGCGCGGCGCAGGTCCTGCAGTTCCAGGCGTTCGTCGGCCTGCTTGGCATGCGACTCCAGCACGGTCCGCGGGCCCGCGCCGTAGATCACGCCGGGAATGCCCGCCTCGCCGTACAGGCGCACGTCGGTATACAAAGGCGTGCCCATGGCGGCAATCGGCTGGCCGAAGACCGTTTGCCCGTGCTTTTGCAGGGCCTCGACCAGGGGGCGATTGCCCGGCAGGGGCTTGAGTGCACGCGCCAGCAGCATGCGGCGCACGTCCACCTTAATGCCCGGGCATTGCGCCGCGGACTGCGCAATCAGGTCGCGGATGGAGGCCTCGACGGCCACCGGATCTTCCTCGGGGATCATGCGGCGATCGAGCTTGAAGCTCACCTTGCCGGGGATCACGTTGGTGTTGGTGCCGCCTTCGATGCGGCCCACGTTCAGGTAGGGATGCCGGATGCCCGCCACCTGCGAGGTCACCTGCTTGTACAGGGTGTTCTGGGCATACAGGGCGTTCAGGATCTTCACCGCCGCCTGCAGCGCGTCGATGCCGGTGTCGGGGATGGCGGCGTGCGCCATGCGGCCGTTGACCGTGACCTCCATCTGCAGGCAGCCGTTATGGGCGGTGACGACTTCGTAGCTGAAGCCGGCGGCGATCATCAGGTCGGGGCGGGTCAGGCCTTTTTTCAGCAGCCAGCCCGGGCCGAGTTCGCCGCCGAATTCCTCGTCGTAGGTGAAGTGCAGCTCGATCCCGCCCCGCAGCGGCGCGCCCAGCGACTCCAGCGCCCGCACCGCGAAGGTGAAGCTGGCGAAATCGCTCTTGCTCACTGCGGCCGCACGCCCGTACAGGCGGCCGTCGACGACCTCGCCCCCATACGGATCATGGGTCCAGCCTTCGCCGGGCGGCACCACGTCGCCGTGGGCATTGAGGGCCACCACCCGACCAGAGGCCGGCCGCCCCTGGGGCGTGCGGTCCTTCGTGTAGTAGCGGCGCACGATCAGGTTGGTGATGGACTCCAGCCCCGCGGCCTTGACTTCCTGGGGGGGCACCGGGTGCTTTTCGGCCTCGAAGCCGAAGGTGGCCAGCAGTTGCGCGGTGCGTTCGGCATGCGGCGCATTGTTGCCCGGCGGCGTGTCGGTGGGCACGCGCACCAGTTCCTGCAGGAAACGCACCTGTTCGTCGAAGTGGGCCTCGATCCAGGCGTCGAGTTTGTCGTAGTCGGTCATGGAGTTTTTTCCAAGGCCAGCTGCTCCAGCAGGTGCTGGAAGGCGCGTATGGACAGGTCGATGTCGTCGCTGGTGGAACTTTCCAGCGGGTTATGGCTGATGCCCGAATTGAGTCCGCGCACGAAGAGCATGGCCTGGGGCATCACTTCATGCAGCTTCATGGCGTCGTGGCCGGCGCCACTGGGCAGGTGAAACAAGGGGGCGCCCAGCGCCTGCACCGCACGCTCCCAGTGCTGCTGCCAGGCCGGAGCGCTGGGAGCAGCGGCTGCACGCATCGTCTCCTCGGTGTGGACCTGCACGCCGCGGCGCTCGCAGATCGCTTGAAGTTCGGCCAGCACGTCGCGCACCAGCGCGTCGCGCCGGGCGTCGGTGGGGGCGCGCAGGTCCAGGGTGAACTGGCAGCGACCAGGCACCACGTTGGTGGAGCCGCCGGGCACCTGAAGGATGCCCACGGTGCCCACGCTGTCGGCGTCCTGCGCGGCGCGACGCTCGACGTACAGCACGAGTTCGGCCACGGCGGCGGCGGCGTCGCGGCGGCGGTCCATGGGCGTAGTGCCGGCGTGGCTGGCCATGCCGGTGACTTCGCACAGGTAACGCACGCTGCCGTTGATCGAGGTGACGATGCCCAGGGGAAGGTCCAGTTCATTGAGCACCGGACCCTGCTCGATGTGGACTTCGACGAAGCCCAGGTAGCGCGCCGGGTCGCGGCGCAGGGCCTGGATGGCCGCCAGCGTGGCGGGCAGGCCCGCGGCCTGCATGGCTTCGCGCATGGTGATGCCCTGGGCGTCCTTCTGGTCCAGCCAGGCTGGATCGAAGGCGCCGGTCAGCGCCCCTGAGCCCAGGAAGGTGGCCTTGTACCGCTGGCCTTCTTCCTCGGAGAAGGCCACGACCTCGATGCCCAGGGGCAGGCGCCGCCCGGTGCGCGCGAGCTCTCGTACGCAGGCCATGGGCGTGAAGATGCCCAGGCGCCCGTCATATTTGCCGCCATTGCGCACGGTGTCGTAGTGAGAGCCGGTGAGAAGCCGGCGCGCGTCGCGCGTAGCGCCGTGGTAGACGCCCACCACATTGCCCACCGCGTCGGTGCCCACTTCGTCAAAGCCGCAGGCCTTCATCTCGCGCGCGATGAAGGCGGCGGTCTGGATATGGGCGTCGGTGAGGTAGGTGACCGTGAGCTGGCCCTTTTCCTTGAAGCCCGGGTCGCTGTAGACGGCCAGCGCCTCCTGCCAGTCCCACACCAGGTCGCCCAGCGGGGTCGACATGCCGAACTTGTCGTTCAGGCGGATCTCGGCGATGCGGTGGATGTTGCGCAGACACTCGGCCCGCTCGAAGGCGGGCGGATTCGCCAGGCGGCGCGTGAAGGTCTCGATGATCTGCGAGCGCGTCAGGCCCGTGCCGCGCGGCCCCCGCACGGCCAGGATGAAGGGGAAGCCGAACTTGGCGTTGTAGTCGGCGTTGAGCGTCTGCAGGGTCTCGAATTCGGCGGGCGTGCAGTCCGTGAGGCCCGCACGGCTTTGTTCGCCGGTGGATTCGGCGGTGAGGCTTTTGCTCACCATGGCCTTGCCTGCGAGCTCCGGGTGGGCGCGGATCAGGGCCCGCTGCTGCTCGCGCGTGGCCTGCGCCACCACCTGCGCGCAGGCGTGCTTGAGGGCAGCCAGCGAGGCGTAGGGGCGCTTGTCCAGCGCGGCGCGCACGATCCACGGCGAGTGCTCGTACAGCCCGTCCAGCATCGCCACTGCGTCGTCCGCCGAGGCGGCGTTGAGTTGTTCCAGGGTGAGGCTCACGCCTGTGCCTCCGGATAGGGGTGGACCTGCTTCCAGTGGCGCGCGATGTCCACCCGCCTGCAGACCCAGACGCGGTCATGGCGGGCGATGTGGTCCAGGAATTTCTGCAAGGCCACGATGCGGCCGGGGCGTCCGAGCAGGCGGCAGTGCATGCCGACGCTCATCATCTTGGGGGCCTCGTCGCCTTCGGCGTACAGCGCATCGAAGGTGTCGCGCAGGTACTGGAAGAAGGGGTCGGCATGCGAATAGCCCTGGGGCAGGGCAAAGCGCATGTCGTTGACGTCCAGGGTGTAGGGCACCACCAGGTGCGGCACCACCTGCCCGTCGGTGCGGCGCACCTTCATCCAGAAGGGAAGGTCTTCGCCGTAGTAGTCGCTGTCGTACTCGAAGCCGCCGAAGTCCGCCACCAGCCGGCGGGTGTTGGGGCTGTCGCGGCCGGTGTACCAGCCCACGGGCCGCTCGCCCGTCATCTCCTGCAGGATGTCCATGGCCAGGCGCATGTGTTCGCGCTCGGTGGCTTCGTCGATGTGCTGGTAGTGGATCCACTTCCATCCGTGGCAGGCGATCTCGTGGCCCATCTCTCGCAGGGCGGCGGTCAGCTCCGGATGGCGCTGCAGCGCGGTGCTCACGCCGAAGACGGTCAGGGGCAGCTGGCGTTTCTCGAACTCGCGAAGGATCCGCCACACGCCCACGCGCGAGCCGTATTCGTAGATGCCCTCCATGCTCATATGCCGGTCGGGGTAGGACGCCGGGTTGAACATCTCGGAGAGGAATTGTTCGGAGCCCGCGTCTCCGTGCAGCACGGCGTTCTCCCCGCCTTCCTCGTAATTGAGGACGAACTGCACGGCCACGCGAGCCTGTCCAGGCCAGCGCGCATGCGGCGGGTTGCGGCCATAGCCGACCAGGTCGCGGGGATACGAGGCAGTGCTGTCGTAGATCATGTCGAGGGGTCAGGCGGACAGCGCCTGGGCGATGTCCTGGGTGGGGATGGCCCGGTTGAAGTCCAGGCTCGCTTCCACATGATCCAGGTGTTCGATGATCAGGCGCGCGGCGCGCTCTTCGTCGCGCGCCGCGAGCGCGCGCACGATCTGCAGGTGTTCCTCGCTGGAATGTTCGGCAGCGCCGTCACGCTGGTACATGAGTGAGATGAGCGAGCTGCGCGAGGCCAGCTCGCGCAGGATCTGGGCCAGCACCTCGTTGCCCAGGAGCTCGGCCATGCGTACGTGGAAATCTCCGAGCAACTCGTTGCGGCGGGCGTTGTCGCCGGCCTGCGCGGCGCCCTGTTCCTGGGCGATGTGTTCGCGCAAGGCCTTGATGCGCGGGGGCGTGGCCTCCCGCGCGAAGCATCGGGCCATCTCGCCTTCCAGCATGCGTCGCACCATGAACAGCTGCCGTGCCTCGTTGACCGTGGGCGCCGCCACGAAGGCGCCGCGCGCGGGCTCCAGGCGCACCAGGCGGTTTTGCGAGAGCTGGAACAGGGCCTGGCGCACCAGCGTGCGCGAGACGCCGAAGTGGTCGGCGAGCTTTTGTTCTGCCAGCTTCGCGCCGGGCTGCAGGCGGTGCGCCGCGATGGCCCGCGTCAGGGCCTCCGCGATCGTGCCGGTGATGGTCTCGGTCGAGTGCATCACTCCATAATAAGGGGGAGCGGTCAAACTGTATACACTGGTGTCTACTGATTCTGGAGCCTGGCCATGGGATTGAGCACGCACGTCCTGGACACGATGCACGGCACGCCGGCCGGCGGCATGGCGGTGGCCCTGTATCGCACCGGCAGCGGCGAGCCGCAGCTGGTCAAACGGTTCACGCTCAATGCCGATGGCCGCAACCCCGACGGGCCGCTGTACGACAACGCCAGCCTGCAGCGTGGAACCTATCGCCTCGTGTTCGAGGTGGCAGCGTACTTCAGTGCTCGTGGGGTGCAACTGCCCCAGCCGCCTTTCCTGGACCGGGTGTCGCTGGACTTCGGCGTGGCGGACACCGCCGCCCACTACCACGTGCCGCTGCTTTGCAGCCCTTGGAGCTATTCGACCTACCGCGGTTCCTGAGCGCGCGGCCTAGTTCTGGCCTTCGGTCAGTGTGTCAAGCTGGAAACGCCCGCTGCGGTCCCAGAGCCAGGTGTCGGTGTAGGTCACGCTTCCGATGCGGGCAGGAGCCGGAAAGGGCGCAGCGGCCCGCACGGTGCGTTCGATCTCGGCGATCACTTCCGGCGCATGGCGTGGCGCGCGCATCCAACTGAGTTGCCGCACCTGGCCGTTGGCGTCCACTTCCACCTGCAGCACCCCGATCGCATAGAGCATGGGCGGCATGCGCCCGGGGTAGATGCGCGCGCGGTTCAGGCCGTACAGGTGCTGGGCGGCGTCGCGCCGGTAGTCCCGGGGCGTGGCGGCGGCCGAGGCGCGAATGCCCGGTGCGGGTGCAGGGGATGCGGCTGGGGCCGGTGCTGGGGCCTCGGGGCGCGGCGCGGGACGCGCGTCGGTGACGGGCGGAACCGGGCGTGCGGCGGGGGGCTCGGGGGTTGGGGGCGGTGCGGCACAGCCGGCGACCAAGGCCGCCAGCACCGCGGCGCCGGGCAGGGCACTCAAGCCGGTGGTGCTTTCGGTGGCCTTGCGCCCAGAGGCGTTTGATTCGCGCATGGTGTCTCCTGCAGTGGCTGCAAGCATACTTCTGCCCTCCGAGCTTGCACGCCATGAATCCCCTGCCTCTGCCCGATGCCCTCGCACGCCTGGCGCGCCAGGACGCCACCCTGGTGCAGGTTGTCGCCACCGAGGGCTCGGCGCCGCGCGAAACGGGCGCATGGATGCTGGTGTGGCCCGATGCGGTGGCGGGCATGATCGGCGGGGGGCAGCTGGAGTTCCAGGCCATCGCGCAGGCTCGTGCATTCCTGGCGGACCCGTCGGCGCCAGGCCGGCAACTGGTGTATCGCTACCCCCTGGGCCCCAGCCTGGGGCAGTGCTGCGGCGGTGTGGTGCATCTGCGCATGGAGCGCGTGGGCGCTGCCCAGGCCGCCACGCTGGCCGGGCGCCTTGCGCCGGCGCGCGCGCCGCTGGCCCTCTTCGGAGGCGGGCATGTGGGCCACGCGCTGGTGCAGGTGCTGGCCCCGCTGCCCTACGCGATCACCTGGATCGACAGCCGCGACGGCATCTTCCCGGACGCGGTCGATACGAACGTGCGCTGCGAGCATTCCGACCCGGTGCAGGCTGCGGTCGCAGACCTGGCCCCGGGCAGCCGCGTGCTGGTCATGAGCTTCAGCCACGCCGAGGACCTGGACATCGTGGCAGCCTGCCTGCGCCGCCAGCGCGAACGCGGCGACCTGCCTTTCATTGGCCTCATTGGCAGCCAGACCAAGTGGGCGACCTTCCGCCACCGGCTCACGGACCGGGGGTTTGCCGATGCCGAACTCGCGCACGTGACCTGTCCGATCGGCCTGCCGGGGATCACCGGCAAGCAGCCTGAAGTGATCGCGGTGGCGGTGGTGGCGCAACTGCTCCTGTTGCCGGGTGATGCAGGCGCCACCGCGGGCCTGTCCTGAAACTGCTTACACTGTCGCCCCATGGCCGCAGCGGTGCCGGGCTTGGCAACAAGCCCTGGGTTCGCGGTCTTTCCTGCTCAGAGCGCCCGCGGTGGTGAGCAGTCCTGAAGGTTTTCATCACCATGGAAAGCTACCTCCTCGACTGGGCCAACCTGCTTTTGCGCTGGCTGCACGTGATCGTCGCCATCGCCTGGGTGGGGTCTTCGTTCTATTTCGTCTTCCTCGATTCCAGCCTCACGCCGCCGGTCGATGACGACCTGAAGAAGCAGGGCGTCAGCGGCGAGCTATGGGCCTTGCATGGCGGCGGCTTCTACCACCCGGTGAAGTTCGCGCTCGCGCCGCCCAAGCTGCCGACGCACCTGCACTGGTTCTACTGGGAAAGCTACAGCACCTGGCTCTCGGGTTTCGCCCTGCTGGCGGTGTCGTATTTGTGGAATGCACGGGCCTACCTGATCGACCCGGCGCGCATGGACTGGGCGCCGCCCGCCGCCATCGTCGCGGCGCTGGCCTTCCTGGTGGTGTTCTGGCTGCTGTACGACGCAGTGTGCCGTGTGTTCGGTGACCGGGAAGGGGGCGACACCGTCGTGGGTGCGCTGGTGGCCGTGTTGGTGGTGGTCGCGTCGTGGCTGGCGTGCCACCTGTTCGCGGGTCGTGCGGCCTTCCTGCTGGTGGGGGCGATGATCGCCACCGCCATGAGCGCCAATGTGTTCTTCTGGATCATCCCGGGCCAGCGCAAGATGGTGGCTGCCATCCAGGCGGGCCAGCCGGTGGACCCAGTGCATGGCAAGCGGGGCAAGCAGCGCAGCGTGCACAACACCTACTTCACGCTGCCGGTGCTGTTTTCGATGCTGTCCAACCATTACAGCTTCACCTGGAGCCACCCCTACAACTGGGTAGTGCTGGTGCTGATGATGTTCGCGGGCGCGGCGATCCGCCAGTTCTTCGTGCTGCGTCATGGCTGGAAGCTGGGGCGCAACCGGCATCCGCTGCCGTATGCGGCGGTGGGGGTGGTGGTGATCCTGGCGGTGATGGCGTGGCTGGTGCCGGCCGCCCCCAAGGCCTCGGGCGCGCCGGCGCTGGCGGTGCCGACCTTCGCGCAGGTGCAGGCGGTGATGGAACAACGCTGCCTGTCCTGCCACGGCGCGCAGGTGCAGATGAAGAACGTGCGGCTGGATACGCCGGCATCCATCACCCAGCAGGCGCAGGCGATCTACCAGCAGGTGGTGGTGACGCGGCTCATGCCGATGAACAACGCCACGGGGGTCACCGAGGACGAGCGTTCGCTCGTGGGAGCCTGGTTCTCGGCGGGGGCCAAGGGGCCTTGAGGGGTATCACCCCATCGTCTTGGGCAGCCACAGCGAGATCGCCGGGAACGCCACGAGGATGCCGAGCCGGATGATGTCGGTCACCACAAAGGGTGACACCCCCCGGTAGATCGTGGAGAAGCTGGTCTCTGGCAGCACGCTCTTGATCACGAACACGTTCATGCCCACAAGCGGCGTGATCAGTCCCAGTTCCACCGTCATCACGATGATGACGCCGAACCAGATCGGATCGAACCCGAGCTGCACGATCACCGGGTAGATGATCGGCACGGTCAGGATGATCATGGCCATCGCGTCCATCAGGCAGCCCAGGATCAGGTACATCACCAGGATCAACATCAGCACGCCGTAGGCCTCGATGCCCATGCCGGTCAGGAAGCTGGCGATCTTCTGTGGCGTCTGGGTGATGGTCAGGAAGTACCCGAACATCAGCGCGCCGATCAGGACGGTGAAGACCGCCGCCTACGTGCGCGTGGACGAGAGCAGGGCTTCCTTGACTTTGGGGCGATCGAGCCTGCAACGCACCAGCCCCAGGATGAACGCGCCGCATGCGCCCACACCGCCGGCTTCAGTGGGCGTGAACAGGCCGCCATACAGGCCGCCGATCACGAAGATGAATGCTGCGCCGGCACCCAGCTGGACATCTTGACGTTGACCGTCTGGGCCTGGGCGCCCAGCGTGGCTGCAGCCAGGACGCCTGCGATGGTCAGGGCGCGCACGGAAAAGGGAATCTTTCGAACGGTCATGGGTCTTCCTCGGGTCGTGGTTTGGACTGGTCAAAAACGTTAGTTTGCATAAGCAAACGCTCCCCGGGGGCCATGCTGGTTTTCCTCAGTGGGACATGCCTGCCGCAGCGTCGCGAGGCTTGCGCACCCACCGTATCGGTTGCGCCTTGACCGGCCGCGGCGGCGCGCCGTGGGCGCGCAGGGCCGCATCCAGGGCGTTGCCGGCCTCGTCGGTCAGGGCTGCCTCACGGGCCGCCTGGACGGCGCCGGCGGCGGCCGGGGCGTCGGGGCCCGGGGCCAGGTGCTCCAGGACATGCAGCAGGTTGTCCTTGCCCCGCTCGTTGGTGGCGCCGTAGCCCTTGATCAGGCGGCCGCACAGGGCGATCTCGTGACCCAGGGCCCAGTGCCGGCCTGTGCCCTGCACCACGCCCTCAAGCCAGCGTTCGATCATGGCCTGCTCGTTCGCGTAGCGGCTGCCTCGCACCCGCAACCATTTCATCGAGGCCAGCGCACGCAGGGCCAGCATGCCCCGCACCGAGTGCGTGCCAACCTTCAGCGGCAGCGCCCAGGCGACCTTGCCGGCGGCGATTCGACGGCGGTCCCAGGCCTGCAGGGGCGCCGCCAGGGCCGGCGGCAGCAGGGCGGCGAACTCGGGCACGCCGGGCTTGAAGTGGTCCCAGACCTGAAGCAGCTCGTCGTCCTTGGCGCGCACCTCGGTGCGCACCCGGCGCCAGCGGCTTTCGCGGCTCTTGAGGTCGGCCACGCGCACGATGTCGTCGAACGCCATCCACAGGGCCAGCCAGCGCGCCATCTCGGTGGTGATGGCAAAGCCCTGCACGCCCGCCGGGTCGATGGCGCGTTCGGCATCCAGCACGCGGGCCAGGCGCTGCGCATAGAGCGCCGCGTACGCCCGGTTCTGGTAGTCGGCCAGGCGGGCCAGGCCCAGAGCCATCACGCCCTGCACCGCCTGCGGAAAGCAGCCCAGGATCTCCGCGTCGCCCACCGACGGCGCGGGCGCGGGGTCGTCGTCAACCAGCAGGGCCTGCACCAGCGACGACTGCGCCTGCGTGCCCTTCACGATGTCGAAGGCGCGTACGAAGCCGCGCAGGCTGGCCTGGGCCGATGCGCCGCCGCCCGCGCCCACCACGGCCTCGTAGTCGGCGCGCGCGAAGGGCAGCAGGCCGCTGCCGGCGATCGCGCCCAGCATCACCGCGCTGACCACGGTGCCGCTTTCGCGTGCGAGTACCGACATGTCGAACACATGGTGCTCGCGGCTGAAGGACTGCACCACGCGGACGAGTTCGGCGGCGTCAAGCCGGCCGTCTCCCAGTTGCATGCGCTCCAGGGTGGTGAGGCTGCGGCTGGAGGAGGTGATCACGCACGTTCGCTCCGGCGAACTCATGCCGTTGCCCACCTGGCGTACTGTCTCAAGCAGCTCGGACGAGACGATGGCGTCGAGCGCGCCGGGCACGGGGTTCAGGCTGAACACCGGCCACCGTCCGGCCAGCTGGGCCAGGGGCACCGGAAAGACTTCCAGGTAGTAGGTGGTCGCGCCCGTGCGCTGGGCTACGCCAGGGATGGAGGTGGCCTGCGCCGGATAGCCGGCGTGGCGCGCGGTCTCGACCAGCCATTCGGTCAGGACGCCGCCGCCTTCACCGCCGAGGGCGCACAGCAGCAGGGTGATGGGCTGCGAGTCGTTCACGCTTTTCATCAAGGCGGTCATGCCGTTTGGAGGGCGCGCACGAGCGTGCTGCGCACACCGGCCCACAGGCGCTCGTGCCAGCGCGGGTTCTGCACCACCTCGGCTCGGTAGAAGCTCGGGCACAGCGTGGCCGCGTGTGCGTTCTCTCCGCACAAGCCGCAGCCCACGCAGCCGTCGATCACGGTGGCCACCGGATCGACCTTGAGCGGGTCGGGGTTGTCCTTGAGCGTGAGGGTGGGGCAGCCCGAGAGGCGGATGCAGGCGTGGTCGCCGTTGCACACGTCTTCGTCCACCCCGTATTTCACGCGCACCACGCGCTCGCCCTGTTTGAGCAGGTTGGCGATCCAGGGCTTGATGCGGCGCTGGCGTTCGAGCTGACATTCACCCTCGGCGATGATCACCTTCAGGCCGTTGAAGTCGCTGGTGAATGCGTCCTTCAGGGTGGCACGCATGGTGTCCACTTCGTAGGTGTTGACCTTGCGCATCCACTTCACCCCCAGGCCTTCCAGCGTCGATTCGATGGTGCGGTCGGTATGCACCAGGCTGTTGCCCTTGTCCTGCGCCAGCGCCTTGGCGGCGTCGGTGGGCGTGGAAATCAGGTCCTGCGTGCCGGTGGCCGAGGTGTAGCAGTTCTTGAAGATCAGGAGCACCGCGTCGTCGCCGTTGAATAGCGCCGACTGCACGCCCGTGAGCAGACCGTTGTGCCAGAAACCGCCGTCGCCCATGATGGCCAGGGTGCGCCGCTGCATCATGGGCGAGACGCCCGCGCGGCTGGCCAGGCTCATGCCGTAGCCCAGGATGGAGTGGCCGGTGGAAAAAGGCTCGAAGGTGCCCAGCGCATGGCAGCCGATGTCGGCGGCCACGTGCACCGGGCCGATGTCCTGCTGCGCCAGCTTCAGCGCCGAGAACACCGGCCGCTCGGGGCAGCCGATGCAAAAACCTGGTGGGCGCGGGGGCAGCGGCTGGGTCAATTGCGCCGACACGGCGGCGCGGCGCTCGCGGTTGGACGCAAGCCAGCGGCTTGCCGAGGCGGTTGCGGCCTCGCCCAGGTAGCTGTGCGCAAAGGGCACCAGGCCGCCGGCGATCGCTTCCACGCTGTATTCACCCCCCTGAGGCAGCAGGTCCTTGCCATGCAGGCGCGTCTGGATGTCGCGCCGGCGCAGCATGGTGGCGATGTCCTGCTCGATGTATTCGGGCTGGCCTTCCTCCACCACCAGCACAGCGCGCTTGCCCGCGCAGAACTCGGCCACCTGCTCGGGCACCAGCGGGTAGGTGACGTTCAGCACCAGCAGCGGGATGTCGCTCTCGCCGAAGGCGTTGGCCAGACCCAATTGCTGCAAGGCGCGGACCAGCGCGTTGTACAGGCCACCCTGCACCACGATGCCCAGGTCGGTGTGCTTGCCGGGCATCTGTTCGTTCAGCGCGTTGTCCACGATGTACTGGCGCGCCGCCGGGATGCGCTTGTCGTGCTTGAGTTTTTCCTGCACGAAGGTCACTGGCGGGTGGGCCAGGCGCATGTAGTCGAACTTGGCCGGATCGGCCATCCACTGGCGGGTGGAGATTTTTGGGGGCTGGTTGTCCTTGGCCTCGAAGCTGCCCCGCACATGGCACGCGCGGATGCGAAGCTCCAGGATGGCGGGCATGTTCGACGCCTCGGACAGGCGAAAGCCATGTTCGACCATGTCCACCATCCGCGTCAGGTCGGGGCGCGGATCCAGCAGGCACATGGTGGACTTCAGGGCGTAGGCATGCGTGCGTTCCTGGATCACGGAGGCGCCTTCGCCGTAGTCCTCGCCCACCACGATCAGCGCGCCGCCCACCACGCCGGGCGAGGCCAGGTTGGACAGCGCATCGGAGGCTACGTTGGTGCCGACGATGGATTTCCAGGTAACGGCGCCGCGCAGCGGGTAATGGATGGACGCGCCCAGCATGGCGGCGGCCGAGGCCTCGTTGGCGCAGGCCTCGACGTGCACGCCCAGCTCACTCATGTAGGGTTTGGCCTGGACCATCACGTCCAGCAGGTGCGACACCGGCGCGCCCTGGTAGCCGCCGACGTAGGCCACGCCCGATTGCAGCAGGGCCTTGGTGATGGCGAGGATGCCCTCGCCATGAAAGGTCTGGCCCGCGCCCAGGCGCAGCGACTCGATCTCCCGGCTGAATGAAACTTCCAAAGCAGGTCTCCGGCTTCCGATTTGCAGGGATGTTAATCAATCGAGCGCAAGTGGCCGGCGCGCGCCGGCCTCAACGTGCACGCGGCCCCTGCGTGACGGGCTTGGGGGGCGATCAGTCGAAGGCCTCAGGCCGCAGGGCGCGCAGCACGTTCTCGGGCGTGGCCGGGGCCTGCATCACCACGGGCTGGCCCGGACGCGCGGCGGCCACCGCGTCGCGGATCGCCTCCCAGGCGCTGATCCCGAGCATGAAGGGCGGCTCGCCCACCGCCTTGCTGCCGCCCACGTTGTCCTCGCGGTTTGCCTCGGGCCAGAGGGCCACCTTGAAATGCGCCGGTACGTCGCCGGTGGCGGGGATCTTGTAGGTGCTGGGGGCATGCGTGGCCAGGTGCCCGCGTTCGTTCCACACCAGCTGTTCGCTGGTGAGCCAGCCCACGCCCTGGATGTAGCCGCCCTCGATCTGGCCGATGTCGATGGCCGGGTTGATGGAGGTGCCCACGTCGTGCAGGATGTCCACCGCCAGCATGCGCGTCTCGCCGGTGAGGGTGTCGATCGCCACTTCGGTGCAGGCCGCCCCATAGGAGAAGTAGTAGAAGGGCCGGCCGGTGAGGGTGGTCTTGTCGTAGTGGATCTTGGGCGTGCGGTAGAAGCCGTCACTCCACAGCTGGATGCGGTTGGCGTAGGCCATGCGCACCACCTCATCGAAGGCGCGCGTGGTCTTGGGCGAGCGCACCTGTCCGCCGGCGAAGTGCACCGCGCCCGCGCCGCAACCGTCCAGGCCCGCGACGAAGGCGGCCAGGTTGTCGCGGATGTTGCGCGCCGCGAACTGCGCCGCGCGCCCATTGAGGTCGGTGCCCGCCGAGGCGGCAGTGGCCGAGGCATTGGGCACCTTGCCGGTCTCGGTGGCGGTGCAGCGCACCCGCTCGAAGGGCACGCCCAGTTCGTCGGCCACCACCTGCATGACCTTGGTATGCAGGCCCTGACCCATCTCGGTGCCGCCGTGATTGAGCTGCACGCTGCCATCGGTGTACACGTGCACGAGCGCTCCGGCCTGGTTGAACAGCGTGGCGGTGAAGCTGATGCCGAATTTCACGGGGGTGATGGCCAGGCCGCGCTTGATCACCGGGCTTCGCGCGTTCCAGGCGGCCAGGGCCGCGCGCCGCTGCCGGTAGCCGCAGGTGGCCTCGAGCCGCGAGATCAGCGGGTCGAGGATGTTGTCCTCCACCTTCATCTGGTAGTGCGTGACGTTGCGCTCCTGCACGCCATAGAGGTTGCGCCGGCGCACGTCCAGCGGGTCCAGGCCCAGGTGACGGGCGATATCGCCCAGGAGGGACTCGATCAGGATCACGCCCTGCGGGCCGCCGAAGCCGCGAAAGGCGGTGTGGCTTTGGGTGTGTGTCTTGCAGCGGTAGGACTGGATCTCGACGTCGGACAGGAAGTAGGCGTTGTCGGTGTGGAAGATCGCGCGGTCGGCCACCGGCCCGGACAGGTCGGCCGAAAAGCCGCAGTTCGCGAGCATCGTGAGCTTCAGGGCGGTGACCAGGCCCTGGTCGTCAAAGCCCACCTGCCAGTCGTAGGAGAAAGGATGGCGCTTGCCGGTGACCATGAAGTCGTCGTCGCGGTCCAGGCGCAGCTTGACGGGGCAGCGGAACTTGCGTGCCGCCAGCGCCGCCCACACCGCCATCTGGCCAGCCTGCGTCTCCTTGCCGCCAAAGCCGCCGCCCATGCGCCGGCATTCCACCGTGATGGCGTGGCTGGCCAGGCCCAGGGCGTGGGCCACCCAGTGCTGCACCTCGCCGGGGTGCTGGGTGCTGGAGAGGATCTGCCACTGGTCTTGCTCCAGGGGCAGGGCGTAGGCGATCTGACCTTCGAGGTAGAAGTGTTCCTGCCCCCCCACCTCCAGCTGGCCCGCCAGCGCATGGCGCGAGGCTGCCAGGGCCGCATCGGGATCGCCCCGGCGCACCACCACCGGGGGCAGCACGTAGCTTTGCGCCGCATGCGCGGCACGCGCGTCCAGCAAGGCGGGCAGGGGCTCGATGTCCGGCTTGACCAGGCGCGCGGCCCGGCGCGCCGCCATCACGCTGTCGGCCACGACCAGGCCGATCACCTGGCCCACATGCTGCACGGAGCCGGTGGCGAAGATGGGTTCGTCATGCGTGAACGTGGCCAGCACCGGGTCGCCCGGGATGTCGGCGGCCAGCACCACGCCACGCACGCCAGTGGCGGCCAGGGCCGCCGTCGTGTCCACCTTACGCAGGCGGCCGTGGGCCACGGGCGAGAGGATGGGGGCCGCATGCAGGGTGCCGCGCGCCTCCGGGATGTCGTCGACGTAGGTG
>JBEGVR010000280.1:0-2648 GCA_041178265.1 Pseudomonadota bacterium | reverse complement strand
CGGTGGTGGCGCTGGCAGCCGCGCTCCTGCCCTGGGTCGCCCTCTATCACGTGGTGGATGCGGTGCAGGCCGTGTGCGTGTTCGTCCTGCGCAGCTACGGCATCGCCACCGCGTCGCTCGTCATCTACGGCGTACTGCTCTGGGGCATGGGCCTGGGCGGTGGCTACCTGCTGGCGTACGTCGGCTTGCCGGGTCTCGCACCGATGCCGACGCCGGCGGCTTTCTGGATGGCGGCGACCCTGGCCCTCGCGCTCACCGCGGTCGCTTTCCTCACGCTCCTGTGGCGGGCGTCGCGTCACCACCGGCCGGCGACGATCTGACGCGGCTGGCGGGCAGTCGCAGGCTGAAGGTGGACCCCGCGCCGACCGTACTCTCGATGCGCAGCTCGCCGCCATGGCGCTGCGCCACGTGCTTGACGATGGCCAGGCCCAGGCCGGTGCCGCCCGTCTCGCGCGAGCGGCTGCGGTCCACCCGGTAGAAGCGCTCGGTCAGGCGAGGCAGATGCTCGGGGGCGATCCCCTCACCCGTGTCACGCACGCTGAATTCGGCACCGCCCTCGGGCAACGCGCGCCAGTGCACCTGCACCTGGCCCTGGGCCGGGGTGTAGCGGATCGCGTTGGCCACGAGGTTGGACAGGGCGCTGCTCCACTCGGGTCCTTCGACCGCCACGTCCAGGCCGGGGTCGGCCTCGAAGTGCAGGTCCTGCGACTTGCGCAGGGCCGCCGCCAGGCCCCGGGCCTCCTGCTCGCAGGTGGCCAGCAGGCTGGCGGCGGATGTCCATTCCTGCCCGCGCGGCAAGGGGCTGCCTTCCAGGCGCGACAAAGTCAGCAGGTCGTTCACCAGCGCCTGCATGCGGTGCGCCTGCGTGGCCATCAGGGTCAGGTAGCGGGTGCGCTCCGCCTCGTCCAGGGGCAGGTTCTGCAGGGTCTCGACAAAGCCCGACATCACCGTGAGCGGCGTGCGGATCTCGTGCGACACGTTGGCCACGAAATCGCGGCGCATGGCCTCGGCCTGCTCCACCAGGGTGACGTCCCGCGACAGCAGCAGACGCCGGCCCTCGCCGTACGGGTGCAGGCGCACCGACACCCGGCGCGGCGCCGCCGCAGAGCCGCCGCGCCCGGCGATCACGACCTCGCGCGACTCGTCGCCCGCCTGCACATAGGCCACGAACGCCGGATCGCGCACCAGGTTCACGACGCGCTGCATGGCGTCGCGCTGCGCGTCAAAGCCCAGGTGCTCGGCCGAGGTCTGGTTGCACCATTCGATACGGCCCTCCGCGTCCAGCAGCGTCACGCCGTTGGGGGACGCCTGGATCGCGGCCAGGAAACGCTCCAGGCGCGCCTGGGCCTGCACCGTGCGCTGCTCGCTGGCCCGCAGGGCCCGCCGCGCCCGTTCGGCGATCTCGCCCCACAGGCCGCTCATGACGGGAAAGCGGGTGTCCTCCCCGTCGATGTCGACGCGCCGCAGCCAGCGCGCGACCCGCAGGCCCCGCAGCAGGTCGGCCACGAACCAGGTCACCGCCGCCGCGATGGCGCCCAGCGCCGCCCCCCACTGTCCGCCCATCATGGCGCCCAGCATGGCACCCGCCAGCAGCACCGCGACGAAGATGGCAATACGAAACAGCATGATGCGGGGCCCGGGCCGTTCCGCTCAGTCAGCGGCCGCTGCGGTGGCGGGTCGGGCGGTCAGGCGGTAGCCGGCCCCGCGCACGGTCTCGACCAGCGCGCCGCCCGGGCCCAGGGCCTCGCGCAGGCGCTTGACATGGACATCCACGGTGCGCTCCTCGATGAAGACATGATCACCCCAGACCTTGTCCAGCAACTGGGCACGACTGTGCACCCGCTCGGGGTGGTGCATCAGATAATTGAGCAACTTGAACTCGGTCGGGCCCAGGCGCACCGGCTGGCTCCCCCAGGTCACGCGATGGGCCGCCGCATCCAGCGTCAGCAGGCCCACGGCGACGCGCTCGCTGGCCTGCTCGGGGGCTCGGCGTCGCAGTACGGCGCGGATGCGCGCCAGCAGTTCCTGCGTGGAAAAGGGCTTGGTGATGTAGTCGTCGGCCCCGGCATCCAGGCCCGCCACCTTGTCTGGTTCGTCACCGCGTGCGGTGATCATCAGGATGGGGACTGCCTTGGTTCGGGGATCGGCGCGCCAGCGGCGAGCCAGCGCCAGGCCGCTTTGCCCGGGCAGCATCCAGTCCAGGAGGATGGCGTCGGGCAGCATGGCATCGATCTCGCGCTGGGCGCCCACGCCGTCCTCGGCCCACACCGGCTGCAAGCCGTGATGGAGCAGGTTCACGGCCACCAGTTCGGCGATGTCGGGCTCGTCCTCGACGATCAGGATGCGGGGTTTCTTCACTTCAACACGGACTCGATCTGCTGCGGCGAGGCGTGCCGTACGTCGGCGCCCTTGACGATGTAGATGATGAATTCGGCGATGTTCTTGGCGTGGTCGCCGATGCGCTCCAGCGCCTTGGCCAGGAACAACAGGTCCAGGCTGGCCGAGATGGTGCGCGGGTCTTCCATCATGTAGGTGACCAGCTTGCGCACGAAGCCGCCGAACTCCTGGTCGATCAGGTCGTCCTCCTTGAGAATGGACGCCGCAGCCGCCGTGTCCAGGCGGGCGAAGGCGTCCAGGGCCTTGCGCAG
>JBEGVR010000279.1:0-9155 GCA_041178265.1 Pseudomonadota bacterium | reverse complement strand
ACTGGTAATCGCTGTTCTTGCGGACGCCCAGGAAGGCCCAGGCCACGGCCCGGATGGTCTGGGACAGGGAACCCTTGCGGGCGCCCGCGGGCGCTTTATCGGCCGTGACGGGCGCGCCGCTCATGAGCGTGGCTCCTGGAGCACGGAAGCGGGCGCGGCGGCGGTCGGGGCCACGGTCGGGGCCACGGTCGGGGCCATCAGGGCGGCCGACGGGGCTGCGGGGGTGCGGGCGCCCACCTCGAAGAAGGTGTAGGACAGCGTGATGGTGGTCACGTCCTTGGAGAGCTTGGGGTCGATGACGAAGGCCACCGGCCACTGCTTCTTTTCGCCGGGCGCGAGGGTGTACTGGTTGAAGCAGAAGCACTCGAGCTTGTTGAAGTGCGCGGCGGCCTGGCGCGGCGCGTAGCTCGGGATGGCCTGGGCCGACATCTGCCGGTCCTGCACGTTCTGGAATTCGTACATCACCGTGGCCAGCTGGCCCGGGTGCACCTGCAGCGAGCGCTGGGCGGGCTTGAACTGCCAGGGGCCACGCGCGTTGGCATCGAATTCGACGGTGATGGTGCGGCTGGTGTCGACCTGGGTGTTCGAGGGCTTGGCGGTGGAACCGCCCGGCACCTGGCGTTCGCCCAGGGCGAGGATGTTGATGCCGGTGAGCTCGCAGATCTTTTCGTACAGGGGCACCAGCGCGTAGCCGAAGGCGAACATGCCGGCCGCGACGACGACCAGCTTGCCCACCATCTGGGTGTTGGCACGCGTCATGCGAGCCCCCACGCTCGGCACTGCGTGTCCTTCGCTGCCCCCCGAGGGGGTGCGAGCTTGCTTGGGGCGGCCCGGCGCTGCGCTCATCCGCGATCCTTCAACGCCCGAGCAGGGCCATCTTGGCCATGAAGCCCAGGAAGAAGACCGCCACGATGGATGCCAAGATCAGCGCGAGGCGCTTGTTGGCTTTCTTGCGGTCATCGGGTTCCGTCACGGCCATGTTCCTGGTGTCGCGCCGGTCAGCCCACCACGCGGGTGGCGGTGGCGTCCAGCTTGGGCGGGTTTTCGAAGGTGTGGAAGGGGGCCGGCGACGCCACTTCCCACTCCAGGCCCTCGGCACCCCTGCCGTCGGCGTCGTTCCAGGGGCGCTGGGACGCCTTCTCGCCCTTGCCCATCATGCAGGGTAGTGCGATGTAGAAGAAGAAATACACCTGCGCGATGCCGAAGGCGAAGGCACCCACCGAGGCCAGCGCGTTGAAGTCGGCGAACTGCATGGCGTAGTCGGCATAGCGACGGGGCATGCCGGCCAGGCCCAGGAAGTGCATCGGGAAGAAGGTGACGTTGAAGGAGATCAGCGACCACCAGAAGTGGATCTTGCCGCGGGTCTCGTTGTACATGACGCCGGTCCACTTGGGGACCCAATAGTAGAAGCCGGCGAAGATCGCGTAGAGCGAACCGGCCACCAGCACGTAGTGGAAGTGGGCCACCACGTAGTAGGTGTCCTGCAGCAGCAGGTCGACCGGGGCCATGGCCAGGATGAGGCCGGTGAAGCCGCCCATGGTGAACACGAAGATGAAGCCGACCGCGAAGAGCATCGGGGTCTCGAAGGTCATGGAGCCTTCCCACATCGTGGCGATCCAGTTGAAGATCTTCACGGCGGTGGGCACCGCGATCAGCATCGTGGCGTACATGAAGAACAGCTGCCCGGTCACGGGCATGCCGGTCGTGAACATGTGGTGGGCCCACACGATGAACGACAGGATGGCGATCGAGGAGGTGGCGTACACCATGGAGGCATAGCCGAACAGCTTCTTGCGCGAGAACGCGGGCACGACCTGGCTGATGATGCCGAAGGCCGGCAGGATCATGATGTAGACCTCGGGGTGGCCGAAGAACCAGAAGATGTGCTGGTACATCACCGGGTCGCCGCCAGCGGCGGGGTTGAAGAAGCTGGTGCCGAAATGGCGGTCGGTCAGCGTCATGGTGATCGCGCCAGCCAGCACGGGCATCACGGCGATCAGCAGGTAGGCGGTGATCAGCCAGGTCCAGCAGAACATCGGCATCTTCATGAGCGACATGCCCGGGGCGCGCATGTTCAGGATGGTGACGATGATGTTGATCGAGCCCATGATGGACGAGGCGCCCAGGATGTGCAGCGCGAAGATGCCCATGTCCATGGACGGACCCATCTGCAGGGTCAGGGGCGCGTACAGCGTCCAGCCGGCGGCGGGCGCGCCACCAGGCACGAAGAACGAGCCCCCGAGCATCAGGCCGGCAGGAACCATCAGCCAGAAGCTGAAGTTGTTCATGCGGGCGAAGGCCATGTCGGCTGCGCCGATCTGCATCGGGATCATCCAGTTCGCAAAGCCCACGAAGGCCGGCATGATGGCGCCGAACACCATGATCAGACCGTGCATGGTGGTCAGCTGGTTGAACAGCTCGGGGTTGACCAGCTGCAGGCCGGGCTGGAACAGCTCGGCGCGGATGCCCAGGGCGAGCACGCCGCCGAACATCAGCATGGTGAACGCGAACAGCAGGTACAGCGTACCGATGTCCTTGTGGTTGGTGGCATAGACCCAGCGGCGCCATCCGTGCGGATGGTCATGGGCGTGGTCGTGGGCGTGGTCGTGGTGATCGAGAACTGCGCTCATGGTGGATACCTCTGAAACTTACTTGCGCTGGGCTTTGACTTCGGCCGGCTGGACGACCTGGCCGGTCTTGTTGGACCAGGTGTTCTTGCTGTAGCTGATCACCGCGGCGATGTCGGTGTCGGACAGCTGTTTCCAGGCGGGCATGGCGTTGCGGCCATTGAGCAGGATGTCGATGGACTTTGACTTGTCGGCGTCGAGCACCAGGGCCGAGCCGTCCAGGGCCTTGATGGGGCCGGCGCCCTTGCCGCTGGCCTGGTGGCAGGCCGCGCAGTTGGCAGCGTAGACCTTCTCGCCGCGGGCGACGATGTCGGCCTGCTGCCAGAGCTTGTTCGGATCGTCCTGCTTGGCGGCCATCTTTTTCTGCTCGGTGCCCACCCAGGCGGCGTAGTCCTGGGCGGACACGACCTTCACGTGGATCGGCATGTAGGCGTGTTCCTTGCCGCACAGCTCGTAGCAGTTGCCGTAGAAATCGCCGACCTTCTCGGCACGGAACCAGGTGTCGCGCACGAAGCCGGGAATGGCGTCCTGCTTGACCCCCAGCGCTGGCACGCCCCAGGCGTGGATCACGTCGTTGGCGGTGGTGATGATGCGGACCTTCTTGCCCACGGGCACGACCAGCGGGTTGTCGACCTTGAGCAGGTAGTCGTTCGGGGCGTTGGCGGTGTTGCCAGAGTTGGAGATCGCGCGGTGGGTGACGTCCAGGGCAGACAGGAAGGCGATGCCGGAGCCTTCACCATTGAGATAGTCGTAGCCCCACTTCCACTGGTAGCCGGTGGCCTTGATGGTGAGGTCGGCATTGCTGGTGTCCTTGGAGGCGACCAGCACCTTGGTGGCCGGCAGCGCCATCAGGATCACGATGATGAAGGGCACCAGGGTCCAGATCACTTCCACGGTGACGGATTCGTGGAAGTTGGCGGGCTTGGCGCCCTGCGAGCGGCGGTGCTTCCAGATGGAATAGAACATCACCGAGAACACGGCGATGAAGATCACCGTGCAGGCGATCAGCATGAACCAGTGCAGCCAGGAGA
The DNA here is from genome assembly GCA_041178265.1 of Pseudomonadota bacterium. Taxonomy (GTDB): domain Bacteria; phylum Pseudomonadota; class Gammaproteobacteria; order Burkholderiales; family Burkholderiaceae_C; genus Ramlibacter. The sequence continues at coordinate 5,497 of JBEGVR010000279.1, read as the reverse complement.
TTTCGGAGGCGATGCGCGTGGCGGCGGTGTGGAGGTTCAGCTGGCGAACACCCGGACCGCCCGGCAGGTCCTCGACAGCATGAGCGCCGCTGGCGGCGACAGCGGTGAACAGCACGGCAGCCGCCCGTTGGGAAACACTCTTCATCGTTTTCACTTCGTATCTACCTCAATGACTATCCTGTCGCCCCGAAGCCGCCCGGGGGCGACCCGTCTGTCCGTGGGCCTCACGCGGTGTCGCGCAAGGCCATCCTGATTTCCTGGGCCAGCTGGGGGCGCAGTTCCGGGCGCACGAAACGCCCCACCTGCACCGACTGCCCCCGGCCCGACACCTCGATCAATGACCGCTGGTCGGCCCGCGGCTCCACGCGCACCCAGTCGCGATGGAATTCCGCCCGCTCGGTGCGCCCGCCGGTCTCAAGTTCGACCACCAGCCGCCCGCCCTGCAGGCTGATGCGCTCGCCGTCCGTGGCGTGACGCGCATAGACCAGGAAGGCCGCACCGACCGCTGCCAGCTCCAGCCAGGCGATCGGCAGGATCAGGGTGGCGCCCTGCATCCAGAAGAACGTGGCAATGCCGAGCGACAACACGCACAGCGAGGCGTAAAACCAGCCCAATTGGCTCGGCGACACCGAGCAGTTGCGCTTGAGAGCCCATTGGACCGACTGGCCTTGAACGGTGGCAAAACGAAAAACCGACATGCCTGGCGACGGCTGACAAATTGAACGCGTGATTGTAACTTGGGCCCAAGGGCCGGCCGGCCTGTCAAACCCACGCTTGGAGCACGGAATGCGGCGAACCGGCGGGCATCGCTGGCGCGAGCCCGCATCAACCCGCCGAATCGGGTCGGGGATCAGGCTTTTTGTCAGCTTGGAGCAATGTTTTCATGTCTTGCAGCGAGAAGGCACTCTCGGCGGCCACCCGCACCCGGGGCGCGGGCTTGAGGGCGTGGCCGTAGATCACCTCGAAGGTCAGCGCCAGCCGGCCGTCCGGTCCGGTCAGGACGCGCGCGAGTTCGTCCTCGAGGCAGCGGCGCCAGGACCGCCCGCGCAGTCCGGTGAAGCGGTCAGGGTGCAGATTGGCCCCGAGCTCGCGCAGTTCACCCAACAGCGCCCCCGGCGTGGCCCAGGTCAGCGTGAGGCGCTCCATGTCCATCACGGGTTCGGCAAAGCCGGCGTGCACCAGCATGTCGCCCCAGTCGTGCATGTCGGTGAAATCGGGTCCGGCTGGCGGCCAGCCCAGGACGGCATACAGGGCGCGCAGCTCGCGCAGCGTGTCCGGCCCCAGGCAGGAGAACATCAGGAAGCCGTCGGTGGCCAGCGCTCGGTGCCACTGCCCGATCAGGGCTTGCGGGTCGGCCGCCAGGTGCAGGGCCATGTTCGCCCAGAGCATCTGCACGCCGCCCTCAGGCAGCTGGCTGACCGCCTGCGGGGGGCGGGCGTTCCACAGGCGCCACCAGGGCGGGGCCAGGGCGCGGGCCGCCTGGCGGGCCCGCGCGGGTTCAGCCTCGACCAGGAAACAGGTGGCCTTCGGGTAACGGCCTGCCAGCAGCGCGTGGGTCTGCAGCCCTGCGCGTACCGGCGCCCAATGCGCCCAGGCCTGCGGCTGCAGCCGGATCCACTCGAGCCGCTCCTGCATGCGCCGCCCCACCTCCTCGTGCAGCCACGGCGTGCGAGCGGGAGCGCGTCGCTGCCAGGCGCTGGCGGCGACGGGATCGATGGAAGGCGGGCGCTGGGGCACGGCGTGGGGCTGGAGGGACGGACCACGGAGTGCAACGCCGTGGGGCGCGCCAGTATATTGAGCCCTATGCCCACTGCCTGGTTCGAGACCCTTGCTGCCCGCCTTCCCGCCCGCTGCGAGGTCTGCCGGACCTGGCCCGCACGCCCGGTGTGCAACGCCTGCGCACAACGCTTTGCCGCCCCGGTGGCCCGGTGCATCCGCTGCGCGCGCCGGCTGCCGGCCCTGGAATCGGGCAGCGCTGATGCTGCCTACGCGCAGCGTGCGCCAACCTGCGCCGAATGCCTGCGCACACCGTCTCCGCTGGATGCCTGCCACGCTGCGCTGTCCTACGCCTTTCCCTGGCCCGACCTGATCGCACGCTTGAAGTTCCAGGGCGAGCCGGGCTGGGCCCGCACCTTCGCCTCGATCATGCGGGCGGTGCCCGGCATCGGCCAGGCCCTGGACGCGGCCGACCGGGTGCTGCCCCTGCCGCTGGGCCCACGCCGGCTGGCCGAGCGGGGCTACAACCAGGCCTACGAGCTGGCGCGCCGGCTGGCTCCGGGCAAGGCCGATGCACGCAGCCTGCTGCGGGCACGCGACACCGCGCCGCAAACCACGCTGGACCGCCGCCAACGCCTGGCCAATGTGCGGGGCGCCTTCCGGGTGGACCCGGCGCGGGCCGGCGCCTTGCGCGGTGCGCACCTGGTCCTGGTCGATGACGTCATGACCAGCGGCGCCTCGCTGGCCGCGGCCGCCGAGGCGCTGCGACGGGCGGGAGCCACCCGGGTCACCGCCCTGGTGCTGGCCCGCACCGACGATTGAGACCACCGATTGCCGCCCTATGTTCCACATCGTCCTGGTCGAACCCGAAATCCCGCCCAACACCGGCAACGTGATCCGCCTGGCGGCCAACACCGGCTGCGCCCTGCACCTGGTGGAGCCGCTGGGGTTCTCGATGGAGGACCGCCTGATGCGCCGCGCGGGACTGGATTACCACGAATGGGCCGACGTGCACCGACACGCGAACTGGGCGGCGTTCCTGCAGGCGGAGCGGCCCACACCCGAGCGGATGTTCGCGCTGACCACGCGTGGCACGCGCGCGGTGCATGCGGTCGACTTCGCGCCGGGCGACTGGCTGGTGTTCGGCGCTGAAACGCGCGGCCTGGCGCCCGAATTGCGCGAGTCCTTCGCGCCGGCGCAACGCCTGAGGCTGCCGATGCGCACGGGCCAGCGCAGCCTGAACCTGTCCAACGCGGTGGCGGTGACGGTGTTCGAGGCCTGGCGGCAAAACGGCTTCGGCGGGGCGGGAGAGATTGCGCCTCAGGGGTAGTAGCGCGCCAGCGATTCGGCCACGCACACCGGTTTGTCGCTTCCCCCGCGCTCCATGGTCACGCCCCAGGTCACCTGCACGCCTCCTTCCACGGGCTCGCAGGCAAGCAGTTTCATGCGCGCGCGCAGCCGGCTGCCCACGGGCACCGGCGCAGGAAAACGCACCTTGTTCAGGCCGTAGTTCACGGCCATGCGCACCTGGCGGATCTGCACGCACATCGCGAAGAACCGGGGCAGCAGCGACAGCGTGAGAAAGCCGTGGGCGATGGGCGCGCCGAAGGGGCCGCTGCGCGCGCGCTCCACGTCGACATGGATCCACTGGTGGTCGTGCGTGGCCTGGGCAAACTGGTCCACCTGCGCCTGTGTGATGGTGATCCAGTCGCTCACGGCGATCTCCTGGCCGACCAGGGGCGGCAACTCGTCGAGGGTCTCGAGGGTTTTCATGCGGTCATCCTAGGCCCGGGCCGCGAACCCCGCTGTCTCCTGGGCGAAAGCCCGCTCAGGGGGCCTGCAGGTCCAGCCGCAGGTCCAGGAGGCTGGACGGCGCACCGCCGGCCGCCACCCGCAAGCCCAGGCCCCGGGCCAATTGCGCCATGGCCAGGTTGTCCGCCTGGCATTGCCCCACCATCTCGCCCGTGCCGCGCGCGCGCAGGTGGACGGCCATCTTCTCCAGCAGGGCCCGGCCCAGGCCACGTCCGCGCCACGGCGCGGCCACCAGGATGGCGAACTCCGCCCGCCGGTTGTCCGGGTCGCAGGCGGCGCGCACCTCGGCCACGATGCGTTCGGGCACGTCGCCTGCCTGCGGCGCCAGGGCGATGAAGGTCATCTCGCGGTCGTAGTCGATCTGGCTGTAGCGGGCCAGTTCGGACATCGGCACCTCGCGCCGCGCCGAGAAAAAGCGAAGGCGCATGTCGGCCGGCGAGACCTGCGCATAGAAATCGCGCAGGCGTTCGCCATCCTCCGGGCGGATCGGCCGCACCGGCAGCGTCTCACCGCCCACGCGCAGGCGCGCCTCCAGGTGCTGCGGATAGGGCAGGATGGCCAAGGGCGCGGCCGCCTCGCCGGGCAGGTGCACGCGGATGCGGGCGTCGACTGCCAGCACGCCTTGCGCGTCCACCAGCAGGGGATTGATATCGAGTTCTGCCAGCGCCGGGTGGTCGCACGCCAGCTGCGACACCCGCAGCAGCGTGTCGAGCACGCCTTGGCGGTCCAGCGCCGGCCGGCCCCGGTGGGTCGCCAAGAGCGGCTCCAGGCCGCTGCGCGCGAGCAATTCGGCCGCGAGGTTGGCATTGAGCGGCGGCAGTCCGATCGCGTGCTGCGCGCGCAGTTCGACCTCAACCCCGCCAGCCCCGCACAAAAGCACCGGCCCGAACACCGGGTCGGCGGCGATGCCCACGATCAGCTCGCGCGCGCCGGGACGCGCGACCATGGCCTGCACGGTGTAGCCGTCGATCTGCGCCTGCGGCTGCAGGGCCCGCACGCGTTCACGCATCGCCCGCGCCTGTGCCCGCACCGCCTCGGGTGACGTGAGCCCCAGCACCACCCCACCCACCTCGGTCTTGTGCACGATCTGCGGCGAGCGGATCTTCAGGGCCACCGGAAAGCCGATGCGGGCAGCCAGGGCCGCGGCTTCATCCTCGTCGCGGGCCGCTCCCGAGGGCACGACCGGGATGCCGTAGGCGCCGAGCACCTCGCTGGCCTGCAGCGCGTCCAGCCAGCGTCGCCCTTCACGCTGAGCCTGCTCCAGCAGCATGGCCACGCGCGGTTGGTCTACCCGCCAGGACACGGACTGCGCGGGACACAGCTGCCGCAGCAGCGCCTGGCTGCGCGCGTGGTGCACCTGCTGCAGCCAGGCGTCGGTGGCGCGTTCGGGCGTGGCGTAGCACGGCACGCCGCCTGCGGCATACAGCGCACGCGCCGGCTCCACCACCGCGCCACCGAGCCAGCAGGCCATCACCGGCTTGGTGGCGTCGCGCAGCAGGGGCAGCGTGGCGATGGCGATCTCCGGCGCGGGCACCAGGGCGGTGGGCGCGTGCATGAACAGCACGCCATCGGCCTCGGGCGCGTGCAGCAGGACGCGCAGCGCCGCCACATAGCGAGCCACCGGGGCGTCACCAATGATGTCGACCGGGTTGGCGCGTGACCAGGTCGCCGGCAGGCTGGCATCGAGCGCCGCGAGCGTCGCCTCGGACAGGCGTGCAGGGGTGCCACCCGCCAGGACCAGGGCGTCGATGGCCAGCACGCCCGCGCCGCCGCCGTTGGTGACGATGGCCAGGCGCTCGCCGTTGAGGGGCCGGCGGTGGGCCAGGGTCTGCGCCGCGTCGAACAGCGCCTCCAGCGTGTCCACGCGCAGCATGCCGGCGCGGTGCACGGCGGCATCAAACACCGCGTCGGAGCCAGCGAGCGCACCGGTGTGCGAGGCGGCGGCCCGCGCGCCTTCGGGCACGCGCCC
>JBEGVR010000278.1:0-9830 GCA_041178265.1 Pseudomonadota bacterium | reverse complement strand
CCATTGAACACGATATCCGATCTTGCGCAAGCATTACCAGCCATCCGGCAAGATCTGGAACTTCATCGTGGACCAGTCGTTAAAGGATTGGGTAGTACATGGCGAATCCGTGACCCTTCGCGAAACCGCTTCTTCGACATAGGAAGATTCGAATTCATTGCCTTGTCTGAATGGGTGCCAGGAATAAATTTGCCTCAATTGGCCGAGCGTGTCTCTGCGGGTTCAGGCGAGCTTGTGAGCGAAGAGCATCTGCTTCCTTTTCTGTCTTTTCTTCAGCAAAACGAGTTGCTGTCGCCCAAGAATGCGGAGGTTCGAAAGTTCCTTCGGGAGCGGAAGGCTCAAAGCAAGCCGAAGTTGTGGAAGTGGCTGCTTCATAACTATTTGTTCATCAGGGTACCGTTATTCAATCCCGAGCGCATGCTCCAATGGCTTTTGCCAAGAGTGGGATGGATTTATTCACGCCCAACACTATTGGTAATGATCGGGTTGGCTCTGCTGGACTTATATCTAATTAACCAGCATTGGTCGGATCTCAGTCATCACTTTGATTTTTCATTCACTTTTGAAGGACTGTTGCTCATTGCGGGTGCCGGCGCAGCGAGCAAAGTGGTGCATGAATTCGGTCATGCACTGACTGCTCGTCGTTATGGAGTTCGGGTGCCTGCGATGGGCATTGCATTCGTCGTGATGTATCCCATGCTTTACACGGATACGAGCGACAGCTGGAGGCTGCGTGATAAGAATCAACGACTCGCCATTGCATCGGCCGGGATGGTTGCAGAATTCTCTGTCGCGTTGATTGCCACGTTGTTATGGGCAATTACACCTGACGGCGTGGTTCGAAGCGCATTATTTTCTCTGGCTTTTGTGGGCTGGCTGATAGCGCTGGCACTGAATGCCAGTCCCTTCTTTCGCTTTGATGGCTACTACATATTATCCGATGCTGTGGATATGCCCAATCTGCACGATCGAGGGACGGCGCTGGCCCGCATGCGCTATAGAAAAGCCTTGTTCGGAATCATTGATGAAGATCCGGAGCCTCATTTATCGAGCAAAGCCCGTAATTTGCTCACTGGATTTTCTATTTTTACCTATATATATCGTTTAATTATATTCATTGGAATAGCCTTGTTTGTTTATGCGTATTTCTTTAAATTACTGGGCATCGTGTTGATGATCGTCGAACTTGGCTGGTTCGTCATTCGACCCATTTATATCGAAATGGTAGCTCTGAAATCGCGGATGTCGGAATTGCGTCCGAAATGGCTTGCCCTTTTTTCTTTGATTGCTTTGGGACTTTTCTGTTCCTGGATCTGGATTTTGGCCACATCGGTGCGATCACCCGCCCTGATGACCGCAAGGGATGAATATTACATCCAGGCTCCATTTGCCAGTTATTTGACGGAATTGAAGACTGCGAATGGTCAGCAAGTCAATGAAGGCGAAGAGCTTATCGTTTTGCTGTCCCCCGAGGCGGTCCTCAGATTGAATACAGCTGAAATTTCTCGAAATGCCTTGTTTGAGGAATTGCAGCGCACGGCAGCAAACTCTCAGTCGCGCGAGCGGACCAATGCCCTGCAGAGCCAGCTTGCTGGCGCAGAGGGCTCAGCAAGGCTGTCTTTGCGTGAGTCTGATTTGCTGCGATTGCGGGCGCCTGGTGCCGGTGTTGTGCGGGATGTTTTGCCAAATACGGCATCCGGGCGCTGGGTTCGCTCTCGCGAAATGCTGATGCGTGTTGTTTCGGAAAATCAGGCGATCATTCACGCTTACGTTGATGAAAGTAGTATTTACCAGCTTCGCACCGGCGCTCGTGCCATCTTTTACCCTGATGATCCCAATAGAGCGCCCGTATTTGGAAAGGTAACAGCCATCGATACCGCTGCCATAAGAACCGTACCTTCAGCACTGTTGGCATCCAAGCATGGCGGCCCCCTTCCCGTTGATTCTGGCGCCAATGGCGAAGAGTTGCTTCGTGAATCCAGGTACCGAATTGAGATTGAGCCGGACGAGGTCACTCAAATTCCTCGTGTCGCGCGCGGGTCGGTGTTCATCGAGGGCGACAGTTTTGGAACCCTTCTTTTGTTTCAGCAACGCATGCTCAAATCCTTTGTAAGGGAATTTGGCTTTTAAGTTCGAACAAGCATCAGATGTTTTGGATTCATCCGCCACGATGAAGCCAGAGCAAGGGCATGCAGCCCCGATTCAAGCCCCGCGGTAGGCCCGCAGCGCATCCACCACGCTGACCACGTCGGCGGGTGACACATCCAGGTGCAGCACCACCCGCATGCGTGGCGTCACACGCATCAGGATGCCGCGCTGCCTGAGAAAGCTGGCCAGCGCCCCGCATTCGTCCGCTGCAACGTCCGCGTAGAAGATGTTGGTCTGCGGGTGCGTGATCGCAAATCCGATCTTCTCCATCTGCATGGCCAGTTCCGCGGCATGGACATGATCTTCCTGGAGGCGATCGACGTTGTTCAGAAATGCATGAAGGCCCCCAGCCGCCAGCACCCCCGCCTGCCGCATCTGACCGCCCAGCATCTTGCGCCAGCGCGTCGCGCGCTCGATGAAAGGTTTGCTGGCGCACAGCACCGAGCCCACGGGCGCGCCCAGCCCCTTGGAAAGGCACAAGGAGACGCTGTCAAAACCCGCCGCCATCTCGGCCAGCGGCCGGCCTTGCTTGACTGCGGCATTGCAAAGGCGCGCGCCATCCAGATGGGTGACCAGCTGGCGCGCACGCGCAAATTCGATCACCTGCCGCACATAAGGCGGCGGCAACACGCGCCCGCTGATCGTGTTTTCCAGGGCTATCAGGCGCGTACGCGCGAAGTGCTTGTCGACGGGTTTGATCGCCGCTTCCATGTCTGAAAGCGAAATCGTGCCATCGGGCTGATTGGCTAGCGGTTGCGGCTGGATGCTTCCGAGCACCGCCGCCCCACCCCCTTCAAAGCGATAGGCATGCGCCTCCTGGCCGGCGATGTATTCGTCGCCCCGCTCGCAATGCGTCATCAGGGCGATCAGGTTGCTTTGGGTCCCCGAAGGCACGAAGAGAGCTGCCTCCTTGCCAAGCCGCTCGGCCACCACCGCCTGCAGACGATTAACGGTCGGATCCTCGCCATAGTCGTCGTCGCCGACTTCGGCGGCCTGCATCGCCGCCAGCATGGCCTTGGAGGGCCGCGTGACGGTATCGCTACGCAGGTCGATCCAGCGCATCACCTCGGTCATTCACTCGCCCTTGATGTTCGCCACCCGGGCGACGTTGGCCCATTTGGCGGTCTCGAACGCAATGTATTTTTCAAACTCCTCGGGCGTGCCGCCCGCCACTTCGGATCCCGTCTTGGCCAGCTGCTCGCGCACGTCCGGCATCTTCAGGAGCCGATTGATCTCGGCATTGAGCTTGGCGATCACCGGCTTGGGCGTGCCCGCGGGCACCAGCACGCCGCCCCAGGACACAGCCTCGAAGCCGGGCTGACCCAGCTCCGACACCGTCGGCACATTGGGCAGGTGCGGCAGCCGGGTCTTGGTGCCGACCGCGAGCACCTTGAGCCGGCCGGCCTGCACATGCTGCAACGCCGACGCACCAGTGGTGAACATCGCCTGGATATGCCCGCCGATCATGTCGTTGAGCGCGAGCCCGTCGCCCTTGTAGCTCACACGCTCCATCTTGATGCCGGCATTCATCATGAACAGCTCCATGGCGAAATGGCCGGCTGTGCCCGTGCCACCGGTGCCATAGGAGAACCTCGCGGGATTGGCCTTCACCTTGGCAATCAGCTCCTCGACCGAGCTCACCCCCGCATTGGCATTGACGACAAGCATCAGCGGCACGAGGTTGGTCAGGGTGACCGGTGCGAACTCCTTGGCCGGGTCCAGCGGCATCTTGTAGATGCTGGCATTGATCGCATTCGGCCCGACGTTGCCCATCAGCAGGGTGTGTCCGTCGGCAGGCGTCTTGGCAACGTGCTGCATCGCAATCAGCCCGTTGGCGCCTGCGCGGTTCTCGATGACGACCGACTGCTTGAAGGCATCCGTGAGCTTTTGTCCGATGACGCGCGCCACCACGTCCGAAGCGCCCCCCGGCGGGTACATCACGACGAACTGGATCGGCTTGGACGGGTACTCCTGCGCGTGCACAGGGACAAGACCCGCGGCAGACAGGAGGGCCCCACCCAGAATGGAAAGAAGGAAACGCTTTTTCATCGGTCACTCCTAGGCGCGGTACGCCATGAACAGTTTGGGCTACTTCAGACGAACTCGTTCTGGAGCCGGGATTCGCCTCGCCCCAGACGCCCCAGGTTCTCCATCAGCAGGTCCAGCACGTTGTCTTCGTATTTCTGCGTCTCGCCGGCCGTGTGTGGCGTGATGAAGACGTTGGGCGCGGCCCACAGGGGCGAACTCTCGGGAAGCGGTTCTTCCCACGCGGTGTCCAGCGCGGCGCCGGCGATCACGCCCGCGCGCAAGGCCCCGATGACGGCGGGCTCATGCACCACCTTGCCGCGCGCCACGTTGATCAGGTAGGCAGAGGGTTTCATGGCGGCCAGGGTCTGTGCGTTCATGAGGTTTTCCGTCGAGGGATTGAGGCTGCAGGTCAGCGCGACGAAGTCCGCCCGGGGCAGCACCTCGATCAGGTCCGCCTGCGCCACGACGCGGTGCGCGGCTTGAGCGCCCTGGGTGACATCCCGCTTGACGCCGATCACATGCATGTCGAAGGCCTTGGCCAGCGTGGCCAGGCGCGATCCGATGCGGCCCATGCCGACGATGACCAGGGTCTTGCCGCCCAGTTCGTCTTCACGCTTGGGGATTTCCGAGATGAGGCCGCGCCATTGGCGCGCCGTCTGGTTGTCACGCGCCATCGGCAGCTTGCGGGCCATGGCCAGGATCAGGGCGATCGCGTGCTCCGCGACGGCGCGCTCGTTGGAGCCCTGCGCGCTGGCAACACGGATCCCCGCCTGGCCCAGCAACTCGCGGGAATACTGGTCGGTGCCGGCGCTGATCGACTGGATGAACCCCAGTCTCGGGGCCAGTGGAATGAACTCATTACGCCAGAAGCCGGAGACGGACAGGACATCGGCTTCGCCGATGCGCGCCTTGAGCTCGTCCAGGGTGCGCACCTCGAAGGACTTGATGCCGGTCTTGCGCAGCGCAAAGCGCTCCTGCATGCGGTAGGCGGGATGCGCGAAGCAGAGGGTGAGGTTTTCTGGGGAAGGGAGCTTGCGGGTCATCTCGGGACTTCAGGGTTGAATGGGTGTCAGGCGGCGTCCGGCATGTAGATGCGGACATACCCCTGCTTGAGATCAGCCGTGATCTGGTCAAGCCGGCGGTCGATGTGTTTTTCCAGAAAGGCGACGCAGGCGGGCTCGTCACGCGCACGCAGGGACTGCACCAGTTTCATGTGCTCCGCCTGCGTATGCCGGCGGTCCATCCGCCCCATGGCGATCAGACGCACGAATCGGATTCGCTCATTGACGTTCACCAGCACGCGCAGCATCTCCGCGTTGCCGCACATCGCCAACAGGCTGGTGTGGAAAGCCTCGTCGTATTCGACCTGCTGCTCGAAGCTGAACTCGCCAGCGTCCGGGCCGGTTTGCTGCAGAAAGGCCTCCAGCGCGTCGATTTCTTCGTCGCGCGCGCGCACGACGGCCAGACGCACCGCCGCGATCTCGATCGCCTTGCGCAGCTCGTAAAGCTGGAAGGTCTCGTGCACGTCCAGGTCGCGGCAGAAATAACCCTTGCCGGGGGCGAACCGCAGCAGGCTCTCGGTGTTGAGCCGATTGAGCGCTTCGCGCAGCGGCGTGCGGCTCACACCGATGCGGCGCGCCAGTTCGATCTCGTTGATCCGCTCGCCGGGCTTGAGCGTGTAGTCCAGGAGCATCGCCTTGAGCTCGGAATACGCCCGGTCGGCGATCCGCTCTGCGACGGCCTGCGCGCTGGGGTCCGTGGGGGCCAGGGCCATACCGATCAGGCTGCGCCGCCAGCGGCGGTCACAAGCAGTTCGACACGAACCCGGGGGTCCGGAAACTTCACCTGCGCGCAGGCCCGCGCCGGCGTCTGCCCCTGCACCACCCACGCGTCCCACACGGCGTTGAACGCGTCGTAGTCGGCCACATCAGCCAGCCAGATGGTCACGTTCAGCACGCGCGTCTTGTCGCTGCCCGCCTGCGCCAGCAGGTCGTCGACCTTGGCGAAGGCCTCGCGGGCCTGCTGGCGGATGTCGCCTGACAGGTCGTTGGCCACCTGGCCCGCCAGACAGATCAGGCGGTCATGAATCACGGCGCGGCTGCGTCGGTCGTTCTGGTCAATGCGTCGGATGGAGCTCATGGGGACTGGGAGCAGGGTGTGGAGGCATCATAATGCTCATCTGTATACAGGGCAATATGCACCAGGTGAATACCATGAGGTTCCCATGATCTCCACCACCGATCCGCACATCAACCGCAAGCCTCGCAACATCGGCGAGGACGAATGGAACACCCGCGTGCAACTGGCTGCGGCCTATCGGCTTGCCGCGAAATTCGGGCTGACGGATTTGATCTACACCCACCTGTCGGCCCGCGTGCCGGGCACGACAGACCAGTTCCTGATCAACCCGCACGGGTGGTTCTTCGAGGAGATCACGGCGTCTTCCCTGGTGCGCATCGATGTAGAAGGCCGTCCGGCGGACGATGGACGTTTCGAGGTGAATGCCGCGGGGTTCACGATCCACAGTGCGCTGCACATGGCGCGGCACAACGTCGAATGCGTGGTGCACCTGCACACGGACGCGGGCATGGCCGTGGCGGCCCTGGAGTGCGGGCTTCTGCCGCTCAATCAAATCAGCATGCAGTTCTACAACCGCGTGCGCTATCACGACTACGAGGGAATCTCGCTGGACCTGGATGAACGGTCACGCATCGTCCAGTGCCTGGGCGACGCGCATTACCTGATCCTGCGCAATCATGGCCTGCTGACCGTCGGCCGCTCGGTGGCCGAGGCGTTTACCCGGATGTTCTATCTCCATCGCGCGTGCGAGATCCAGGTCAAGACGCTGTCGATGGGGCAGAAGGTCACCCTGCCGTCACCCCAGGTGTGCGAACACACCGCCAGGCAGCACGACGACTACGCCGACCTGGACACGGTGCACCTGGACCGCGAATGGACCGCCCTCTTGCGCCTGCTCGATCGCGATGGGGGCGGGTACAAAAGCTAGGGTCGGCACCGCTCCAGGTTCAAAACCGCCTGCACCCCTGCCCTTTCAATCCAGGCTCAGGCCGCCCAGCGCGGTGATCACCTTGCGCCAGCGCTGCGCATCGTCCTTGAGGCTGTCGGCCAGTTGCGCCGGCGTGCTGCCCGCGAGGCTGTAGCCCAGAGTGGTGAAGCGGTCGACCACGTCCGGAGCGCGCAGCGCGCTCACGGTATCGGCCGAGACCCTCTGGATGATGGCCTCCGGGGTGCCGGTGGGCGCGAACAGCGCGAAACGCGCGTAGGTGCCCTCCACGCCGGCATAGCCCTGCTCGGTGAAGGTGGGTACCTCCGGCAACAGCGGCGAGCGCAAGGGCCCATTGATCGCCAGGGCTCGCAGCTTGCCGCTCTTGATGTGGACCTGCGCGGTGGCCAGGTCGGTGAGCACCGCCGACACCTGTCCGCCCAGGAGGTCCGTCACGGCCGGTGCCGTGCCCTTGTAGGCCACATGGATCATCTCGATGCCGGCCGCCTGGTTGAAGGCTTCAAAACCCAAGTGCCCGCCGGTGCCCAGGCCAAAGGAGCCGTAGCTCAATTGTTTCGGCCTGGCTTTGGCCAGGGCCACGAATTCCTTGAGGTTGGCCGCGGGCGTCTGTGCGTTGATCAGGAGTGCGGCCGGCCCGATGCCGACCAGTGAGATCGGCGCGAGCGATTTCGCTGGATCGTGCGGCAACTTGCGAAAGATCATCGGGTTGATCGTGACCGGCGAGGCGGAGGACAGGAGCAGCGTGTACCCGTCGGCCGGCGCGCGCACCACGGCTTCCACGCCGATGATCCCGGAGGCGCCCGCGCGGTTGTCCACATTCACGGGCTGCTTCCAGATTTCGGAGAGCTTTTGCGCCAGGGCCCGCGTGATCAGGTCGGACCCCGAACCGGCGGCGGTCGGCACGATGATGCGCACCGGCTTGTCGGGCCAGGCGGCCGATTGCGCCGTAGCCAACGGGGTGGCCAGGGCGATGGCCAGGGTGCAGGCGGCGCCGAGCAGGCCACGGCGGGACGGATGAAGGACGAGGGGCATGGCGTTCAGGCTCCAGGGGTTGCAGGGGGCACCGACAGCTCGTGCAGGTGCGGGATGCTGGCCGCATCACGGCCGGTGAACTCGCTCAGCTCGAAGAGCCTTTCCACATAGGTGTAGTCGCGGTATCCGAGTCGGGCCAGCGGCTTGAGGCGGGCGATGTCCAGCCGGCCATCAGGCGTGAGGGCGTCGTCGGCGATGTGCAGGCCCACGACTTGGCCCACCAGCAGCCAGGCGCCAGCGTCGGGCGTGTTGCCTGGCACCTTCAGGGTCTGGGTGAGGCGGCACTCGAAGTGCACGGGCGAGGCGGCCACGCGCCGGGGCTTCACCTGCTTCGACGGCAGCCAGTCGATATTCAGAGCCTCGAATTCGTCGGTCTGCGGCGGAAAATCGCGCGAGCTGCCCACCACCCATTCGCGCAGGTCCCAGGTCGCCATGTTCCAGACGAACTCGCCGGTCGCCAGGATGTTGGCTGCCGTGTCCTTGAGCGAGCCGTCCTCGCGCCCGTTGACAGCCACCATGACGGTGGGAGGGTCCCAGGTGAGGTTCTGGAACTGGCTGTAGGGGGCGAGGTTGTGCACCCCCTCCTGGCTCACCGTGGAAATCCATCCGATGGGGCGAGGCACGCAGCACGATTTGAAGGGATTGAACGGCAGGCCGGAGCGTTCGGTCTGGGGGTTGTAGAACATGGCGCAGGAAGGTAATGCCGAATCACCTTAACAGCGGGTTTTCGGCCGCACAAGGCGGACAACCTGCACGGCTAGCCTCTAAGTGCTGAAGCGGCAAGGGCCGGCGACAGTGCCCAGCACACACGATCAGGGTCTTCCCTTAAGCCCCAGGGGCCACTCCGATGCGAAGCGCGCAGCCCCCGTTTAACGACCCGTGCGCTCTCAGCGACACGCAACCCGCTTCCACCTTGACCAGCTCGTACGGTTGAGCTTACAGTCCTTGCATAAAAACAGGCGGCCCGCCCTCACGACGCGCACCCCAGCGCCCGCGCCGCCTCTGGAGATAGACACTGATGCAGCTACGCGAGTACGCCGTGATGACGGCGTGGGAGGCGGCTGCTCGCGTACGCGATCGGTCCCTGTCACCGGTCGAACTCGTGGGTGCAGCCCTGGATGCGATCGACGCCACGGACGGCCGCATCAACGCCTGGTGCGAGGTGCTGCGCGACGAAGCCATGGCACAGGCCCGCCAGCTGGAGAAAGAGGCCCTCCAAGGGGCATGGCGCGGCCCCCTGCATGGCGTGCCGTTCGGCGCCAAGGACCTGTTCCTCACGAAGGGCGTGCGCACGCGCCGCGGCAGCCTCCTCTATGAACACGACATTCCCCAGGAGACCTCACCCGCCGTCGAGCGCATGGTCGCCGCTGGCGCCATCATGGTGGGCAAGAACACCACGCCCGACTCGGGTTGGAAGGCTTCATCCAATTCCCCCGCGTACGGCGTCACCCGCAACCCCTGGGACACCACAAGAACGGCAGGGGGCTCGAGTTCCGGTTCGGCCGCTGCCGTGGCGGCCGGCACCGTGCCGATCTCGCTGGGCTCCGATGGCGGCGGCTCGCTGCGCATCCCCGCAGCGTTCTGCGGCATCTTCTCC
>JBEGVR010000277.1:0-24254 GCA_041178265.1 Pseudomonadota bacterium | reverse complement strand
CCAGCCCAGTGCCGTCACCCTCGATGTAGGGGATGATGGGCTCATCCGGAACATTGAGCGACATGTCGGGGTTAACCGAGATTTTCTGGCCCTGGGCGGGCACCTTGATGTGCTGGTACATGGGGAAAACGTCTCCGGAAAGGAACAAGAACCTACTAACTTCAGGTCCGAAAGAGCGAGCAACCCAGCATTCTAGCGGGGATCATCGGGTGTCGCCGAGGCGTCACCCGAGGCCGGACGTGCCTCGCTTTGCACGAAAATCGGCCCGCCTGTCAACCGGCAGGAATTCAATGCGTTAGTAGGTCACCTGCCGGTTCCCCTGCAGGAAAACCTTGAATAAACCCAAAGGAAACACCATGAAAACCCTGTTTGCTGCTCTGGTCGCCTCGCTGTTCGCCGCTTCCACCTTCGCCGGCTCGCACGCCGCTGCCCCGGCCAAGGCTTCTGCTTCGGCCGCCAAGCCCGCTGCTTCGGCTGCCAAGGCTGCTTCGGCCAAGAAGTAATCGGTTCACACCGATCACTGAAGCCCGCTTAGGCGGGCTTTTTACCTCCTGCCTTCCCTTGCTCCCAGGATTTCGCATGAACAAACTGCTCGCCGGCCTGATCGCCACCGCCTTTGCCGCCTCCGCTTTCGCCCAGGGCGCGCCGGCTGGCCCGGCCAACCCCGCGGCACCAGCAGCACCCGCCGCATCCGGCACCAAGGCCGAAAAGAAGAACACCGCCAAACCCAAGAAAGCCAAGAAGGCCAAGAAAGCCAAGAAGGCGGACGCTTCCTGAACCGCAGCGCGCGCCCCTGCCGATGCCTGCCTCGCGCAGGCATTTTTCATTGGACGACAATTCCACCCATGACGCCCTTGCCTAGATTCCTGATTGCCATCGTAGTGGCCTTTGGCGCCACCGCGTCGCTCGCCCAGCAGCCGCAATTGAACCTGCCCCGGGTCAGCCTCTCGGCCGGTATGCACCAGATCGATGCCCAGGTGGCAAGCACCCCCGAACAACGGGCCAAGGGCCTGATGTGGCGGCGTGACATGCCCCAGCACGAGGGCATGCTGTTCGTCTTCGAACAACCGGCGCCGCAGTGCTTCTGGATGATGAACACGCCCTCCGCGCTCACGGCGGCCTTCGTCGCCGACGACGGCACCATCGTGAACCTGGCCGACATGAAGCCTCTGTCCACCGAGTCGCACTGCTCCGCGCGGCCGGTGCGCTTCGTGCTCGAGATGAACCAGGGTTGGTTCGAGAAGAAAGGGCTGCGCGCGGGCGCACGCCTGGCCGGCCAGCCCTTCACGCGCTAAGCGCCGCGCGGCCCCCGCCGGCGCAGTTCATCCCCCAAGAGAAAAGGGCCGCGATCGCGGCCCTCGTGCTGTGCGCCTGCGGGCTTTCAGGCGAAGTTCTTCTGGGCGAAGTCCCAGTTCACCAGCTTGTCCAGGAAGGTCTCGACGAACTTCTGGCGCAGGTTGCGGTAGTCGATGTAGTAGGCGTGCTCCCACACGTCCACCGTCAGGAGGGCTTTGTCGGCCGAGGTCAGCGGGGTGCCGGCCGCGCCGGTGTTGACGATGTCGACCGAGCCGTCGGACTTCTTGACCAGCCACGTCCAGCCCGAGCCGAAGTTGCCGACCGCCGACTTCACGAAGGCTTCGCGGAAGGCGGCGTAACTGCCCCACTTGGCGGTGATGGTGCTCGCGAGGGCACCGGTGGGTTCGCCGCCACCGGCGGGCTTCATGCAGTTCCAGAAGAAGGTGTGGTTCCAGATCTGGGCTGCGTTGTTGTAGATGCCGCCCGAGGATTTCTTGATGATGTCCTCCAGGGTCATGGCTTCGAACTCGGTGCCCTTCTGCAGGTTGTTGAGGTTGACCACGTAGGCGTTGTGATGCTTGCCGTGGTGGTACTCGAGCGTCTCCTTGGAGTAATGCGGGGCGAGCGAGTCGATGGCAAAGGGCAGCGCGGGAAGGGTGTGTTCCATGGAGTTCCTCTTGGGTTTATTGGTTTGCGGGAGAAAACCGGCACGACAGCAGTCGATCGCGCGGACCACCCGGAATTCTAGGCACTAATCCGGCAACGAGGCGACCACGGTCAGATCGACCCTGCCATCGGTCAGCCGCGCCTGCAGGGGCTGGCCGGGGCGTGCCTGCGCAGCGCTGGCCAGCACCGTCCCGTCGGGGTGGGTGAGCAGCGCGTAACCGCGCTCGAGCACCCGGCGCGGATCGAGGTCGCCCAGACGCCCGGCCGCGCGATCCAGCCGCTGGCTGCCGGCGCCCAGCGGGGCCAGCGGCGCCCGCCGCAGCGCATGTAGCGTCGCCCCTTGCGTGGCGGTTTCGCGGGCCAGTCGGGCCTGTACGGCGTAGCGCAGGCGCTGCGCCTGCCGCTCCAGGCGCTGATGCTGGCCGCTGATGCGGCCCGAGGGCCGCCCCAGCCGGGCCGCCGCGGTGTCCAGCCGCTGCGCCGCGCCATCCAGATGGCGGCGCGAAGCACGCTGCAAGCGCCCCTGCAAGGCGACCAGCCCATCCATCCACACCTCGCGGGCCGGGGCCACCAGTTCAGCAGCCGCCGTCGGCGTGGGGGCACGCAGGTCGCAACAGAAGTCCGCGATGGTGAAGTCGGTCTCGTGGCCGACGCCGCAGACCACGGGCACCGGACTTTGCACGAGTGTGCGGGCCAGGGCTTCGTCATTGAAAGCCCAGAGGTCTTCCAGCGAGCCGCCGCCACGCACCAGCAGGATGGCGTCGATCTCGCCGATTTCAGCGCGTACGTAGAGGGCTTTCAAGGCCTGGATCAGTTCAACCGGCGCCTGCGGCCCCTGCACTGCGGCCGGCGCCAGCAGCACCGGCACATGGGGCAGCCGCCGGCGCAAGGCGGTGGCCACATCGTGCAGGGCGGCTGCGCCCAGCGAGGTGACCAGGCCCAGTCCCCGCGGCAAGGCCACCGGCGCGCGCTTGCGCTGCGGATCGAACAGCCCTTCGGCCTCGAGCCGCTCCTTCAGGCGCAGGAACTGCTCGAACAGGGTTCCCTGCCCGGCGCGCTGCAGGCTTTCGACGATGAGTTGCAGGTCGCCGCGGGCGTCGTAGACGTCGAGCCGTCCCTGCACCTGCACGCTGTCGCCATCGCGTGGGCTGAAGTCGAGCAGCCCGGCCGACCGGCGGAACATCGCGCAGCGGATCTGCCCGGATGCGTCCTTCAGGCTGAAGTAGCAGTGGCCGCTGGCGGCCCGGGAAAAGCCGGAAATCTCCCCGCGTACCGTCACCGGGTTGAAACGCGCATCCAGGGCGTCAGCAACGGCGCGGCATAGCGCGCCAACTTGCCAGATGCGCCGCGCCGGCGCTGGGCTCTGGCCCTCAGGCATCAGCAACCATGCGGGTTGCCGGGCGATCGGGTTCCGGGTAGTCCACAGACCGGGCAGGCGATGTGATCATTTGGTAGTCAGGTCCGGATATGTCGATTTTTCGTTGCAAGTTGTTGATTTCAAAAACTTTTTTTCTGCTCAAAATGTGACCGATCTGTAATCTTCACGATCTGGCGCGGGTTGGCGGCCCATGGGTGAGGGGTTCTGCACAAAGTTATCCACAGGATTTGTGAGATTCCTCCGACCGCGGGGCCGGGTCGTCCTACAGGCCGCAGGCCGTCGTTGATAATCGCCCGTCACCTGCCCTGTCAGGTGACCTGAACCGCGCCGGAGACGCCACCTTGTTTTCGATCATACAAGCCGCCGGATGGCCCATCTGGCCCCTGATTGCCTGCTCCATCGTCGCCCTGGCGCTGATCATCGAACGCTTCCTCAGCCTGAAGTCCCAGCGGGTGGTCCCCCCCCAGCTGCTGGACGAGGCCATGGCGGTGTCGCGGCACTCGCTGCCGCCGCCTGAGGTGGTCCATCAGCTTGAGCAGAACTGCGCCCTGGGCGAGGTGCTGGCCAGCGGCCTGCGCGCACTGGCCACGGATCCGCGCAGCTCCGAGGCACAACTGCGCGCGGTGATGGAGGCCAGCGGCCGGGCCGTAGCACACCGGCTGGAGCGGTACTTGAGCGCATTGGGCACGATCGCGTCCGCCGCGCCGCTGCTGGGCCTGCTGGGAACCGTGATCGGCATGATCGAGATCTTCGGATCGCAGACCCCCGGCGGGACGACGGGCGGCAATCCCGCCCAGCTGGCCCAAGGCATTTCCATCGCCCTGTACAACACCGCCTTCGGCCTGATCGTGGCCATCCCGGCGCTGATGTTCTGGCGCTATTTCCGCGCGCGTGTGGACGGCTATTTGCTCACGATGGAACTGGCCAGCGAGCGCTTCCTGCGGCACCTGGTCACCCTGCGCACCTGAGTCCGGCAACCCGATGAACTTCCGCCCCCGTCCCCGGGCCGAACCCGAGATCAACCTGATCCCGTTCATCGACGTGCTGCTCGTGGTCCTGATCTTCCTGATGCTGTCCACGACCTACAGCAAGTTCACCGAGCTGCAGCTGCGCCTGCCGGTGGCCGACGCCCAGGCCGCGCGCGACCACCCGCGCGAGCTGATCGTGGCTGTCAGCGCCGATGGCCGCTACGTGATCAACCGCGTCCCGCTGTCCAGCCGCAGCGTCGATGCGGTGGCGGCCGCCCTGACCGAGGCCACCAGAAACAACAAGGACATCACCGTGATCATCAGCGCCGATGCCGCCTCGCCTCACCAGTCGGTGGTGACGGTGCTGGAGGCGGCCCGGCGCTCCGGGCTGGGCCAGATCACGTTCGCCGCGCAGACTTCGGGCAACGCCGGCGGGAGACCCTAGTGTCCCTGCAGCGGGCGTGGCTGCGGCGCGGCGCGCTGGCCTGGAGCCTGCGGCCCGTTTCCTGGATCTATGGCGCACTGGCCGCCGCGCATCGAGTGCTGTATCGGCTCGGGCTGCGGCGCGCCCGGCGCCTGACGGTACCGGTGGTCGTGGTGGGCAATGTGGTGGCGGGCGGCGCGGGCAAGACCCCGGTGGTGATCGCATTGGTTGAACACCTGAAGGCCCGGGGGCTGCGGCCGGGCGTGATCTCGCGCGGCTACGGGCGCCGCGGCGAGGCAGCGTACCGCGAGGTCCGGCCCGAGGACATCGACGCGCAGCTGACGGGGGACGAGCCCCTGCTGATCGCCAGGCGCTGCCGGGTGCCGGTGGTGGTCGGGGCCCATCGCGCGCAGGCGGGCCAGCTGCTGCTGGCTCGGCACCCGCAGGTGCAGGTGCTGGTCTGCGACGACGGCCTGCAGCATCCGGCGCTGGCCCGGGACCTCGAGGTGTGCGTGTTCGACGCGCGGGGAACGGGCAACGGCTGGCTGCTGCCGGCCGGGCCCCTGCGCGAACCCTGGCCGCGCCACGCCGACCTGGTGCTCAGGCCCGCGGCTGCGGGTCACATCCCAGGGTTTGACATCGGGCGGCGCCTGGCCGGCGAGGCGGTGCGGGCCGATGGCACACGCCGTGCGCTGGCCGACCTCGCGCGCGAGCCGCTGGCCGCCGTCGCGGGAATCGCCCAGCCCGAGGCTTTTTTCGACATGCTGCGCGCCGCGGGCCTGACGCCAGTGCACACCTGCGCGCTGGCCGACCACCACGACTTCGACACGCACCCGGTGGGCCTGCCGGCCGGCATGGCCTGCGTGTGCACCGAGAAGGACGCGGTCAAGCTGTGGCGCCAACGTCCCGATGCCTGGGCCGTGCCGCTGCAGGTGGAGATCGACCCGGCCTTCTGGGTCGCGTTCGACCGCCTGCTGGCAGCGAAGCTATCATCGACCGATGGATCCGAAACTGCTTGAATTGCTGGTCTGCCCGGTGACCAAGGGCCCCCTGGACTTCGACCGCCAACGACAGGAACTCCTTTCGCGCAGCGCGCGCCTGGCCTATCCCGTGCGCGATGGCATCCCGGTACTGCTCGAGGACGAAGCCCGCACGCTCTCCGACGAGGAACTCGAGCGCCTGCCTGCGCGCACCCCGCTGGCATGACCGTTCGGGACACGCCAGCGGCCTTCACGGTCCTGATCCCGGCGCGTCTGGCGTCCACACGCCTTCCCGACAAGCCCCTGGCCGACATCGGCGGCAAGCCCATGGTGGTTCGCGTGGCCGAGCGTGCCCGTGCATCGGCCGCGGCGCAGGTCGTGGTGGCCACCGACAGCGAGGCCATCGCAAGGGCCTGCGCCGAACATGGCGTGCGCAGCGTGATGACGCGCGCTGACCACCCGTCTGGCTCCGACCGGCTGGCGCAGGCCTGCGAGCTGCTGCAACTGCCCGACGCGCACACGGTGGTCAACGTGCAGGGCGACGAACCCCTGATCGATCCCGCCCTGATGGATGCAGTCGCGGCGCTCCTGGACCGGCACCCTGAGGCGAGCATGGGCACGGCGGCCCATGCAATCGAAGATCCCGAGCAGGCGCGCAACCCCAACGTGGTCAAAGTGGTGACCGATGCGCGCGGCCTGGCGCTGTATTTCAGCCGTGCGCCCATCCCGTGGTGGCGCGACGGTTACGGCGCGGGCACCACATCCATCGCGCGCCTGCCCGAGCCCCGCCCGCTGCGCCACATCGGCCTCTACAGCTACCGCGCGGGGTTCCTGAAGGCCTTTCCCCGGCTGGCGCCCGCGCCGCTCGAACAGGTCGAGTCGCTCGAGCAACTGCGCGCCCTCTGGCACGGCCACCGCATCGCGGTGCACCTGGCAGCCCAGGCGCCAGGGCCGGGTGTGGACACCCCCGAGGACCTCGCGCAGGTGCGGGACATCCTGGCCCGCCGGACCTGAACCTGCGCGCAGGGGCGCGTGCTATCCTCATGCGCAGATGCGCTGCAGCGCACGAGCCGATCGCCAGGGCGGCAGGCCGCATACACCGTTTCCGAGGACATCCATGAGACTCATTCTGCTGGGCGCGCCTGGCGCGGGCAAAGGCACCCAAGCCGCCTTCATCTGCCAGAAATACGGCATCCCGCAAATCTCCACGGGTGACATGCTTCGCGCCGCCGTCAAGGCGGGCACCCCGCTGGGCCTGGCGGCCAAGAAAGTGATGGACTCGGGTGCGCTGGTGGGTGACGACATCATCATCGGACTGGTCAAAGAACGCCTGACCCAGCCCGATTGCTCCAGGGGCTTCCTGTTCGACGGCTTTCCGCGCACCATTCCGCAGGCCGAGGCCATGCGCGAGGCCGGCGTGAAGCTCGATTACGTGCTCGAGATCGACGTGCCCTTCGAGGCCATCATCGAGCGCATGAGTGGCCGACGCTCCCACCCGGCTTCGGGGCGCAGCTACCACGTCAAGTTCAATCCGCCCAAGGTGGCCGGCGTGGACGACGTGACCGGCGAGCCGCTGATCCAGCGAGACGACGACAAGGAAGACACCGTCAAGAAGCGTCTGGAGGTTTATGCCTCGCAGACACGCCCCCTGGTGGACTACTACGCCGCCTGGGCCCGAAGCGACCCGGCTTCGGCGCCCCGCTACCGCGCCATCGGCGGCACGGGCTCGGTGGACGAGATCACCCAGCGCGCCTTCGCGGCACTGGCCGCCTGAACCCGCTGCGGCAGCACGCCGCAGGTCAGGCCGGTCCCGAGCGCAGGCCGTAGGCCTTGCCGCCGACGAACAGGTACTCGGCGCGCAGCACCGGGTCGCCCTTCTCGCCCTGGAACGTGAAACCCAGGACCCCCATCGCTGCGCCGATCTCCAGGGGTTGGACTTGCCAGGCCTGCAGACGGGTCAGGGGCGCCAGCTCCACCTCCCAGCGACGGTCCTTGCGGGCCGGCACGACCGCCCGCGCCAGCAGCGCCTTGCCATCGACCGCGGCAGCCTGGGCCGGCAGGGCGCGCGAGGCCAGGTCCGCGGGCAGCCTCAGGGTGACGGGGACCTCAAGTTCCAGCTCGGCGTGCGGATTGCGCCAGCGCACCTGGGTGACCCGGCCCTCGAGCCAGATCGGGCGGTTCTGGTCGAAACTGCTCCAGCCGTGATGGGCCAGCGCGAAACCAGGCGCGCCCAGCGAACCCATGAGAAAAAGGCGGCGTTGCATCATGAAGCTCCTCGGTCAGGGTGAAGAATGGAAAACGGCGACGCTCACTGGTACGCAATCCACCGGCCGCAGGCGATGACCGCCAGCCAGACGAAGGTGGAGAACAGCATCGACAGGCGGGCCGGGCCGTCCAGGCGCTGCAGCGAGCCGCGCGCATGGAACCACGCCGCATTGCAGCCCGCCAGGAACAGCAGCAGCATCTTGAGGGTGAAGGCGCGATTGGCCAGGAGCTCGGCGGGCTGGGTCGCGAACATCAGCAGGCCCGAGGCGGCAGCCATCGCGAACCCCCCCAGAGCCAGCGACAGGCTCAGGCGGGCCAGCGGCTCGACAGGCAGGGCCGCGCCCCAGCCCAACACCCGAAGCTCCAGCGTCACGAGATTGCCCAGGAGCAGCGCGATCCCGGCGATGTGCACCATCTCCAAGACCGGGTAGGCCCAGGGGTGGGCTTGAAGGGTAGCGAACATCGGACCGGCCTCAGGTGGCCCCGCTGGCCAGCAGGTCCAGCATCAGCGCCACGCGCGCCTTGACCGGGGACAGGCCGTCCGAATCCGGCAGCACGTCACCGGCATGGGGAAGGACCCGCCCCTGGGCGCAACGGGTGGCGCGCACCACGGCCACACCCTGGGCGCGCGCCTGCAGCAGTGCCTCGTGCAGCGGGGCGCTGAGCGTGCCATTGCCGGTGCCCGCGGCCACCAGCCCGTCCACGCCCTGGGCCACCACGGCCTGCACCAGGGCGCCACGTGCCCCGGCGTGATTGAGCACGATCTCCACCCGGGGCCAGCGCGTGGCCCGCGCGACGGCCCGCGCGTAGCGCGCCGCAGCCGCCGGGGCCTGCGGCGCCGGCCATTCACGCAGGGCGCGCAGGCGCCCCTCTTCGACCACGCCCACCGGGCCGGCTTCGCCGGAGGTGTAGGCATCCAGACGATAAGGGTGTGTCTTGGCGACGTCGCGGGCGGCATGCACCACACCCGCGCAGACGGCGACGACGCCCCGAACGCCCGGGGATGCGGCCACCGCGATCGCATCCTGCAGGTTCTGCGGACCATCCGGCACCAGGGCGTCGGCCGGACGCATCGCGCAGGTCAGGACCACCGGCTTGGCGGTCGCCAGCACGCGGTCCAGGAAGAAGGCCGTTTCCTCCAGGGTGTCGGTGCCGTGGGTGATCACGATGCCGGCCACGTCGGGCTGGGCCAGCCAGTGGGCGCAACGCGCCGCCAGCCGCTGCCAGATGGACTCGTCCATGTCCTTGCTGTCGACCTGCGCAACCTGCTCGGTCTGCACGCGCAACCCGCCGGCGGGTGCCAGGCCCTGCACCAGCTGCTCGACGCCCAGCTGGGCGCTGGTGTAGGCCAGATGGTTGCCCGGCGAAGCGGACGTGCCGGCAATGGTGCCCCCTGTGCCCAGCACCACGATTTTTTCATGCACCACTTGCATTTCCTGAAAAGCTGGTTAAAAATACAGTTACTGGATATTGAAACAGTAGCCATCCCCACCGCGCACCCACCCTTGTACCTGTAACGCCTCTACCGCACGCACGCCCGTGGATTGACCCAGGAGAGCCCGCATGATCGAAACCCCCAAGCTCACGGCCCGCCAGCAACAGATTCTGGACCTGATCCAAAGCGCTATCGCCCGAACCGGAGCGCCCCCGACACGGGCCGAGATCGCGGCCGAACTGGGCTTCAAGTCGCCCAACGCAGCCGAAGAGCACCTGCAGGCCCTGGCCCGCAAGGGCGTGATCGAACTGGTCAGCGGCACCTCGCGCGGCATCCGCTTGCGCGGCGAAGCGCTGCGCTCCATCAATGAATCCCGGGTCAAGCAGTTCTCCCTGCCCCTGCAAAGCCTGGCCCAACTGGCGTTGCCCCTGATCGGTCGGGTCGCCGCAGGCTCGCCGATTCTGGCGCAGGAGCATGTGGACCAGACCTACTACGTGGAGAGCAGCCTCTTTCAGCGCAAGCCCGACTACCTGCTGAAGGTGCGCGGCATGTCCATGCGCGATGCCGGCATCATGGACGGCGACCTGCTGGCCGTGCAGGCCACCAAGGACGCCAAGAACGGCCAGATCGTGGTGGCCCGCCTGGGCGACGACGTCACCGTCAAGCGCTTTCGCCGCAACAAGCACCTGATCGAACTCCACGCCGAAAACCCGGACTACCCCACCATCGTGGTCGAGCCCGGCGAACCCTTCGAGATCGAAGGCCTCGCGGTGGGCCTGATCCGCAACACCATGCTCATGTAGCACCCGTACACGGAGCAGCCCCAGGTGGCGGGCGTATGGCGTGGAGCCATCACCCTGTGCCGCTCCGTTTCCCTGAAATCCTGCCTGTGTTGAAACCCTCGCTTTTCAAGGAGTCCCACATGGCATTCGCACTTCCCCTGTTTGCACACCTGTTTGACCGGGCCCAGGTCCTGCGGGGCGCTTGGTTGCAGCCCCGTCCGCAGCCCGTAGGCGTCCCGCCACCGGCGGTGGCCCTGGCCGCGGCGCCGGCCGACGCGCCTGTACGCAACTGGAAAGGTCCCAAGCGGCTGCCGTCTGCGCAGCGGACGCTACGCGTGGTCCGCGTCGTTGAGGGCCGCGCCAGCGGCCTGGGCGCAGGACGAATGGTCATCTCCGGTCGCATGGCGGACGTCTGCGCAGAACTGGACCGGTTGGCCGCACTCGAAACCCACCGTTAAGAGGCGGGGGGCAACTCGGGGACGGGTGAAGCGCGCGAGGTCCTCCCAGTTCCGCTCGGCCCCCTGCCCTTTGGGTGCAGACCAGCCCGCAGGGGCGAGGCACAATTGGCTGATGAACATTGTGATCCTCGACGATTACCAGGACACGGTCCGCAAGCTGCATTGCGCCAGCAAGCTCGAAGCCTACCCAGCCAAGGTCTACACCAACACCGTCAAGGGCATCGGCCAGCTTTCGGTGCGCCTGCGCGACGCGGACGTGATCGTCCTGATTCGTGAGCGAACCCACCTCTCGCGGCAACTGATCGAAAAATTGCCGCGCCTGAAGATGATCGCGCAGACCGGGCGCATCGGCCCGCATGTCGATGTACAGGCCTGCACCGAGCGCGGCATCGTGGTCACCGAAGGCGTGGGCTCGCCCATTGCGCCGGCCGAGCTCACCTGGGCCCTGGTCATGGCCGCATCCCGGCGCCTGCCGCAGTACATCGGCACGCTCAAGCACGGCGCCTGGCAGCAATCGGGCCTGAAGTCAGCCTCCATGCCGCCCAACTTCGGGCTGGGAACCGTGCTACGGGGCCGCACCCTGGGCATCTGGGGCTATGGCCGCATCGGCCAGCTGGTGGCGGGCTACGGCAAGGCCTTCGGCATGCGGGTGGTGATCTGGGGCCGAGAGGAATCGCGCCAGAAGGCCCTGACCGACGGCTACGAGATCGCCGCCACCCGCGACGCCTTCTTCGAGCAGTGCGACATCCTCAGCCTGCACCTGCGGCTCAATCCAGAGACCGAAGGCATCGTGCGCCTCGAAGACCTCAGCCGCATGAAGCCCACTGCGCTGTTCGTCAACACCTCGCGCGCCGAGCTGGTCGAGCCCGACGCCCTCATCGCGGCCCTCAACCGCGGCCGTCCGGGGATAGCGGCGATCGATGTCTTCGAGACCGAACCCATCCTCCAAGGCCACGCCCTGCTGCGCCTGGAAAACTGCATCTGCACGCCGCACATCGGCTATGTCGAGCAGGACTCCTACGAGCTGTACTTCGGCGTCGCCTTCGACAACGTGGTGAACTTCATCAAGGGCACGCCGACGCATGTCGTGAACCCCGCCGCCTTGCAGGTTGCGCGCTGATGACGCCGGCGCGCCCGGCCCTGCCGGCGGTGCTCTGGCCGCTGCTGTTTGGCAATTTCGTGATCGGCACCGGGGTGATGGTCGTGCCCGGCACGCTCAACGAACTCAGCAATTCGCTGCGGGTCAGCCCCGCCACCGCCGGCCAGCTGATCTCGGCCGGCGCCTTCATGATGGCGGTCTGCGCGCCGCTGTTCGCGGCCGTAGTGGCCGGTTGGGACCGGCGCCGGTTGCTGGCGCTGTCGCTGCTCTGGTACGGCTTACTGCATGTGGCCTGCACCCTGGCCGACTCGATGGCGACCTTGTTGCCCCTGCGGGTCCTGGCGGTGGTGGCTCCGGCCGTTTTCACCCCCCAGGCAGCGGCCAGCCTGGGGCTGCTGGTGCCACTGGAGCAGCGCGGACGGGCCATCACCTTCATCTTCCTGGGCTGGTCGGTCGCGTCGGTGCTGGGCATGCCCATGGCGTCCTACGTGGGGGGCACCCTGGGCTGGCGCTACGCCTTCTGGCTGGTCGCCGTCATGAGCGTCGGGGGCGCGGCCTGGGTGTGGAAGACGCTGCCCGATGGCATCCGCCCGCCCGCACTGTCTCGCGCCGCATGGGCGGAGACCTTTCGCTCCCGGGCGCTGATGCTGTGCGTGGCGGTGACAGTGCTGTCGGCTGCGGGCCAGTTCGTGGTGTTCTCGTACTTCGCCCCGTACTGGCACCAGCGGCTGGCCGCGACGCCGGGAGAGCTGAGCCTGCTGTTCCTGGCGTTTGGCAGTTTCGGGCTGCTGGGCAATGTGCTGATGATGCGTTACATCGGCCACCTGGGTCCCGACCGCGCCGTGCTGCTGGGCCTGGGCGCCATCGCCATCAGCCTGCTGGCCTGGCCGCTGGGCGCCACGCTGATGCTGTCGGCCCTGGTGAGCATTCCCTGGGCCCTGGGCTGCTTTTCGACCAACTCGGCCCAGCAGGCGCGGCTGGTCGCCCTGGCGCCGCCCCTGGCCTCGGCCTCGGTGGCCCTGAACACCTCGGCGCTGTATGGCGGCCAGGCCCTGGGCGCGGCGATCGGTGGCCTGCTGATCGCGGTCGGCGACTTCGCCTCCCTGAGCTGGGCTGCCCTGGTGGGCATCCTGTGCGCCATGGGCCTGAGCGTGCTGGCCAGCCAGGCGGCGGAGTCTGCTGCCGCAGACCGCACGCCCTCTTCCTGAAGCGGAGACGTTGCCACGCGCGTGCCTGGCACGCCCCTTGGCCCCGCAGCCGCCAGCCGGGCCACCCCCCACAGCAAGCCGGCCAGCACCAGCCAGCGCCAGGCCGCGTGCCGGTCGGCCCGAGCCTGCCCGAGGCGCTGCTGCAGGCGTGCCTGGGCTACCGAGCGCTCGAGGATGGCGTCACGCAGTGCGCCGACCTCGCGCTCCAGCGTGCGCAGGCGCTGCGCACCCGCCAGGCGGGCATCCGCCACGCCTTGCCCGTCCTGCTGCCAGTACGACACAGGGGCCGCAGGCGCTTCGGTCCGCGTGCTGCCTGGCGCCTCGAGGGCTGCGAGCGCATGAAGTGGCGCGGGCAGCCGCAGCGCCAGCCCCGGCAGGGGCCTGCATGCGTGCCACAGGAACCACACGCTCAAGGCCAGCGCACACCCGGGCAGCGCCGACCCTGCGGGCAGGGTGCGCGCAGCCCGGAAAGCCATGGCCCGCAGGCTCGAGAGGTGCATGCATACGAATGTATCGATGCCATGCCGCCCTGCGGGACGCAGAAGCGTCCGATCGTGAGCAGGCTCGCTCCAGCGACAGCCTCGCGAAGGGCTGGCAGCTTGCATCGCGATAATCACTGGATGCACAACACGTTCAAGACGGTCGGCGTCGTGGGCGCCGGCGCCATGGGGCGCGGCATCGCGCAGATGACGGTCCAGGCCGGCTGCGAAGTCCGGCTGTACGACACCCAGGCCGACGCGCGCGCAGCCGCCCACCAGCAGATCACCCGCCAGTGGGACAAGCTCCAGGAGAAGGGGCGCCTCACCGCCGAGGCGGCCGCGAACCACAAGGCGCACCTGAATACAGCCGACACGCTGCAGGCGCTGGCCGGTTGCGACCTCGTGATCGAGGCCATCGTCGAGCGCCTGGACATCAAGCGGGAACTCTTTTCGCAGCTGGAGACGCTGCTGGGTCCGCAGGCCATCCTGGCCAGCAACACCTCGTCGCTGTCCATCACCACCATCGGCGCGGGCCTGCAGCGGCCGCAGCGCCTGGCGGGCCTGCACTTCTTCAACCCCGTGCCGCTGATGAAGGTGGTGGAGGTGATCCCCGGCCTGCGCACCGACCCGGCGGTCTGCGACCCGCTTGACGCCCTGGTGCGGGCCATGGGCCACACGCCGGTGCGTGCCCAGGACACGCCGGGCTTCATCGTCAACCACGCCGGCCGCGCCTATGGCACCGAGGCGCTGCGCATCGTGGGCGAGGGCGTGGCCGATTTCGCCACGGTGGACCGCATCCTGCGTGACCAGGTCGGCTTTCGCCTGGGCCCCTTCGAACTCATGGACCTGACCGCGCTGGACGTGTCGCACCCGGTGATGGAGTCGATCTACCACCAGTACTACGAAGAAGCGCGTTACCGCCCCAGCGTGATCACCGCGCAGCGCCTGGCGGGCGGCCTGCTCGGACGCAAGACGGGCGAAGGGTTCTACCGCTACGCGGGCGACCAGGCCCAGGTGCCCCCCGAGCCCCCCGTGCCGCAGGTGAACGAGATGCCACCGGTGTGGGTGTCGACCCGCGCGGCGCGGCGCTCTGAGCTGTACCAGTTGCTCAAGGACCTGGGCGCGCGCATCGAGACCGGGCAGTCGCCCTCGCCCCAGGCCCTGACGCTGGTGGCACCCCTGGGCTTTGACGTGACCACGGTGGCCGTCGTGGAGCGCCTGGACCCGGCGCGCACCGTGGGCATCGACCTGCTGGTGGAAGACGCGGCCACCCAGCGCCGCGTTCTGGCGACCAACCCGGCCACCCGCACCGACATGCGCGATGCAGCCCACGCGCTCTTCGCGCGCGACGGCAAGGCGGTGAGCGTGATCCGCGACAGCGGCGGCTTCGTGACGCAGCGCGTGGTGGCCGCCATCGTGAACATCGCCAGCGACATCTGCCAGCAGCGCATCTGCACGCCCGCCGACCTGGAGACCGCCGTGACGCTGGGCCTGGGCTATCCGATGGGGCCGCTGGCCATGGGCGACCGCTGGGGTCCGTCGAACGTGCTGGAGGTGCTGTTCAACCTGCAGACGGTCTATGGCGATCCGCGCTACCGTCCCAGCCCCTGGCTGCGCCGCCGCGGGGCGATCGGTCTGTCCTTGCGGCAGGAAGAGGCCTGACCATGCCCGCTGAAATCAAGAGCGCCAGCCACGACGGGACGCTGGTGCTGACCGTGTCCAACCCCGAGCACCGCAACGCGCTGGGGCCCGAGATCTATGCCGCCGGGGTGGAGGCCCTGGGCGTGGCCGAGAGCCAGCCCGAAGTGCGCAGCGTGGTCATCACCGGCGAGGGCGCGACCTTTTCCGCGGGCGGGCAGCTGCAGCGGCTGCTGGAACGGCGGCAGCAGCCCCCCGAGGTGCAGGCGCAAAGCATCGAAGGACTGCACAACTGGATCGAGGCGATCCGCACCTTTCCCAAGCCGGTGATCGCCGCCGTCGAGGGCGCAGCCGCAGGCGCGGGTTTCTCGCTGGCGCTGGCCTGCGACTTCATCGTCGCCGCCGACGATGCGGTCTTCATCATGGCCTACGCAAACGTCGCCCTGTCACCCGATGGCGGTGCGAGCTGGGGCCTGACCCGGTCGCTGCCGCGACAGCTGGTAGCCGAGCTGCTGATGACGGGTGAGCGCATCGGCGCGCAGCGCCTGCACGCCCTGGGTGTGGTCAATCGCCTGGCCCCCACGGGCACCGCCCTGGACGAGGCCCTGGTGCTCGCCGCGCGCCTGAACGCCAAGGCACCCAACGCACTGTGCAGCATCAAGGAACTCATGAACGAAGCGACGGGAACGACCCTGAACACGCAGCTGGCCCACGAGCGCGACCACTTCGTGCGCAACCTGCACCACCCCAACGCCGGCATCGGCATCGAGGCCTTCCTGGCCAAGCGCACGCCGCGCTACGACTAGACACACCAGCGACGCACGCGTCCCGCAGGCGACAGCGCGGGCCGCCTCAGTCACTGACAGGACACGCCATGGACGACCCCATCCTTACCATCGAAGAACGAGAAGCGATCAATGCGGGTCGCTGGTTCTCCGCCCTCTCCCCCTCGCTTCGCCACGACATACTCCGATGCGCCTACGTCAAACGCTACAAGGACGGCGACCTGATCGCTGCCCGCGGCGATCCGCCCGAGGAGTGGATGGCGTGCGCACGGGGCGCAGTGCGCGTGAGTTCGACCTCGGTGTCGGGCAAGCTGATCACCTTCGCCTATGTGGAGCCGGGCATCTGGTTCGGCGATGTGGCCATACTGGATGGCGACCGGCGCACCCACGATACCTACGCCCATGGCGACACCACCATGCTGTGCGTGGCGCGCGCGGACTTCCGCAAGATCCTGTCGGAACACGTGGAGCTGTACGAGGCCCTGCTGCGCCTGCAGGCCCGTCGCATCCGCCAGCTGTTCGGGCTGGTCGAGGACCTCAACACCCTGCCCCTGCGCGCACGCCTGGCCAAGCAGCTCACGCACCTGGTGCGCAGCTACGGTGTGCCCAGCTTGTCCGACGGCAGCGAGATGCGCATCGGGTTGCAGCTGGCGCAGGAGGAATTGGCCCAGTTGCTGGGCGCTTCGCGTCAGCGCGTGAACCAGGAGCTCAAGGCGATGGAGCGCGAGAACGTGATCCGCATCGAGCCGGGCGGCCTGGTGGTGCGCGACCGGCAGGCCCTGATCCGGATCTCCGAGGCGGACAGCGAGGGCTGACCGCCACTGGCACGGCCGGTACCCACGATGCTGCCAACGCCTAGGCCCTGCACCCCATGACCACCGACTATTCCGTCTTCGAGGGCACCCGGCCGGTCGCCGGCGCGCATGCCTTTGACACCGAGACCCTGGCCGCCTGGCTGCGGGACCACCTGCCCGGGTTCACCGGTCCGCTCACGGTGGAGATGTTCAAGGGCGGACAGTCCAACCCCACCTACAAGCTGCTCACGCCGGGCGCGACCTACGTGATGCGCGCCAAGCCGGGGCCAGTGGCCAAGCTGCTGCCCTCGGCCCATGCCGTCGAGCGCGAGTTCATGGTGATGAAGGGGCTGGCCGGCACCGGCGTGCCCGTGCCGGCGATGCACGTGCTGTGCGAAGACGAGTCCGTCATCGGCCGAGCCTTCTGCGTGATGGAGTTCATGGCCGGCCGCGTGCTGTGGGACCAGTCCCTGCCTGGCATGACACCGGCGCAGCGCGGCGCGATCTACGACGAGATGAACCGGGTGATCGCCGCCTTGCACACCGTGGACTACACCGCGCAGGGCCTGGGCGGCTACGGCAAGCCGGGCAACTACTTCGAGCGGCAGATCGGGCGCTGGAGCCGGCAGTACCTGGCCTCCGTCACCGAACCGATACCCGAGATGGACCGCCTGATCGAGTGGCTGCCGGCGCATATGCCCGAGAGCGCGCGCGACGAGCGCAGGGTGTCCATCGTGCACGGCGACTTCCGGCTGGACAACCTGATGTTCCATGCCACCGAGCCGCGCGTGATCGCCGTGCTCGATTGGGAGCTGTCCACGCTGGGCCACCCGCTGGCCGATTTCAGCTACCACTGCATGGCCTGGCACATCCCGCCCGGCACGTTCCGCGGCATCGCCGGCCTGGACCATGCCGCGCTGGGCATCCCCGCCGAGGACGACTACATCCGTCGCTACTGCGAACGCACGGGCCTGGCCCAGGCCGATACGCTGCGCGCCGACTGGAATTTCTACCTGGCCTACAACCTGTTTCGCCTCGGCGCCATCCTGCAAGGCATCGCCCGGCGTGCGCAGGAGGGCATTGCCTCCAGCGCGCAGGCCGCCTCGTCGGGCGCAGGCGCGCGCGCGCTGGCCGAACTGGCCTGGCTGTTCGCACGCCGCGCCGGCTGAACGCGGCGCAGCGACCGACCGAGCGCTCCGCCCCTGAAATCACCCCCTAAATCGCCCCCCCTAGGATCCGACATGGACTTCGACTACTCCCCCAAGACCCAGGAACTGCAGACCCGGCTGCTGCAGTTCATGAACGACCACATCTACCCCAGCGAGAAGGCCTACGCCGACGAACTGGCGGCCAACACCGCCGCGGGCAAGCGCTGGTCGGCGCTGAAGGTGATCGAGGACCTGAAGGCCAAGGCACGCGCCGCCAACCTGTGGAACCTGTGGCTGCCGCGGGACACCGCGCAGATCGCCGGGGTGCAGGGCGCGGGTCTGACCAACCAGGAGTACGCGCCGCTGGCCGAGATCATGGGACGCGTGCCCTGGGCACCCGAGGTGTTCAACTGCAGCGCCCCCGACACCGGGAACATGGAAACCATCGCCCGCTACGGCACGGACGAACACCGCCAGCGCTGGCTGCAGCCCCTGCTGGCTGGCGAGATCCGCTCGGCCTTCGCCATGACCGAACCCGAGGTGGCGTCCTCGGACGCCACCAACATCGCCACCCGCATCGAGCGGCGCGGCGACGACTACGTGATCAACGGCCGCAAGTGGTGGATCTCGGGCGCCGCCGACCCGCGCTGCGCGGTCTTCATCACCATGGGCAAGTCCAACCCCGACGCGCCCCGGCATTCGCAGCAAAGCATGGTGCTGGTGCCGGCCGACGCGCCCGGCATCCGCATCCTGCGGCCGCTGAACGTCATGGGCTATGACGACGCGCCGCACGGCCACGTGGAGATGGTGTTCGACAACGTGCGCGTGCCCGCCAGCAGCATCCTGCTGGGGGAAGGCCGCGGCTTCGAGATCGCCCAGGGGCGCCTGGGCCCGGGCCGCGTCCACCACTGCATGCGCCTGATCGGCCTGGCCGAGCGCGCGCTGGAGCTGATGTGCAAACGCGCCTCCGCGCGCACTGCCTTCGGCAAGACGGTGGCCCAGCAGACGGTGACGCAGGAGCGCATCGCCGAGGCGCGCTGCAAGATCGACATGGCGCGCCTGCTCACGCTCAAGACTGCGTGGCTGATGGATGTGGCGGGCAACAAGGTGGCCCGCACCGAGATCGCGATGATCAAGGTGGTGGCTCCGCGCATGGCCTGCGAGGTGATCGACTGGGCCATGCAGGTGCACGGCGGCGGCGGCATGTGCGACGACTTCCCGCTGGCCTATGCCTATGCCCAGGCCCGCACCCTGCGCTTTGCAGACGGCCCGGACGAAGTGCACCGCAACGCGATCGCCAAGTGGGAGCTGGGCAAGTACGGCGCCTACGGCCAGCACGAGCCGGCGCCGGTGACGCGGGGCGGCTGAACGGCACACTGCACGCGTCGCGTTAACAACCCGTTGTAAAACCGCGCGCGTCTGCGCGCCGGGGGCGTGTTAACGTGCTCGCCCTTCCAGCGCCTCCCGCGGGGCGCAACGGGCCGACCCGATGCAGTGCTACACCGTGCAGGAGACAGAGGCCCGGCGCCTGCGCCGGCTTCACCAGCTTGGGCTGCTCGACACCGAGGCCGAGGCCGTGCTGGACAACTTCACCCAGCTGGCGGCCCGCCTGACCGGCCTGCCCATCGCGCTGATTTCGCTGATCGACAGCGACCGCCAGTGGTTCAAGTCGGCGATCGGCCTGCCCCAGGGCGCCGAGACCTCACGCGACATCGCGTTTTGCCACCATGCCATCCAGAGCGACGAATTTTTCGAGGTGGAGGATGCGCGCCTCGATCCGCGCTTTGCCGACAACCCGCTGGTGTGCGGCTCCCCCCACATCGCCCACTACGCCGGTTCGCCGCTGGTGATGCCCGGGGGCGAGCGCATCGGCACGCTGTGCGTGATCGGCGACACGCCCGGCCGCCTCGACGCCCGCACGCGCGGTCTGCTGGTAGCGCTGTCGCAGGGGATCGTGAGCGTGTTGCTGTTGCGCGAGAGCGAGCGTGACCTGGGCGCGCGGGTGCGGGCAGAGCGGGCCCTGCAGGAGAGCGAGGCCCGTTTTCGGACCATCGCCAACGCCATGCCGCAGATGGTGGGGTCCACCACCGCAAAGGGCGAACACGATTACTTCAACCAGCGCTGGTACGACTTCACCGGCCTGCCCGATGGCATGAGTAACACGGCCTCGTGGCTGGATGTCCACCACCCGGACGACCGCGCGCGCGCCGAGCAGGCGTGGCGGCACAGCCTGGCGCAGGGCGAGCCCTACGAAATGGAAACCCGCCTGCGTCATCACTCGGGCGAATACCGCTGGGTGCTGGGCCGGGCCCTGCCGGCGCGCGGCGAGGACGGCGAGATCTTGCGCTGGATGGGCACCTGCACCGACATCCAGGACCAGAAGCGGTCGCAGGAGGAGCTGCTGGAGTCCAACCGCCGCAAGGACGAATTCCTGGCCATGCTGGCGCACGAGCTGCGCAACCCGCTGGCCCCGATCAGCACGGCCGCTCATCTGCTGCGTATGACGCCCGCCGACCCGCAACGTGTACTGCGCGCCAGTGAGCTGATCGGCCGCCAGGTCGCCCACATGACCGAGCTGGTGGACGACCTGCTGGATGTCTCGCGGGTGACGCGGGGCTTGGTGCGCATCGAGCACGAAGCGGTGGACCTGCATCAGGTAGTGCATGACGCGCTGGAGCAGACCCGACCGCAGATCGAGGCCCGCCAGCACGCGGTGGCGCTGGACCTTGCGCCACCACCGGTGCAGGTCGAGGGGGACCGCGTGCGCCTGGTGCAGGTGCTGGCCAACCTGCTGGGCAACGCGGCCAAGTACACGCCCGAGGGCGGCCGCATCCGCATCGGGCTGCGGCGCGAAGGCGGCCAGGCGGTGCTGGAGGTCGCCGACAACGGCAGCGGGATCGACGCCGACCTGATGCCGCATGTGTTCGACCTGTTCACCCAGGCCAAGCGCACGCCCGACCGGGCTCAGGGCGGACTGGGCGTGGGACTGGCGCTGGTCAAGAGCCTGGTCAACCTGCACGGGGGGCAGGTGCGCGCGCGCAGCGCCGGCCGGGGGCAGGGTTCGACCTTCACCGTATCGCTGCCCCTATCGCAGCCCCTGCAGCAGCCCCTGCAGCGGCCACAGCCGCCGCCTTTGCGGGAGTCCCAGCCGGTGGCGTCCTCGTCGCCATCGCCCTTACCCCCGCTGGAGCGGCCGCTGCGTATCCTGGTCGTGGATGACAACGTGGATGCCGGGGAAAGCCTGGGCGCCTGGCTGCAGGCCGAGGGCCACGCGGTGACGGTCAAGACCAGCGCGGCCGACGCGCTGGAAGCGGCGCGGCGCATCCCAGCGGACGTGTATGTGCTGGACATCGGCCTGCCGGGCATGGACGGCAATACCCTGGCCCGCCACCTGCGCCAGGACCCGCGCAACCGGCAGGCCATGCTGATCGCGCTGACCGGCTACGGCCAGGCGCAGGACATCCTGCGTTCGCATCAGGCGGGCTTCGACCATCACTTCGTGAAGCCGGCGGATCCGCAGCGGCTGGAGGCGGTGCTGGGGTCGGTCACGCCAGTCGCTGCCGATTAAGGAGGCTGCATGCGGTGGCCGGCTGCTGGTAGTACCTCGCTTTACAGCGTGTAGGAGCGCGCCTACATTAGGACGCTTCTCAACAGGAGTACCCGCATGAACAAAACCCTGATCGCCTGGAGTTGCAGCGCTGCCGTGGCCGCCCTGGCGGGCTGTGCCACCCCCGCGGCCGGCCCGCACGCCACCGCTGCGCTCACGCCGACCACCGGCAACACCGCCTCGGGCACCGTGCACTTTGTCCAGCACGGCAGCCGAGTCCAGGTCAGGGGAGAGGTTCGGGGCCTCAAGCCCAACGCGGAGCATGGCTTTCATGTGCACGAGAAAGGCGACTGCTCCAGCGGCGATGGCATGAGCACCGGCGGCCACTTCAACCCGGGCGGTGCGCCGCACGGCGCTCACGGCAAGGGCGTGCACCATGCCGGCGATCTGCCCAGCCTGCGGGCCAATGCCAGCGGCGTCGCCACGTTCAGCTTCGAGTCCGAGACCATCGCCGTGGGGAGCGGCGCCAGCAACATCGTCGGCAAGGGCCTGATCGTGCACCGCGATCCGGACGACTACACCACGCAACCCACCGGCAACGCCGGCCCTCGGCTGGCCTGCGCCGTGATCCAGAGGTCCTGAGGCGCGGATATCCAAGGGTTGGCCCCTGGTGGGCCGCGCGGCTCAAGCGGCTGCGCGGCGTGGGGCGGCCCTGTGGCAGGGGAAGGGTAGTGGCCTGCCCGGAGGGAATCGAACCCCCGACCCACAGCTTAGAAGGCTGTTGCTCTATCCGACTGAGCTACGGGCAGATGCAGCTATGCCCGGTATTGTTGCATCTTCGGCCTAGCAGGTACGAGCCACATGGCCGAGGCCTGGTTGCCCCCTACTGGGGCAGATAAGTTGCGAGGTCTGGCCACAACCGGTCAAACAACCTGCGCGCGTCGTCACGCAGGGCGACGACTGGCGCCAGCCGTTCACTTGCCGAACCCACCAGACTCTTGTTCTTCTTGTGCACTTTTTCCTGGATGTAGTCTTCACAGGCGTCGGCAAGCGCGAGCAGTGCGACTCTCATCCCTTCGAGACTCTCCTGTGAGATTCCGCCTTTCCTGGCAGCGTGCCAGTCATCCAGCATGGTGTCGATCAGGATGAGCTTGCGATTGTTGCGGGCGTTGACGAAGGGCCACACGCCCGTCGTGGTTTTCTTCTGGAATTCGGTCCTGGAAAGGAGTCGCCTGTCAGCCAGTGTCGCCTTGATGAATATCTTCCGGTTTTGTTCGGCCGCCTGGTCGGCCATCTCCAATTGCTGCTTCAGGCTCTCCGCTTCCTGCTTGAGGGCTTGCACCCGGTTTCTTTCTTGCTCGGTCCGCGCCCTCTCATCCATGATGGCCTGCGCGTGAAGGCGATCCGTCACCGAGCTGGCAGCGGAATGTCGCCACTGCTGCGCAGCAAGCCGCTGCTGGGACTCCTGTGCCTTGGCCGCGAGGAACGCCTCACGCTCGTGCGCCGCCTTGAGGGCCTCGTTGGCCCGCTGCGTCGCGGCGCTCTGGGTGGCGAGACTCCATTGACCGACCGCCGCCCCATGCTTGAGCTGCTGCACATCCGCCGCTAGCGCCTGGGAGCGCGCCTGCTCCTCGACCAGCGCCTGCTGGGCGTGCTGCGTAGCCGAAATCTGGGCGACGCGGCCCAGGCGCTCGACCACCACCGCCTTCTGCAAGTGATCCACCCGGGCGCCCAGACCCTGCCTGAGGGCTCGCTCCTGAGCCAGTTCCTCCCGGGTGCTCTGCGTCACTGCGGTCTGTGTGGCCAAGCCCCAGCGGGTCGCAGCCACGGCGTGCTTCAGACTATCCACCTCAGCGACCAGCCCCTGGTTTCGGTCCTGCTGTTCGGACAGAGCCTGCCGGGCGCGCTGTGCCGCTGCCCCCTCGAGGGTCAGGGCAAAGCGGTTCGCGATGATCTTCTGCTGCTTGTTGGCGTTCGCCACTTTCAAGGCCGCATTCTGGAGGCGCAGGCGTGCGCGCCTCTTGCAGTCATTTCGCAGGCGTTCCAGTTCGGGCATCGGCTCTTTCGGGACGATGCCCTCGTAATCGTCGACCTCCACCCAATCTCCACCATTCAAGCTGCCGTCTGACGCGAGAAGGCCATCCCACCGGACAAAGGCCCCGCCCGATCCTGTGGTTGGGAGAAGGCGTAGTTTGACCTTGTCGTCACCGCGCTCCTGAGTGTCCCGGGGAGTCCGAATCAGTTGCAGGAATTGATCCGTCATCCACGGCAAGCACAGCGTCCTGAGGGTTTTGTCCTGGGTGTAAGAGTTCTCGTTTCCGGCCGTCACCAACGCAGTGAAGTGGTCGCGGTCTATCTCTCCGGCGCGGATCACCGCCTTCTTGGCCATGTAAGTCTTCCAGCCGACTTTCATACCGCCTTCCGGGGAGGTTCCGGTCTGCGCTGAAGTCCGGACCTGAACATAGGGCGTGATGTGCTGAATGACGACGCATTTCAGGGCTCTGAGATTTTTTTCCCGCTCACGCAAGGCCTTGTAGATGCGCTCCTCGACTTCCTCTTCGGTCTCATATCGCTGCCCACCCGAAAAGTTCAAAGTCTTTACGAGCTTTTTACTCGTATTCAGAATGTCACTGTCCGTCGGGTCCAGGGTAAAGCTTGCCTGGGCTTCGGTTATCAGCTTGGGCGTCGGATTCTTGGCAGTGCCTCGATAGTGCTCAATGTGACCTTGGGCTTCCTCTGCATTCTTGATGACAGCCGTGACGCCTTTCTTCAAGGCCTCGGCCTGCTTCATTGCCTCCTCCCCGTCCTTCTTAATGGCTTCCAGCTGATCGAACGTCTTGGTAACCGTGGCATTGAGCTTGACGATCTCGTCAATGGTGCCTGCAAGTGACCGGAGGGAAGTGA
>JBEGVR010000276.1:0-3884 GCA_041178265.1 Pseudomonadota bacterium | reverse complement strand
GCCCTGCGCCGATGCCGCTCAGGCCGGCATGGACCTGCGAGGCCATGTACAGGTAGGGGTTGGCGGCGGGTTCTCCGAGGCGATTCTCGATGCGCGTGCCGGGGTCGCCCGCCTGGCCGATCACGCGCAGCATGGCGCCGCGGTTATCCAGCCCCCAGACGATGGACTGCGGCGCCAGGGCGTTGGGCCGGAAACGCCCGAAGCCATTGGCCGTAGGCGTGCACATCACCGTCATGCCCTGCGCGTGCCGCATGAGGCCCGCGAGGTACCGCGCGCCCGTGTCCGACAGCGTGTGCTCCGCGTCGGACGGCCCGGTGCCTGGCGCGGGCGCTTCGCGCATGAAGGCGTTGCGGCTCGTATCCAGGTGCACCAGTGACTGATGCAGGTGCCAGCCGCTGGACATGATCTGCTCGAAGGGCGGGCGGCACATGAAGGTGGCGTGGTAGCCGGCGCGGCGCAGGGCCTGTCGCACCGCGCTGCGAAACAGCACCATGTTGTCGGCGGCGGTGAGGGCGTCGGTGGCGTCGAACACCGCCTCGACCTGGCTGGGGCCCAGCTCGATCTCCAGCGACAGCAGCGGCAGGCCCAGGGCCTGCGCGGTGTGCTGCACGATGCGCAGGGGCTCCTGCGCCATGTCAAAGCACTGCTCCGACAGCAGGTTGTAGCCCGGGTGGATCAGGCTGACCAGCGGGGCGGGCCCGGGCCAGGCGGCGCGTGCCGGGTCGAGGTCGGGGCCGTGCATCGGATCGCGCAGGCGGTAGATGTGGAACTCGACCTCCAGGCCGCACACCAGCCCCAGGCCCTGGCGGGCGAGCGTGTCCAGTGCCCGCTGCAGCTGCAGGCGGGTGTCATAGATCGTGGGGGTGCCGTCCTGGAAGACGGGCTGGCACTGGATCCAGCCGGTCTTGTGCGCCCAGGGCAGGACCCTGAAGCTGCCTTCCACGGGCTGCAGCAGGAGGTTGTTGGCGAACTCGAAGCCGGGCAGGTCGCTGGCGATCCCGGGCTCGAACACCTTGTAGGCGGTGCGGTCGGAGGTGTCCTTGAGCATCAGGGTGCTGACCATGCCCAGCCCCGCGCCCTTGCGAAGCAGGGCCGTTGCTGCCGACGCGGTGAGGGTCTTGCCACGAACCATGCCATGCGTGTCGCACCAGCCAAAGCGCACCAGCTCCAGGCCGCTGCGTTCGATCGCCTGCGCGAGCTTCACGAGCTTCACGACGCATCCCCGGGCAAGGCGGCGTCCCAGGGCGCGCCGCGTCGCTTGGCCTGCACCGCCTGCTGCCACCACTGCTCCCAGTTCTGCGCCGGCGCGATGCCGTCCACCGTGTCGGGGCCGGTGCGCCGGCCCGCCACCTCGGGCAGTGCCAGCCCCGGGGGCAGCTTGCCTGCCTGCACATCGTCCAGCGCCTTGAGCAGGGTGCGTCGGTAGGCCATGATGGCCACGTCGCTGGTGCCCAGATGCTCGCGGGTGCGGTCCTGGATGGGGCCCATGCTTTCGCAGGCCCACTGGTCATGCACGTTGATGTCGTCCTCACCCATGCCCAGGAAGGTGCGGGTCACCTGCTCCTGCGCGTTGAAGCCCCAGTGGTTGTGGCGGCCCGACTTGGGGATGTAGTCCGGCAGGGTGATGGCCTTCAGACGCTGGCTGCGCATCGCCTCCTGGTCCACCGGGCCGTCGAAGCTGGTGAAGACGGAGTACCAGTAGGTGCGGGTGTCGTCCACCGGCACGTGGATCTGGGTGATGGTCATGGTCTCGGACAGCGGGATCACGAAGGTGTGCGGGAAGATGGAATGCGTCACGCGCACGTGCGTGAGCTCCGTGTTCATTTCGCGCAGCGCGGTCAGGCGCATGCCCACCGGCGTGGGCGCCACGGTGATGCGGGGCTGGTCGAACTCGCGCATCACCCGGGTCATGGGCCAACGCTCGCCATCGATGTCGCCGGCACTGGCGCCACGAAACTGCTTGCCGTAGCTGTCCTCCAGCGATTCGTCGAAGAAGAAGCGGTGCAGGAAGGACGGGTGCGCCGGGTCGATCCCCACCTCGAAGGCCTGCAGCCAGTTGCAGTGCCACAGACCCTTGAAGGCGAAGGTGTGCGAGTCGGGCGCGGTGAAGCAGTCCAGCGCCGGAAAGGGCGGGGGCGTGCTGCCCTCAGGGCCGAACCATGCGAACAGCACGCCACTGCGTTCGACCAGCGGGTAGCGGCGTTGCTGGATCCGTTGGCACAGGGTGCTGCCCTCGGGTTCGGCCGGCGTATCGATGCACTGGCCGGTGACATCGAACTTCCAGCCGTGGAAGGGGCAGCGCAGGCCGTCGCCCTCGTTGCGGCCGTAGGCCAGGTCGGCGCCGCGGTGGGGGCAGTCGCGATCGAGCAGGCCGAATTTGCCTTGCGCGTTCTTGAACAGGACCAGGTCCTGCCCCAGCACCCGCACCGCCTTGACCGGGCGCACCGCCATCACCGGGTCGAGGGCCGGGTTGAACTCGTCGACCAGTGCCACCGGCTGCCAGTAGTGCCGCATCAGGTTGCC
Organism: Pseudomonadota bacterium; assembly: GCA_041178265.1. GTDB lineage: Bacteria > Pseudomonadota > Gammaproteobacteria > Burkholderiales > Burkholderiaceae_C > Ramlibacter. The sequence goes on along the minus strand of JBEGVR010000276.1, from coordinate 1,361 downwards.
GCAGGCGGTGCCCGTTCCGATGCGGGTGATGCGCTCGTTGACTTCCGCTTTCATGAGGACTTCCTGCCTACGGCGATACTGCCGGGAAACGTATTACTGGGAAAAATGGTGCGAGGGTAGCCGGTGCGTCTCATCCCACGATGCCCCGGGCCCGCAGGGCCTGCACCTGTTCGGGCGTGAGGCCGATCTCGCGCAGCACCGCATCGGTGTCCTGGCCCAGATGCGGCGCGTTGCGCCGATGCGCCCCCGGCGTGGCCGACAGCTTGGGTACGACGCCCGGAACGGCGACGGTGCTGCCGTCGTCCAGGCGCAGGTCCTGCAGCATGCCGCGCGCGCGGTAGTGCGGGTCGGCCGCGATGTCGGCCACCGTGTAGATGCGGCCTGCGGGCACCTCGGCGCTGTCCAGGGCCTGCAGCACCTCGTCGACGCTGCGCTGCGCGGTCCAGGCACCGATGGCGGCGTCGAGTTCGTCCACGCGCGCCACGCGCCCGGTGTTGTCGGCCAGCGTTGGGTCGGATGCCAGGTCCTCGCGTCCGATCAGGGTCATGAGGCGCCGGAAGATGCTGTCGCCGTTGCCGGCCACCAGCGCGTAGCCGCCGTCCTTGCAGCGGTAGGCGTTGGAGGGCGCGATGCCCGGAAGCGCGCTGCCGGCCGCGCCGCGCACCGCACCGAAGGCGCTGTATTCGGGCAGCAGGCTTTCCATGCAGTTGAAGACGGCTTCATACAGGGCCACGTCGATCACCTGGCCGCGGCCGCTGGCGTGGCGATGCTGCAAGGCCAGCAGGATGCCGATCACGCCGTGCAGGGAGGCCAGGGTGTCGCCGATGCTCACGCCCACCCGTACCGGCACGCGCCCGGGTTCGGCGGTGAGATGGCGCAGGCCGCCCATGGCCTCGCCGACGACGCCGAAGCCGGGGCGGTTGCGGTAGGGGCCGGTCTGCCCATAGCCGCTGATACGCAGCACGATCAGGCGCGGGTTGGCCGCCAGCAGATCGTCGGGCGCCAGGCCCCAGCCCTCCAGGGCGCCGGGGCGGAAGTTCTCGACCAGGACGTCGGCCTCGGCCGCCAGCTGGCGCACCAGGGCCTGGCCCTCGGGCTGGCGCAGGTCCAGCGCCAGCGACCGCTTGTTGCGGGACTGCACCTGCCACCAGACCGAGGTGCCGTCCTTCAGCAGCCGCCACTTGCGCAGGGGGTCGCCGCTGCCCGGGGGCTCGATCTTGATCACCTCGGCACCGAAGTCGGCCAGGGTCTTGGCGGCGAAGGGGCCGGCGATCAGCTGGCCCATTTCGAGGACTTTCAGGCCCTGCAGGGCCTGGGGGGTGGGTAGGGTGCGGGGTACCTGCATCGGCGGGAGTCTACGG
>JBEGVR010000275.1:0-10101 GCA_041178265.1 Pseudomonadota bacterium | reverse complement strand
ACGTCGTCACCTTCTGGCCCGCCTCACCACCCTGGCGGCTGCGGGCGCCCTGGCCGGTTGCGGCTTTCGCCTGCGGGGGTCCTACACCTTCCGCTTTCGCACCCTGGCCCTGATCGGCGCGGGCCCCGTGGCCCAGGAGCTGCGCCTGGCCCTGGAGTCTTCCGGTGCGGGCCTGAAGGTGCTGGACGAGCGCCAGCCGCGCGATCAGGCCGATGTCGTGCTTGACCTGCAGGGCGAGCAACGCCAGCGCGTGGTCGCAGGCCGCAGCGCCGGCGGCCAGGTGCGCGAGCTGCAGCTGCGCATTGCGCTGCGCTTTCGCCTGTCCACGCCCGACGGCACCGAGCTCATTCCCGAGACCGAGCTGCTGCAGCAACGCGACATCAGCTACAACGAATCGCAGGCCCTGGCCAAGGAAAACGAAGAGGCCCTCCTGTATCGCGACATGCAGTCCGACCTGGTCCAGCAGTTGATGCGCCGGTTGGCGGTGGTGCGCGTCCGATGACGGACCGGCCAGGCTGACATGCAACTCGCGCCCGCCCAGCTCGAGGCCCATCTCCAGAAAGGCCTGCGCTCGCTCTACACCCTGCACGGCGACGAGCCGCTGCTCGTGCAGGAGTCGGCCGACGCGATCCGTGCCGCCGCGCGCCAGCAGGGGTACACCGAGCGCAGCGTGCACACCGTCGCGGGCGCGCACTTCGACTGGAGCCCGGTGCTGGCGGCAGGCGGGTCCCTCAGCCTGTTCGCCGACAAGCAGATCGTCGAGATCCGCATCCCCTCCGGCAAGCCCGGCAAGGAGGGCAGCAGCGCGCTGCAGCAGGTGGCCGAGCAGGCTCAGGGCAACGACAGCACGCTCACCCTGGTGCTGCTGCCCCGCCTGGACCGCCTGACGATGCAGGGCGCGTGGTTCGGGGCGCTGGAGAGTTTCGGTGTCACGCTCAAGGTCGATCCGGTCGAGCGCGCCCAGCTGCCGACCTGGATCGCCGCCCGCCTGGCACGCCAGGGGCAGCGCGTCGCCCCAGGCGAGGAGGGGCAGCGCACGCTGCAGTTCTTCGCGGACCGCGTCGAGGGCAACCTGCTGGCGGCCCACCAGGAACTGCAGAAGCTGGCCCTGCTGCATGCGCCGGGCGAACTGGGCTTCGGGCAGGTCGAGGCCGCGGTGCTCGACGTGGCGCGCTACGACGTGTTCAGGCTGTCCGACGCGGTGCTGGCCGGCCAGGCCGGGCGCGTGCAGCGCATGCTCGATGGCCTGCAGGCCGAGGGCGTCTCCGAGGTGCTGGTGCACTACACCCTGGCCGAGGACATCCGCGCCCTCAAGCGGGTGCGCGACGCCCTGGACGCCGGGCGACCCCTGCCCGTGGCCCTGCGCGAGCAGCGGGTCTGGGGCCAGAAGGAGCGCCTGTTCGAGCGCGTCCTGCCGCGCCTGGCGGCCGCCGTCCTGGACGGCCTGCTGCACGACGCGCACGTGGTCGATGGCATCGTCAAGGGCCTGAAGTCGCCCGGCTGGCCGGCTTCGGGCTGGCAGGCCCTGCACCGGCTGGCGCAGGCGCTGTGCCTGGCCTGCGCGGGGCCGGCGGCCGCCACGGCCGCGCGTGCGAAAATTCCGGCATGAACGCCCGAGATGCCGCCGTGCCCGCCGGGGCTGGTCCTGTCGCTGAGGCCATGCACGCCCTGGGCCGCCAGGCGCGGCAGGCCAGTGCGGCCATGGCCCGCGCCGATGCGGCTACCAAGTCGCGCGCCCTGCGCCGCCTGGCCGCGCTGCTGCGCGAAAACATCCCCGCCCTGGCCGCCGACAACGCCCAGGACCTGGACCGCGCCACCGCCGCCGGCCTGGCCGCGCCGATGGTCGACCGGCTGCGCCTGACACCCCAGGTGATCGAGACGGTGGCCCAGGGCTGCGAGCAGCTGGCCGCCATGCCCGACGTCATCGGCGATATCAGCGGCATGAAGCAGCAACCCAGCGGCATCCGCGTGGGCCAGATGCGCGTGCCCATCGGTGTGTTCGGCATGATCTATGAGAGCCGCCCCAACGTCACCATCGAGGCGGCCAGCCTGTCCATCAAGAGCGGCAACGCCTGCATCCTGCGCGGCGGCTCCGAGGCCATCGAGTCCAACAAGGCCCTGACCCGCCTGGTGCAGCGGGCCCTGGCCGACGCCGGCCTGCCCCCCGAGGCGGTGCAGCTGGTGCCCACCACCGACCGGGACGCGGTGGGCCACCTGATCGCCATGCCCGAGTTCGTGGATGTGGTCATCCCGCGCGGCGGCAAGGGTCTGATCGAGCGCATCAGTCGCGAGGCCAAGGTGCCCGTCATCAAGCACCTGGACGGCAACTGCCACACCTACATCGACGACCCCTGCGACCCGGACATGGCGGTGAAGGTCACCGACAACGCCAAGACCCAGAAGTACAGCCCCTGCAACGCCAGCGAGGGCCTGCTGGTGGCGCGTGGCGTGGCGGCGCAGTTCCTGCCGCGGATCGGCGCCATCTTCGCGGCCAAGGGCGTGGAGATGCGCTGCGACCCGGCGGCCAAGGTCCTGCTGGCCGGCGTGCCCGGTGCCCGGGTGGTCGACGCCACCGAGCAGGACTGGTCCGAGGAATACCTCGCACCCATCATCAGCGTGAAGGTGGTGGACGGCCTGGACGAGGCCATCGCCCACATCAACCGCTACGGCAGCCATCACACCGACGCCATCCTCACCCGCGACCATGTGCATGCCCAGCGCTTCCTGCGTGAGGTCGATTCAGCCAGCGTCATGGTGAATGCAAGTACACGCTTCGCAGACGGTTTCGAGTATGGGCTGGGCGCCGAGATCGGCATCAGCACCGACAAGTTCCATGCACGCGGCCCGGTCGGCCTCGAGGGCCTGACCTCCCTGAAGTGGGTGGTGCTGGGCGACGGCGAAGTGCGCACCTGATGCGCGATTACTGGCCTTCCTGCGGCTGGCGCCTGCTGGACCGCACCCCGCAAGGCCACCTGGTGGTCACCGACGATTTCTTGCGTCACCTGCTGGCCCGCCCCGAGCTGGCGCCAGTGCCCGAGTCCTGCGCGGCAGAGTGCGCCCTGCATGCGCAGCTGCTGGCCGCTCCGCGCACCGAGGTGGGCGATGCGCAGATCGCCGCCCTCCAGGACGAGGACGCCCGCGCCAACTACACGGTCTGGCTGCGCTTTCGGCAGCGCCTGCTGGCCCAGCCCACGCTGGAGGCCAGCTATCTGGCGATCTTCCGCGGGCAGGTGGATGTGCCGCCGGTGCTGGTGCACCACCTCACCCAGGTGCTGCTGCGCCAGTCCCTGGGCGACACCGCCACCGCCTTCGAGGTGCGGGCCGCCGAGATGCTGTTCCGACCGCAGCGCGTGGCCGTGCAGGACGACGGCCAGGTCATGGCGGGTGACGAGGACGCGATCAACCGCCTGGCGGTGGCCGGGTCGTTCGGGGCCATCGGCGAGCTGCTGCGCCAGGGCGGGGTCCCCCAGCGCGAGGCCGAGCTGGACGTGCTCCACGACGACAGCGCTGACACCTTCTGGCCCCGCACCGAGGCCCACGACATGGTCCTGCCCCTGCACCACGGCCAGCCGGGGCTGGAGGCCCTGTGCCGGGTGCTCGAACGCTGGGTCGCCCACCTGCTGGGGGTGGGGGTGAAGGTGCAGGTCGAGCGCGAGATCGATGACGAGCAATGGCTCTGGCATGTGGGTCTGGACGCCCAAGCCAGCGCGGTGCTCAATGCCCTGTACCAGGGCGAGGACGTCGAGCCCGAGCGGATGGCCCGGATGTTGTGCCTCTTCAGCCTCCGCTTCGAAGAGCCCGCCGCCATGCGTCCCGAGGTGGCCGGCCGGCCGGTCTACCTGGCCATGGCCATGGACGAGGGCAAGGCGCTGCGCCTGAAGCCCCAGAACCTGCTGCTGAACCTTCCCCTGGCACGGCCGTCCTGATAAAAAGAACCCATACACGAGGCCTTCATGGTTCCCCATCTCATCACGGCCCTGAGCGGCCCGATCAACGAGCTCGAGCAGCGAATCCTCGAGTCCATGCCTGCCATCGAGCGCTGGTTCCGGCTCGAGTGGATGGAGCACACCCCGCCGTTCTACAGCTCGGTGGACATCCGCAACGCCGGTTTCAAGCTGGCCCCGGTGGACACCAACCTCTTTCCCGGCGGCTGGAACAACCTCACGACCGAGATGCTGCCCCTGGCGGTGCAGGCGGCCATGGCGGCGATCGAGAAGATCTGCCCCGAGGCCAAGAACCTGCTGGTGATCCCCGAGAACCACACCCGCAACACCTTCTACCTGGCGAACCTGGCGCAGCTGCAGCGTATCTTCCACATGGCGGGCCTGAATGTGCGCATCGGCTCGATCAGCCCGGACATCACGGAGACGACCGTGGTGGGCCTGCCTGGCGGCGAGTCCATCACGCTCGAGCCGGTGGTGCGCAGCAAGTACCGCCTGGGCCTGAAGGACTTCGACCCCTGCACCATCCTCCTGAACAACGACCTGTCCGCCGGCCCGCCGGGCATCCTGGAGGACCTGCACGAGCAGTTCCTGCTGCCGCCGCTGCACGCCGGCTGGAGCGTGCGCCGCAAGAGCCGGCATTTCCAGAGCTACGAAGAGGTGTCCAAACGCTTCGGCAAGCTCCTGGGCATGGACCCCTGGCTGATCAACCCGATGTTCAACCAGTGCGGCGAAGTCAACTTCGCCGAGGGCGCGGGCATGGAGTGCCTCACCGAGAACGTCGATGCGCTGCTCACGAAGGTGCGCCGCAAGTACAAGGAATACGGCATCAACGAAAAGCCCTTCGTCGTGGTCAAGGCCGACAACGGCACCTATGGCATGGGCATCATGACCGTGCGCGACGTCAAGGACCTGGAGCAACTCAATCGCAAGACCCGCAACAAGATGGACGTCATCAAGGACGGCCAGCAGGTGAGCGAAGTCATCATCCAGGAGGGTGTGATCACCCATGAGCGGATCAACGATGCGGTGGCCGAGCCGGTGGTCTACATGATGGACCGTTATGTGGTGGGCGGCTTCTACCGGGTGCATGCAGAGCGCGGCGTCGACGAGAACCTCAACGCGCCGGGATCGAGCTTCGTGCCCCTGGCCTTCGCCGAGCCCTCGCGCCTGCCGCAGCCGGGGCACAAGCCCGGTGCCAGCGCCCCCAACCGTTTCTACATGTATGGCGTGATCGGGCGCCTGGCCATGCTGGCCGCCAGCTACGAGCTGGAAGCCACCGACCCCGACGCCGAGTCCTACGACTGATCCCGTGTCCCCTTCCCGGTCGTCCCTGGGCGCACTGACGCTCGCTGCCATCGGTGTCGTCTACGGCGACATCGGCACCAGCGTGCTGTATGCGCTCAAGGAGGTCTTCGCCTCCGGGCATGTGCCGTTCAACGAGGCCAACGTCTTCGGCATTCTCTCGATCTTCTTCTGGACGCTGACGCTGATCGTCTCGCTCAAGTACGTGTCGCTGGTGCTGCGTGCCGACAACCACGGCGAGGGCGGCCTCGTGGCCATGCTGGCCCTGGCCTCGCAGGCGGTGAAGGACCGACCCCACCTGCGCAATCGGCTGCTGGTGGTGGGCATCTTCGGAACCAGCCTCTTCTACGGCGACGGTGTGATCACGCCAGCGATCTCGGTGCTTTCGGCGGTCGAGGGCCTGGAGGTGGTTTCGCCCGAATTCAAGCGCTGGGTGATCCCGCTCACGCTGGTGATCCTGTTTGCCCTGTTCGCGGTGCAAAAGCGCGGTACGGCCGGCATCGGCCGCTTCTTCGGGCCCGTCACCCTGGTGTGGTTCGCGGTGCTGGCGGTACTGGGGGTGACGCAGATCCTGAACCACCCGGGCATCCTGCAGGCCCTGAACCCGCTGCACGCGGTGCGCTTTGCGCTGGCGCAGCCCGGCATCACCTTCATCATCCTGGGCGCGGTGGTGCTGTGCGTCACCGGCGCCGAGGCGCTCTACGCCGACCTGGGCCACTTCGGCAAGACACCGATCCGCCTGGCCTGGTTCAGCGTGGTGATGCCGGCCCTCACGCTCAATTACTTTGGTCAGGGCGCGCTGCTGCTGGAACAGCCCGAGGCAGTGAAGAACCCCTTCTACCTGATGGCCCCCGACTGGGCGCAGCTGCCGCTGGTGCTGCTGGCGACGGCCGCCACGGTGATCGCCTCGCAGGCCCTGATCACCGGCGCCTTCAGCGTGACCAAGCAGGTGATCCAGCTGGGGTACCTGCCGCGCCTGAACATCCAGCACACCAGCGTGCGCGACACCGGCCAGATCTACATCCCCTTCGTGAACTGGGGGCTGTTCGTGGCCATCGTGCTGGCGGTGGTGATGTTCCGTTCGTCGAGCAACCTGGCGGCCGCCTACGGCATCGCGGTGACGCTGGACATGCTGATCACCACCACGCTCACCTTCTTCGTGATCCGCCACGCCTGGAAATACCCGCTGTGGCTGTGCGTGGGCGCCACGGGCGCGTTCTTCCTGATCGACATCACCTTCTTCGCCTCCAATCTCCTGAAGCTGCTCGATGGCGGGTGGTTCCCGCTGATGATCGGCGGCGGCATCTTCACGCTGATGATGACGTGGAAGACGGGCCGCGCCATCCTGAACGACAAGCTCAAGACCGACGCCATCGACCTCAAAAGCTTCCTGGAGTCGGTGTTCGTCTCGCCGCCGACGCGGGTGGACGGCACGGCGGTGTTCCTCACCGCCGAGACGGGTGCCGTACCCAACGCGATGCTGCACAACCTCAAACACAACAAAGTGCTGCATGCCCAGAACCTGTTCGTGACCGTGCAGCACCACGAGGTGCCCTGGATCGGGCTGGGCAAGCGGATCGAGATCGAGCCCCTGGGTCATGGCTGCTGGCAGGTGATCGTCCACTACGGCTTCAAGAACGACCCGGACGTGCCACGCGCCCTGGAGCAGATCCGCGGCCATGGCTGCGAGCTCGACCCCATGACCACCAGTTATTTCCTCTCGCGTGACGTGGTGGTGCCCACCATCGGCAAGGACATGTCGCCCTGGCGCGAGAAGCTGTTCGCACACATGCACCGCAACGCGGGTGCCGCGGCAGACTTCCTGAACCTGCCGAATAATGCGGTGGTCGAATTGGGCAGCAAGGTCGAAATCTGAGACGCTGCGCGCCTTCACACCTCACGTTCACACGATGCACCTACTTTTCGTTGCCGACCCGCTGGAGTCCTTCCAGACCTACAAGGACACCACCTTCTCGATGATGCGCGAGGCGCAGCGGCGCGGGCACGCGGTGGCAGCCTGCGAGACGCGTGATCTGGCCTGGCGTTCAGGGGGCGTGGTGCAGGCACCGGTGCGCGAAATCTCGCTCACCGGTGCCGACGAGGACTGGTTTGTGGAAACCACCACGCGCGCGCGCGCGCTGCGTGATTTTGATGCGGTGATCATGCGCAAGGACCCGCCATTTGACAGCGAGTACTTCTATGCCACCCACCTGCTGGAGCAGGCCGAACGCGAAGGCGCACGCGTCTTCAACCGGCCGGCGGCCCTGCGTGACCACCCTGAAAAACTGGCCATCATGGAGTTCGCGCAGTACACCAGTCCCACGCTGGTCACGCGCGATCCGCAGGAAGTGCGGCGTTTCCACGCCGAGCATGGCGACATCATCCTCAAGCCGCTCGATGGCATGGGTGGCATGGGCATCTTCCGGGTCAAGGCCGACGGCCTGAACCTGGGCGCCATCACCGAGACCCTCAACGCGGGCGGCGCGACCACGCTGATGGTGCAGCGCTTCGTGCCTGAGATCGTGCAGGGCGACAAGCGCGTGCTGGTGATCGGGGGGCAGCCCGTGCCCTATGCGCTGGCGCGTATCCCCCAGGGCAGCGAGGTGCGCGGCAACCTGGCCGCCGGTGGCAAGGGCGTGGCCCAGCCCCTGTCCGCGCGCGACCTGCAGATCGCGCAGGCCCTGGGGCCCACGCTGGCGGCGCGGGGCTTGCTGCTGGTGGGCCTGGACGTGATCGGCGAGTGCCTCACCGAAATCAATGTGACCAGCCCGACCTGCTTCCAGGAGATCACGCAGCAGACCGGCTTTGATGTGCCGGCGATGTTCGTCGATGCGCTGGAGGCGGCGATCCGGGACGCGATCCGGGGCGGTTGAGGCGCCACAAGGATCAGCCCACCGACACCCCGTCCACGAACACCCGCATCTGGCCGGGCGCCATCTGCGTCCAGGCCTCGTTGGTCGTGAGCGGCGCCGTCACCACCACCGCCACCCGGTCTCGGGGCGTGGTGTGACGCGCAAAGTCCACCGATAAATCTTCATCGGCCAGCTGCGCGTGGGCGAAGGGGTGCTTGCGCTCCACGAAGTACAGGTCCGTGGAGCAATGGGCCCACAGGGCCTGGCCGTTGGACAGCAGGAAGTTGAAGGTGCCGTGGCGCGCCACCTGCGGCGCGAGTTCGCGCAGCGTCAGCGTGAGTTCGTCCACGCTGGGCACGCTGGCGTGCGACTTGGCCAGCTCCTGCATCAGCCAGCAAAAGGCCCGCTCGCTGTCGGTCTGGCCGACCGGCCGGAAGCTGCCATGCAGTCGCGGGTGGTAGTCGGCCAGCGTGCCGTTGTGCGCGAACACCCAGTAGCGGCCCCAGAGTTCACGCACGAAAGGGTGGCAATTCTCCAGGGCGACGTCGCCGACCGTGGCCTTGCGGATATGCGCCACCACGTTGCGGCTCTTAATCGGGTAGCGGCGGATCAGGTCGGCCACGGGCGACTCGGAGGCCGGCTGGTGGTCCACGAAGTGCCGCACCCCGTGCCCCTCGAAGAAGGCGATGCCCCAGCCGTCTGCATGGTGGTCGGTGCGCCCCCCGCGCTGGGCGAAGCCGGTGAAGCTGAAGGCCACGTCCGTGGCCGTGTTGCAGTTCATTCCGAGCAGCTGGCACATAGGCTGCATTGTGGCGCGGTGGCGCGCCGGGGTCCGTGTTTTCAGCGCGCGCCGTAGCGCTCGCGGGCCAGCTGCGCGCCCTGGGCCAGCGCCTCGAGCTTGCGCCTGGCGATCTCACGGTCCATCGGCGCCAACCCGCAGTTGGTGCAGGGCATCAGCCGATCGCGCGGCACGAACTGCAAGGCCCGACCGATCGTCTCGCACACCTGCTCGGGCGTCTCCACCTCGTCGCTGGCGACGTCGATGACGCCCACCATCACGTCCTTGCCCGCCAGCAGGCCCATGAGGTCGGGGGGCACGTGCGAGTGGTAGCACTCCAGACTGACCTGGTTGATAGCGCTGCGCGCGAGCGCGGGAAACACCGCCTCGTACTGGCGCCATTGCTCGCCCAGCGTCTTCTTCCAGTCGACGTTGGCCTGGATGCCGTAGCCGTAGCAGATATGGACGGCGGTGGTGCAGGTCAGGCCCTGCGCGGCGCGCTCCAGCGCGCGCACGCCCCAGTCGGCGGCCTCTTGCATGTAGACGTTGAAGGCCGGCTCGTCGAACTGGATGATGTCCACGCCGTCGGCCTGCAGGGCCAGGGCTTCCTGGTTCAGGAGTTCGGCGAAGGCCATCGCCATCTTGACCCGGTCGCCATAGTGCCGGTCGGCGACGGTGTCGACGATGGTCATCGGGCCGGGCAGCGTGAACTTGAGCTTGCGCGTGGTGTGGGCGCGGGCCAGCTGCGCCTCGAAGGCGTGCACCCGGCCCTTCAGGCGCAGCGGTGCCATCACCTGCGGCACCATCGCCTTGTAGCGGTCGTTGCGGATGCCCATTTCCACCTTGTTCGCGAAATCGATGCCCTCGACCTGCTCGAGGAAGCCGTGCACGAAGTGCTGGCGGGCCTGTTCTCCGTCGGTGACGATGTCCAGCCCCGCTGCCTCCTGGGCCCGGATCCACAGCAGCGTGGCATCGGCCTTTGCTTCCAGCAGGGCCTCGCCCTGGGCCTTCCACTGGGGCCAGAGCTTGCGGGTTTCAGCGAGCCAGCCGGGCTTGGGCAGGCTGCCGGCGATGGAGGTGGCGAACATGGCGGGACTCCTCGGGGTTCTTGTTCAGGGTGTGGCGGTGTCGGCGCAGCGGGCGCAGAGACAGGCGCGGTTTCGGGCTTCGGGCGGCACCCGTGCCAGCGTCGCGGCGCTGAACGTCACCCGGGTGCACCAGCACG
>JBEGVR010000274.1:0-6830 GCA_041178265.1 Pseudomonadota bacterium | reverse complement strand
GTGCAGTTCCGTGAAGGCACCGGCGTGCAGGGCCTGCAGGTCGAGGGGGGCCGGATCACCGGCGTGCGAACCGCGCAGGGGGTCGAGTCCGCACCCTGCGTCATCAGCACCCAGAACATCTGGGCCTGCGAACTCGCGCAGTGGACCGGCATCCAGGTGCCGCTGGCGCCCGAGCGCCATCGCGTCATCGCCCTGGAGGGACCGCAGGCCTACACCTACCAGATGCCCGTCTTCAAGGACCTCGGTTCGCCAGGCATGCTCTATTGCCGCAGTTACGGCGGACGCCAGATGCTCGTGAGCGAGGGCACCGCGGGCGAAACGCTGGCAGTTGCGGACAACACGCAGGGCGACATTTCCATGGACTACGTGGCCGAACTGGGTGAACAGGTGGCGCAGCGCTTTCCGTCCTTCGCCGAGGCGGGCCTGGCCTCGTCATGGACCGGCGTCTATGACGTCACCCCCGACTGGAACCCGGTACTCGGCGCCATCCCACAGCTGCCGGGCCTGGTCGTGGGCTTCGGTTTCTCGGGGCACGGCTTCAAGCTCTCGCCGGCGGTGGGCCGGGTGCTGGCGCAGGCGGCGCTGGGGCTCTCCACCGACGTCAGCCTGGCGCCCTATGCGCTCGAGCGCTTTCGTGACGGCCGCCTGCTGCAAGGGCGTTATGGACAGGGCGCGGTGTCCTGACCGGTTGAACCAGCTCACTTCTTCAGGAAGACCACCCGATCGACGACCGTCTCGCCCTTGTCGTCGACCTTCAGCAGGATCTGTGCGTCAAAGGCGTGGGCGGCCTTGTACTTGGCCTGGGCCGACATGCCCTTGATCGCCTCGGAAGCGGTCCAGGAACTGCCCAGGAGATTGATCAGGAGCAGGAGGCTGCGGGTCGTCGCCCCTGACTCGGGCCGCACCACCTTGACGCTGCCGCCCCCGGCCTGCACCGCGTTCATCCAGTATTGCAGGCGCTCGGGCATGGCGCTGGGGGTGATGCGGTCAAGGAACGCCACATCTATTTTTTGCAGCGGTGCGGACAAGGATGTCTGCAGCTCGCTGTCAAAACTTTGCAAATCGACAAATTCCAGGGCGGGCTTGGCAGGCGAACCGCCAGGTGCAGGACCCGAAGCACAACCCGCAAGTGCCATTGCGGCGCAGATCGCGAGGGCCGCAGCCTGGTTATAGAGCGTTTTCATGTCTCACCTCCGTGCTGGCATGGCGTTGAACGTTCAGACGAGTTCTGCATGAGGCGGGTTGAGTTTACGCCGCCCCGACGGCTGCATGTCATTCGGGATAGGGGCGGGGCGCGCCCGAAGCCCGCAATAAATCTGCTGAAAAACACTTAATACCTTTCCGTTAAACGCATCGAGCGTCGGTGATCGGATGAACGGATCGTGGCCGTCCCGGCCACGCCTCACCCGTACCCGCCCCCGCCCGGCGTCTGGATCTCGAACACGTCACCGGACTCCACCTGCACCTGCCCGATGTGCCCCAATTCCTCCACGGTGCCATCCGCACGCAGCACCCGGTTAATCCCTGGCTGCCCCGGCGCGCCCCCGGCCATGCCGAAGGCCGGATGCACCCGCCCGTTGGACAGGATGCCCGCGGTCATCGGCTCCAGGAAGCGGATGCGGCGCACCCCGCCGTCGCCCCCGCGCCAGCGTCCCGCCCCGCCCGAGCCCGCGCGGATCGCGTAGCTCTCCAGGCGCACTGGAAAGCGCGACTCCAGCACCTCCGGATCGGTCAGGCGTGAATTCGTCATGTGGGTCTGCACCACCGACGTGCCGTCAAAGCCTGCGGTGATGCGCCCCGCCTCGTCCCGCTCGCCACCCGCGCCGCTACCGCCGGAGATCGTCTCGTAGTACTGGTGGCGCTCGTTGCCGAAGGTGAAGTTGTTCATCGTGGGCTGGCTGCCCGCCATCACGCCCAGCGCCCCCAACAGCGCGTTGGTGATGCAGCTGGAGGTCTCCACGTTGCCCGCCACCACCGACGCCGGCGGCAGCGGATTGAGCATGGAGCCCTCCGGGATGATCACCTGCAGGGGCTTGAGGCACCCCGCGTTGAGCGGGATGTCGTCGTCCACCAGCGTGCGGAACACGTACAGCACCGCCGCCAGGCATACCGCCCGCGGTGCATTGAAGTTGTTGGCCAGCTGCGGGCTGGTCCCGGTGAAGTCGATGCAGGCCGTGCGCCGCGCCCGGTCCACCCGCACCGCCACCTGGATGCGCGCGCCGTTGTCCAGGGGCAGCGTGAACTGCCCGTCACGCAGGCGCGAGATCACGCGCCTCACGGATTCCTCGGCGTTGTCCTGCACGTGCCGCATATAGGCCCACACCACCTCCAGGCCGAACTGGTCCACCATGCGCGCCAGTTCCTGCGCCCCCTTTTCATTGGCCGCCACCTGCGCCCGCAGGTCCGCCAGGTTCTGCGTCGGGTTGCGCGCGGGCCAGGCGCCGCTTTGCAGCAGCGCCCGCATCTCGGCTTCGCGCAGCCGCCCGCCCTCGACCAGCCTGAAGTTCTGGATCTGGACGCCCTCCTCCTCGATCCGCGTGGAAAACGGCGGCATGGAGCCGGGCGTCACGCCGCCCACGTCGGCATGGTGCCCGCGCGAGCCCACATAGAACACGGGCTGGTCGTGACCTGGCAGGTAGACCGGCGTGATTACCGTGATGTCCGGCAGGTGCGTGCCTCCGTGGTACGGGTCGTTGAGCGCATACACATCGCCCGGCTGCATGCGTCCGGCGTTGTCGCGGATCACCGTCTGGATGCTCTCGCCCATGGACCCCAGGTGCACCGGCATGTGCGGCGCATTGGCGATCAGGTGGCCCTGCACATCGAACAGCGCGCACGAGAAATCCAGGCGCTCCTTGATGTTCACCGAATGCGCGGTGTTCTGCAGCTGCAGCCCCATCTGCTCGGCGATGTTCATGAACAGGTGGTTGAACACCTCCAGCAGCACCGGGTCGGCCTCGGTGCCCGCTGCCTGGCGCGGCGCGCGCGCAGCCACCCGCACCAGCAGCAGGTGATCGCGCGCGGTCAGGCGCGCCTGCCAGCCCGGCTCCACCACCGTGGTCGCATTGCGCTCGGCGATGACCGCCGGCCCGTCGATCACATCGCCCGCGCGCAGGTCCTCGCGCACCACCAGGGCGGCGGGTTGCCAGCGGACCTGACCGTCCACGGCGGCGGTGTAGACCTGCACCGTGTCGCGGCGGGGCACGGGCCGCGGCGGGTGCACCGGCAAATCCGCTTCGCGCAGCGCCTCGCCCGGCCGCACCGCCTCCACCGACACCGCCTCCACCACCAGCGCCTTGCCCGGCATCAGGAAGGCAAAGCGCTGGCGGTAGGCGGCCTCGAAGGCCTGCACCATCGCCGCCTCATGGCCCCAGGGTACAGCCAGGGCCGTATCGGTGCCCTCGTAACGCAAGTGCACGCGTTCGCGCACCTGCACCGGCGCGTCCTCGTGCAGCATCACGTCCGCCGACGCCGCCAGCACCTCCCGGGCCTGCGCGCCCAGCGCCTGCAACCTCGCCTCGATCACACCCAGGGCCTGCGTGTCCAGCCGGCACTCGATCGAGGCCTCACGCATCACGCCCTGGTCGGCCAGGCCCATGCCATACGCCGACAGCACGCCTGCCAGCGGGTGCACCAGCACCTCGGTCATGCCCAGGGCGTCGGCCACGCCGCACGCGTGCTGGCCGCCCGCGCCGCCAAAGCATTGCAGCGTGTAGCGGGTCACGTCATAGCCGCGGGCGACGGAAATCTTCTTGATCGCGTTGGCCATCTGCTGCACCGCGATCTGGATGTAGCCGTGGGCCACGTCCTCGGGAGTCCGCGCGGTCTGTGCCGCCAGTGCGCCAAAGCGCTCGCGCACCACGTCCGCGTCCAGGGCCGCGTCCCCGGCGGGACCGAAGACGCGCGGGAACCACGCCGGCTGCAGCTTGCCGACCATCACATTGGCGTCGGTCACCGCCAGGGGGCCGCCGCGCCGGTAACTGGCCGGCCCGGGGTTGGCGCCGGCGCTCTCGGGCCCGACCCGAAAGCGCGCGCCGTCGTACGTCAGGAGCGATCCGCCGCCGGCGGCCACGGTGTGGATGCTCATCATCGGTGCCCGCATGCGCACGCCGGCCACCTGCGTCTCGAATTCGCGCTCGAACTGGCCAGCGAAATGCGACACGTCAGTAGACGTACCGCCCATGTCGAAGCCGATCACCCGCTCGTGCCCCGCGGCCCAGGCGGTACGCGCCATGCCCACGATGCCCCCGGCGGGCCCGCTCAGGATGGCGTCCTTGCCCGCGAAGGTGCGGGCGTCGGTCAGTCCGCCGGACGACTGCATGAACATCAGGGGCACGCCGGGCATCTGGGCGGCCACCTGGTCCACGTAGCGGCGCAGGATCGGGGACAGGTAGGCATCGACCACCGTGGTGTCGCCACGGCTCACGAACTTCATCAGGGGGCTGGTCTGGTGGGAGGCGCTGACCTGGTCAAAGCCCACCTCCCGCGCCAGGCGCGCGGCAGCGGCTTCGTGCGCCGTGTGCTGCCACCCGTGCATGAACACGATCGCCACCGAGCGCAGGCCCTGGGCGTGCCAGTGCGTGAGTGCGACCCGCAGGTGGGCTTCATCCAGGGGCTGCAGCACCGTGCCGTCGACCGCCACGCGTTCACGCGCCTCCACCACCGACCGGTACAGGAGCTCGGGCAGCACGATGCGCCGGTCGAACAGCCGGGGCCGGTTCTGGTAGGCGATGCGCAAGGCGTCACCGAATCCCGGGGTGGTCACCAGCAGCGTAGGCTCGCCCTTGCGTTCGAGCAGCGCGTTGGTGGCCACGGTGGTCCCCATCTTCACGCAGGCCACCTGCGCAGGGGTCACCAGCTCGCCCGCAGGCAGCCCCAGCAAATGCCGCACGCCGGCCACGGCGGCATCGGCATATTGCTCGGGGTTCTCGGACAGGAGCTTGTGCGTCACCAGCGCTCCGTCGGGCCGGCGTCCCACGACGTCGGTGAAGGTGCCGCCGCGGTCGATCCAGAATTGCCACTTGCCCGATGGGTTCATGCCTCGCGTTCCCCTGTCCACCCCTGTCCAACCTGTCCATGCCAGGCAGGATCGCCCGGTGACTGACCGCCCCTGCCTGACTGGCCGGGCCGCTGCTGTAGAGTATGCGATACGCGGGTACCCGGTGGGATCCCCGCCGCCTACCCCGCGACCAACTTCCACAGCGTCAACCTGGCGCAATTCGCCGCGGACGTGGACAAGGCCTCGGGCGGCAAGCTCAAGATCACGGTGCACCCCAACGCCTCCCTGTTCAAGGCGCCCGAGATCAAGCGCGCAGTCCAGGGCGGACAGGCCCAGGCGGGCGAGATCCTGCTGGTCAATTTCCAGAACGAGTGGGCCCCCTTCGGCGCCGACGGCCTGCCCTTCCTGGCGGACAGCTTTGACACCTCCATGAAGCTGTACCGGGCGCAGAAGCCGCTGCTGGAAAAGAAGCTCGCTGAATCGGGGATGATGCTGCTGTACTCGGTGGCCTGGCCACCCCAGGGCATCTACAGCAAGAAGCCGATCAACAGCGCCGCCGACCTCAAGGGCATCAAGTGGCGCGCCTACAGCCCCAGCACCGCCCGCATCGCCGAACTGGTCGGCGCCCAGCCCGTGACCGTGCAGGCTGCCGAGTTCTCGCAGGCGCTGGCAACGGGCGTGGTGGAGTCCACCATGACCTCGGGCGCCACGGGCGTGGACAGCAAGCTCTACGAGCACCTGAAGTATTACTACGACGTTCAGGCCTGGCTGCCGAAAAACGCGGTGATTGCCAACCGGCGCGCCTTCGATGCCCTGGACAAGGCCACCCAGGACGCCGTCCTGAAGGCAGCTGCGGACGCCGAGGCCCGCGGCTGGGCTGAGGCCCGCAAGGTGAACACCTCCACGCTGGACACCCTCAAGGCCAACGGCATGACCGTGACCGCTCCGTCCGCCCAGCTCAAGGCCGACATGAAGAAGGTGGGCGAGACCATCATGAAGGAGTGGCTCGAGAAAGCCGGTCCTGAGGGCAAGACCATCATCGACGCCTTCAGCCGCTGACCGGGCCGCACCGGCGTGATCCGCAAGCTGCTGGACGCCCTCTATGACGCCGCCGCCGCCCTGGCGGCGGTGTGCATGGTGGGCCTGCTGGCGATGGTGCTGCTCTCTATCGCCAGCCGGGAGCTCGGTTTCCATGTGCGCGGCACCGATGCCTACGCCGGCTACCTCATGGCCGGGGCCGGCTTCCTGGCCCTGGCGCACACCCTCAAGCGCGGGGAGCACATCCGGGTGACGCTGCTGCTGGGGGCGGTGAGCGGCACCACCCGCCGCGCGCTCGAGATCTGGAGCCTGGGCCTGGCCGCCCTGCTGGCCCTGCTCTTCGCGTTCTACAGCGTGCGCCTGGCCTGGCAGTCGCTGCAGTTTCACGACATCTCTACCGGCAACGACGCCACCCCCCTGTGGATCCCCCAGCTGGCCATGGCGGTGGGCACCCTCGTCTTCGCCATCGCCTTCATCGACGAATGGGTCCTGGAGGTCACCGGCCGGCGCAGGGCGCTCGAGTCCTCGGAATCACTGCGCAACGAATGAGCCGGCATGAATGACCTGATGATCATGGGGCTGCTGGTCCTGACCCTGTTCCTCATCCTGGGAAGCGGCGTGTGGATCGGCCTGACCCTGGCGGGCGTCGCCTGGGTCGGCATGCAGTTGTTCTCGTCAAGGCCAGCGGGCGACGCGATGGCAGTGACCATCTGGGGATCCGCCTCCAGCTGGACCCTCACCGCCCTGCCCCTGTTCATCTGGATGGGGGAGATCCTATTTCGCACCCGCCTGA
>JBEGVR010000273.1:0-11328 GCA_041178265.1 Pseudomonadota bacterium | reverse complement strand
GATGCCGGCAGCGCGCGCGACGGCCACCCAGTGAATCAGGTGATTGGTGGAGCCGCCGGTGGCCAGCAGGGCCACCATGGCGTTGACGATGCAGCGTTCGTCCACCAGGCGGCCGATCGGGGTGTACTGGCGCCCCGGCAGGATCGCCACCAGGGTGCGTATCGCCTCGCGCGTGAGGGCTTCGCGCATCTGCGCGTGCGGCGGGATGAAGGCGGCACCGGGCACGTGCAGGCCCATGGCTTCCATCAGCATCTGGTTGCTGTTGGCGGTGCCGTAGAAGGTGCAGGTGCCGGGGCCGTGGTAGGCCTTCTGCTCGGCCTCCAGCAGTTCGGCGCGGCCCACCTCGCCGCGCGCGGCCTGTTCGCGCACCTTGGCCTTGTCGGTGTTGGACAGGCCGCTGGTCATGGGCCCGCCCGGCACGAAGACGGTGGGCAGATGGCCGAAGTGCAAGGCGCCTATCAGCAGGCCCGGCACGATCTTGTCGCAGATGCCCAGCATGAGCGCGCCGTCGAACATGTCGTGCGAGAGGGCCACCGCCGTGCCCTGGGCGATCACGTCGCGCGAAAACAGCGACAGCTCCATGCCCGCCGTGCCCTGGGTCACACCATCGCACATGGCGGGCACGCCGCCGGCCACCTGCGCGGTCACGCCCTGGCGGCGGGCCTCGTCCTTGAGGATGGCGGGAAAGCCGGCGTAGGGCGCGTGCGCCGACAGCATGTCGTTGTAGGCGGTGACGATGGCCAGGTTGGGCGCGCGCTCGGCGACGACCTTGAACTTGTCGTCGGCCGGCAGGGCCGCGAAGGCGTGGGCCACGTTGGCACAGCCCATGCGGTCGGCACCGCGCGGGCGCGCCGCCATGGCGTCCAGGCGGCCCAGGTAGTCGGCGCGGGCCTCGCGGCTGCGGTCTCGGATGCGGTCGGTGACGGCGGCCACCACGGGATGAAGCGTCATGGGAGAACGGCCTGCAAAGGCGGCGGGAACCAGCAAAGCATGGTACCCGCAACGCGCCAGCAGCCCCCGTCGCGGTTACCAAGCGGTTTCCGCGGCGGCGGCCCCGCCGCGCTTGCTACAGTCGCGGCGATGCCTCCGCCGCCCGCTCCCTGGCCCCTGCGCGATCCCGCGCCGATGCTGGCGCGCACCCTCTACGAGTGGGGCGGCAGGCGCGACCTCTGGCTGTTTGGCTATGGCTCCCTGATCTGGAATCCCAGTTTCGCGTTCCTTGAGCGGCGCGAGGCCCGCGTGCATGGCTGGCACCGTGCCCTCAAGATGTGGAGCCGGATCAACCGGGGCACACCCGAGCAGCCGGGGCTGGTGCTGGGCCTGCTGTCGGGGGGCAGCTGCCGCGGGATGGCGTTCCGGGTTGCTCGCGCCGACGCGCGTGACGTGCTGGAAAGCCTTTGGGCCCGCGAGATGCCCTCGGGGGTCTACGACCCGCGCTGGCTGGAATGCCGAACGCCGGCAGGACCGGTGCAGGCGCTGGCTTTCACCCTGTCGCGCCGCAGCCCCCACCACACGGGCAACCTGAGCGAGTCCGAGTACCGGCGCATCTTCGCCGCCGCCCGCGGCCGCTACGGCACGACCCTGGATTACACGGCCCGTACCTTCGAGGCCTTGCAGCGGCTGGACATCCACGACAGCCACCTGGCGCGCCTGCTGCAATTCGCACCAGGAACGCAGGGCGATTGCGGGCACCTTTGAAACGCCGCAGGGGCGGTGCCACAATCCGGCGGCATGAGTACCTCCGCCCGCGACATCGCCAACCTGCGCAAAAGCTACGAGCGCGCCGAACTGAGTGAAGAGGCCAGCCACGCCGATCCACGGCGCCAGTTCGAGCAGTGGCTGGACGAGGCGATCGCCGCGCAGGTGCCGGAACCCAACGCCATGACCCTGGCTACCGTGAGCAGCAACCTGCGTCCCAGCACCCGCGTGGTGTTGATCAAGGGCTGCGACGAGCACGGCATCGTCTGGTACACGAATTACGAAAGTCGAAAGGGCCGCGAATTGGCGGGCAACCCCTATGCGGCGCTGCAGTTTCATTGGGTGGAGCTCGAACGCGTCGCGCGCATCGAGGGTCGGGTCGAAAAGGTCAGCGACGCGCAGAGCGACGCCTACTTCAACAGCCGGCCCCTGGATTCGCGCATCGGCGCCTGGGCCAGCCCCCAGAGCGAGGTGATCGCCGGCCGCAGCGTGCTGGTGGCCAACGCCGCGAAGTACGGCGCGCAGTTCCTGCTGCAGCCGCCGCGTCCCCCGCACTGGGGCGGTTACCGCCTGGTGCCGGACCGGTGGGAGTTCTGGCAGGGGCGCAAGAGCCGCCTGCATGACCGCCTGTGCTACACGCCCGAAGCCGGCGGCTGGAAGCGTCAACGCCTGGCGCCCTGAAACGCCGCGAGCGAGACGCGGCGTGCGCGCCCTGCTGCTGCAGGCGCCTTGCAAGGGCGATGCGGGGGCTATTGCGACGCGATGGGTGGCGCGGTCTGCCACCAGCGCAGGAAGGCATTGAAATCGCCCCGGAACCCCTGCCGCAGCAGGGCCTCGTAACGCACCGAGCAGGTCGCCGCGCTGCTCCCGTCCAGGAAACCGGCCTCGGCATCGGCATCGCACTGGCGCACCAGGCGCTTGAGGCAGGCGTCGGACAGTTGTTCCTGCGTGCGCAGGCTGGCCTCGCGGTCCGACCATACGGTGACGGCGGGCAGTTCCTGAGGGCAGGCGGCCCGCGCCGTCGCGGACCCGGCGCTGGTGGCCAGCGCCAGGATGGCAATCCCGAGGCACACCACGCCGCGCGAGCCCCTGGCGCCGCCAGGGGCTGACAAAGGCAAGTTGGACATCGCACCCTCCCGTTTCTGTTGTGCCCGGGTTATAGGCCGCGGCGGTGCACACGGCGAGGCACAAATGCTCGGTTTCCCGGAAAAAGCCGCCGGTGGCAAACCGCGCCCTGACCCACCATGCTGCCCGCCACGCCGGCGCGCGCCGCGCGGCCCCCCGGACGCCAGGCGTAGGACACCAGCCTGATACGGCTGGCGCTCAGAGCCTCAGACCGGTCAATCGCGCACGAGCGCAGCGAAGGTCTTGCGGAACTTGGCCACCTTCGGGGCGGCCACGGCCAGGCAGTAGCCCTGCGTCGGGTTGCGCTCGAAGAAATCCTGGTGGTAGTCCTCGGCCGGCCAGTAGGGTCCCAGGGGCTGGACCTCGGTGACGATGGGTGCACCACCAAACACCTTGTCCTGGCTCATCTCGCGCAGGAGGTCGTCGGCCACCTGCTTTTGTTCCGGCGTGGCGTAGTAGATCCCGCTGCGGTATTGCGTGCCCACGTCATTGCCCTGGCGATTCAGCTGGGTCGGGTCGTGGACCACGAAGAAGATCTCCAGCAGCTGGCGCGTGCTGACGGAGGCCGGGTCATAGGTCAGGCGCACCACCTCGTTGTAGCCGGTGGTGCCGGTGCACACGTCCTGGTAGCTGGGGCGGCCGCCGTGGCCGTTGGCGTAGCCCGACTCCACGTCCAGGACGCCGCGCACCTTCACATAGACCGCTTCGGTGCACCAGAAACAGCCGCCCCCCAGGACCAGGGTCTGCGTTGGGCTCATGGATCGTCCTCCTTGCAAGGCTGTCACTGTAGCCGCGGACGCGCGGCGGGCCGGCCGCTACCATCGCAGGCCTATGCAATTCGGGGATATCAAGGCCTTGGCCTCGCCGCTGGTGCTGCCGCCGGCCGGTCCGCTGCTGGCGGTGATGCTGGCGCTGCTCGTGCTGGGGCTGACCCGGCGCGGGCGGCGGCTCGCCCTGGTCCTGGGGCTGGCGGGAGCGGGCGCGCTGTGGCTGCTGTCCTGCCACGCGGTGGCGATACGCTTTGCGGGTGCCCTGCTGCCCCTGCCCGAACCGGTGGCGGCCCCGGCCCTGGCCGGTACGCAGGCGGTGGTTGTCCTGGGCGGTGGCGTGCTGGCCGAGGCGCCCGAGTACGGAGCGGCCCAGCCCTCGAGTGCCACCCTGGCGCGGCTTCGCTACGGCATCCGGCTGGCACGCACCCACGGGCTGCCCCTGGCCTTCGCCGGCGGCCTGGGGTGGGGAGGCCGCGGCACGGTCAGTGAAGCGCAGGCGGTCGCCCTGTCCGCCCGCGACGACTTCGGCTTCGTGCCCCGATGGCTCGACGACCAGTCACGCGACACGCGCGAGAACGCGGAAAAAATGGCGGCCCTGATGCATCCGCAAGGCGTGCGGCGCATCGCGCTGGTCTCCGACGCCTGGCACCTGCCGCGGGCGGCCCTGGAGTTCCGGCGCGCCGGGTTCGAGGTGGTGCCCGCCCCCACCCGCCAGCCCCTGCCGCAGGCACGCACTGCCCTGGAGTGGCTGCCCTCGACCGAGGGACTGACCCTGTCGCGGCAGGTGCTGCGCGAGTGGCTGGCCCTGCGCGCCGCGCAGTGGGCCACGCCCTAAAGGAAAACCCGGCCGCAGGCGGGCCACACCCCGCCCTGTCCTTGACCCAGCACCGGGCGGCGGATACATTACTAACCAGTCAGTCATTAACTCCCCGACCCCCTCCGCACATGGAAGCCAAGGCCGAAGACAGCCAGGTCAAACGTGAACGTCGCAAGCAGGCGCGCCCGGGCGAGCTGCTGGACGCCGCACTCGCGCTCTTCGTGGAAAAGGGCTTTGCGGCCACCCGCGTCGAGGAGGTGGCGGCACGCGCCGGCGTGTCCAAGGGCACGCTGTTCCTGTACTTCGAGAGCAAGGAAGAACTTTTCAAGGCGGTGGTTCACGAGAACCTGGCCGGCCGCTTCGTGGAGTGGAACGAGGAGTTCGAGCGCTTCGAGGGCAGCAGCGCCGACATGCTGTGCGCCTGCCTGACCGCCTGGTGGGAGCGAGTCGGGGCGACACCGGCCTCGGGGATCACCAAGCTGATGATCAGCGAATCGCAGAATTTTCCGGAGCTGGCCACGTACTACCAGCGCGAGGTGATGGTGCCGGGACAGGCCCTGATCCGGCGCATCCTTCAACGCGGCGTCGACCGTGGCGAGTTCACAGTGGACGACATGGACTACGCCATCTACAGCGTGATCGCGCCCATGATTTTCCTGATGATGAACAAGCACTCCCTGGGCACCTGCGTGCCCGCCGGCCAGGCGCTGGACCCCCACCGCTTCATCGCGATGCAGACCCGCATCCTGCTGCTGGGACTGTCTGCGCGCCCGCGCCGTGACGGAGGTGCGTCATGAGAAAACGCACGATCGCCCTGGTGGCCACGGGCCTGGCGGCGGTGGCCGGCATCGGCATCGGCATCGCGATGCGATCCGCCCCTGCCCGCCAAGCTGCCCCTGCGGCCGCCGCGCCCACCGAGGCGGTGGTCGAACTGGCGGCCAGCGACGTGGCCCGCGCACAGGCCACCGACCTCGAGCAGGGCCTGGCCATCACTGGCACGCTGCGGGCGGTGAATTCCGCGGTGGTCAAGGCGCGCGTGGCGGGCGAGTTGCAGGGCCTCGCGGTACGCGAAGGCGACCCGGTGCGCGCGGGCCAGGTGATCGCCTCCATCGACCCGACCGAATACCGCGCCCGCCTGCAGCAGGCGCGCGAACAGGCCGACGCGGCCCGCTCCCAGGTGGAGATAGCCCGCCGCCAGTTCGACAACAACCAGGCGCTGGTGGACAAGGGTTTCATCTCGCGCACCGCGCTGGAAAGCTCGCAAAGCAGCCTCGCGGCGGCCGAGTCCACGCACAAGGCGGCACTCGCGGCGGTCGACGTGGCCGGCAAGACCCTGGACGACACCGCCCTGCGGGCTCCGATCACCGGCGTGGTGTCGCAGCGCCTGGCGCAGCCCGGCGAGCGCCTGGGCGTGGACGCCCGCGTGGTCGAGATCGTCGATCCGTCCCGGCTGGAGCTGGAGGCCACCGTGACGGCGGCCGACTCGGTGCGCGTGCGACGCGGGCAGGCCGCACGCCTGTCGGTGGAGGGCGCGGCGCAGCCGGTGGTCGCCACCGTCGCCCGCATCAACCCCAGCGCCGCGGCCGGCAGCCGTGGCGTGCCCGTGTACCTGCAGGTGCCGCCGGTGGCCGGCCTGCGCCAGGGCCTGTTCGCCCAGGGCGTGCTGGTGACCGACCGCGTGCGCGCCCTGGCGGTGCCCTTGCAGGCGGTGCGCACGGACCGGCCGACGCCCTACGTGCAGGTGGTTGAGGGCGAACGCGTGCGGCACCAGCCGGTGCAGCCCGGCGTGCGGGCGGAAAGCGACGGCCAGGTGCTGGTGGCCGTGACCGGGGTGGCGGCCGGCTCGGTGGTGATCCTGGGTCATGTGGGCGCGCTGCGCGAAGGCACCATGGTCAGGTTCACCGCCCCGACGGCCCCGGTCCGCACCGCGCCCTGATGCCCGCGCCGCCATGTGGTTCACCCGCGTCAGCCTGAACAACCCCGTCCTGGCCACCATGGCCATGCTGGCCCTGGTGGTGCTGGGCCTGTTTTCCCTGCAGCGCCTGAAGGTCGACCAGTTTCCCAACATCGACTTCCCGGTCGTCGTGATCACCACCGAATACCCTGGCGCCTCGCCCGAGGTGGTCGAAGTGGAGGTGACGCGCAAGATCGAGGAAGGCGTCAACGCCATCTCCGGCATCAATGCCCTGTTCTCGCGCAGCTACGAGGGCCAGTCGGTGGTCATCGTCGAATTCGCGCTGCATGTGAACGGACGCGCGGCGGCCGATGACGTGCGCGAGCGCATCGCCTCGATGCGGCCCACCCTGCGCACGGAAGTCAAGGAGCCGCGCGTGCTGCGCTTCGACCCGGCCAGCCGCTCGGTCTGGTCGGTGGCGGTGCTGCCGGACGCGGCCCGGGGCAAGCCCCTGTCGCCGGTGGAACTGACCAACTGGGCCGACCAGACGCTGAAGAAGCGGCTGGAGAACGTGCGCGGCGTGGGCTCGGTGACGCTGGTGGGTGGCACGCGCCGCGAGATCAACCTGTACCTGCAGCCAGCCGCCCTGGAGGCCCTGGGGGTGACGCCCGAACAGGTGGTGGCCGCGGTGCGCAGCGAGAACCAGGCGCAGCCGGTGGGCACGGTGCGGTCGGCAGACCGCGAACTGGTGGTGCAGATCGATGCGCGCCTGCAGCGCCCCGAGGATTTCGGCCGCCTGATCGTGGCTCGCAAGAACGGCGTGCCGGTGCGCCTGGAGCAGGTCGCGCGGGTGGCCGACGGCGCGCAGGAGATCGACAGCCTGGCCCTGTACAACGGCCAGCGCACGCTGCTGATGACGGTGCAGAAATCGCAGGACGAGAACACGATCCAGGTGATCGACGGCCTCAACGCCGCCCTGCGCCAGATGAATGCGCAGCTGCCGCCGGGCGTTCGGCTCGAACCCATCCTGGACGCGTCGCGCCCGATCCGCGTGTCGGTGGCCAACGTGCGCAGCACCCTGATCGAGGGCGCGTTCCTCACGGTACTGATCGTGTTCCTGTTCCTGAACTCCTGGCGGTCCACCGTGATCACCGGCCTGACGCTGCCGATCGCGCTGATCGGCACTTTCCTGTTCATGGACCTGTTCGGCTTCACCATCAACATGGTGACCCTCATGGCCCTGTCGCTGTGCGTGGGCCTGCTGATCGACGACGCCATCGTGGTGCGCGAGAACATCGTGCGGCACCTGCATATGGGCAAGGGCCCGTTCCAGGCCGCGATGGAGGGCACCCAGGAGATCGGGCTGGCGGTGCTGGCCACCACGCTGTCCATCGTGGCGGTGTTCCTGCCGATCGGATTCATGGGCGGGATCATCGGCAAGTTCTTCCACGAGTTCGGCCTGACCATCGTGGCGGCCGTGATGATCTCCATGTTCGTGAGCTTCACGCTGGACCCGATGCTGTCCTCGATCTGGCACGACCCGCAGGCGCACCGCGCGGCGGGCACGCCAGCAGCCCCCGCGTCGCTGTATGACCGCAGCATCGGGCGCGTGACGGCCTGGTTCGACCGGGCCACCGAGGGCCTCTCACGTGGCTACCAGCGGCTGCTGCGGTGGTCGCTGGCGCACCGCCTGGCCACCGTGCTGGCGGCGGTGGGTATCTTCGTGGCCAGCGTGGCCATGGTGCCGCTGCTCGGGACCGAGTTCGTGCCCAAGGCCGATTTCTCGGAGGTGACGGTGACCTTCCACACCCCCGTGGGTTCGTCGCTGGAGCTGACCGAAGCCAAGGCGCGCCAGGTCGAGGCGATCGTGCGCGAGTTTCCCGAGACCCGCTACACCCTGGCGACGATCAACACCGGCAACGCCCAGGGCAAGAGCTACGCCTCGCTGTACGTGCGGCTGGTGGACCGCAAGGACCGCACGCGCAGCGTGGACCAGATGGCGGCGGTGCTGCGCGAGCGCCTGCGGCAGGTGCCTGGCATCACGGTCACGCATGCGGGCCTGCTCGATAGCGTGGGCGGCAACAAGCAGGTGGAACTGTCCCTGATCGGCCCCGACCTGCAGGAACTGGAGCGACTGTCGCAGCTGATGCTGGCGCGTTTGCGGCCGATTCCTGGCCTGGTCGACCTGGACTCCAGCGCCAAGCCGAACAAGCCGGTGGTCGACATCGAGATCCAGCGCGAGGCAGCCAGCGACCAGGGCTTGTCGGTGGCCCAGATCGCCGCGCCCCTGCGCACCCTGGTGGCTGGCCAGACCGTGGGCAACTGGCGCGCGGGCGACGGCCAGACCTACGACGTGAACGTGCGCCTGGCCCCCGATGCGCGCAACCTGGCGCAGCAGCTCGAACGCCTGTCGTTCACCACCGGCACGCAGGCCGATGGCTCGCCGCGCACCGTGCGCCTGACGCAGGTGGCCCAGGTGCGCGAGACGACCGGCCCCAACCAGATCAACCGCCGCGACCTGGCGCGCGAGGTGGCGATCAACGCCAACGTGTACGGCCGTTCGGCCGGCGAGGTGTCGGCCGATGTGCGCAAGGCCCTGGACACGATCGCCCTGCCCCCGGGCTACCGCTGGCAGTTCGGGGGGTCGGTGAAGAACATGGGCGAATCCTTCGCCTATGCCCTGTCGGCCCTGGCGCTGGCAGTGATTTTTATCTACATGATCCTGGCCAGCCAGTTCAGGAGCTTCCTGCAGCCGCTGGCCCTCATGACCGCGTTGCCCCTGACCCTGATCGGGGTGGTGCTGGCACTCATGGCGTTTCGCTCCACGCTGTCGATGTTTTCGGTGATCGGGGTGGTGATGCTGATGGGGCTGGTGACCAAGAACGCCATCCTGCTGGTGGACTTCGCCATCCGGGCCCGCGAGGGCGGCACCGACGCTCAGGGCCGGCGCGTGCCCGGGCTGCCCCGGGCCGAGGCCCTGCTGCTGGCGGCCCAGGTGCGGCTGCGACCCATCCTCATGACGACCCTGGCCATGATCTTCGGCATGGTGCCCCTGGCCTTCGCCCTGACCGAGGGCTCGGAGCAGCGCGCCCCCATGGGCCAGGCGGTGATCGGGGGGGTGATCACCTCCTCGCTGTTGACACTCGTGGTGGTTCCGGTGGTCTATTGCTATCTTGACGACCTGGCCGCCTGGGCGCGCCGCAAGTGGGGGGGCGCCCCCGCTGCCTAAAATGGGCGGTTTGCCCGGATTGTCTGATCGCCTGTTTTCGTGACCCCTCGAGCAAAGCCATGAACCTTCCCGCTTCCCTTGAAAAAGCCCGCTTCAACATGATCGAGCAGCAGATCCGCCCCTGGGACGTGCTCGACCCCCAGGTGCTGGAGTTGCTCTCGGTGCTGCACCGCGAGGATTTCGTGCCGCAGGCGCACAGGGCGCTGGCCTTCGTGGACATGGAGATCCCGCTGGCCGGCAGCGCCCTGGAAGCCCTGGACAGCGGCCGGTGCATGCTGGCGCCCAAGGTGGAAGCGCGCATGCTGCAGGAAGTCAGCCCCCAGCCGCACGAAAAGGTGCTGGAGATCGGCGCCGGCAGCGGCTACATGGCCGCCCTGCTGGCGGCCCGCGCCGCGTCGGTGGTCACGATGGAGATCGACCCCGCGCTGGCCCGCATGGCCCGCGAGAACCTGCAACGGGCCGGCGTGGCCAACGCGCAGGTGCGCGAGGGCGACGGCGCACAGGGCCTGCCGGGCGAAGGCCCCTTCGACGTGATCGTGCTCAGTGGCTCGGTGGCGCAGGTGCCCCAGGCCTTGCTGTCGCAACTGAAGTTGGGCGGGCGCCTGACCGCCATCGTCGGCGACGACCCGGTGATGCGGGCCACCCTCGTGACCCGCACAGGCGAGACCACGTACACCACCGCGCAGCGCTGGGACACCCTGGCGCCGCGCCTGCGCCACTTCCCCGCGCCTTCGCGCTTCGCGTTCTGAGCGATATCACCCTGCGCCCCGGCCACCCATGATCGACCAGGTCCGCCCCTCGCAACTGTCCGATTGGCTGCAGCAGCACGCCGGTGGGCAGCCCGTGGTGCTGGACGTGCGCGAGCCCATGGAACTGGCGGTGGCCCGCGTACGGCCCGAGGGCTTCGAACTGGTGCACATCCCGATGTACGAGATCCCCGGGCGCCTGGCGGAACTCGACCCCGCTCGCCCCCTGGCGTGCCTGTGCCACCATGGGGTGCGCAGCCAGCAGGTGGCGATATTCCTCGCGCGCCAGGGCTACGGACGGGTGGCGAATATCGCCGGCGGCATCGACGCCTGGTCGGCGGAGCGGGACCCCGGCGTGCCCCAGTACTAGGACAAAGACCCCATCAGGCATTGAAGTAGAAGGACGGACCATGAAATCGTTGCTGCGCCCCAGTTTGCGCCTGCTGCCCCTGTCGCTGGCTGCGGCTTTTGCCGCCCTGCCCGCGCAGGCCCAGAGCCTGCTCGAGCTCTATCAGGTGGCGCGCGACTACGACGCCGCCTTCCAGTCGGCGCGGGCGCAGTACGAGTCGGCGCGGCACCGTGCCGAGCAGGCGCGCGCAGGCCTGCTGCCGACGGCGAGTGTCTCAGCGTCGCGCAGCGAGACCCAACAGGGTTCGTCCACCTCCGGGCGCCGCGACTACGGCACGGCGGGCGGCTCGGTGTCGATCTCGCAGCCGCTGTACCGGCCCGCCAACCAGGCGGCCTTCGAGCAGGGCCAGCGCCAGGCCGAGGCGGCCCAGGCCCAGCTTTCGTCTGCCAGCCAGGACCTGATCATCCGCGTGAGCCAGGCTTACTTCGACGTGCTGTCGGCGCAGGATACGCTGGCCTTCGTGCGCGCCCAGAAGGCTGCCGTGGGCGAGCAACTGGCGTCGGCGCAGCGCAATTTCGAGGTGGGTAACGCGACCATCACCGACACGCGCGAGGCGCAGGCGCGCTTTGACCTGGTGCAGGCCCAGGAGATCGCTGCCGAGAACGACCTGCGCGTGCGCAAGGTGGCCCTGGACACGGTG
>JBEGVR010000272.1:0-8975 GCA_041178265.1 Pseudomonadota bacterium | reverse complement strand
TTGAGTTCGGCTGCCAGAGCGAGCCCCCAGCCGCCCCCTCGACGAAGTTCTTTGATGTCGTTGTCCGACAGCGACTTGATGGCCCGGTCTTGCATGCCGCTGTAGGGCGTCTGCGCCCCGTGACTGTGCTGGGCCAGGGTGGACGCGGGCATGCAGATGGCCAGAGTCAGTAGCAGGGCGATAGGTTTCATGGTGATGTCCGAGTCGGGAGCGAGAGCTTAGCGGAGCCTCGGGAGGCTGCGACTGTCTCGAGACGCACTCAAGCCGTCCCGCGCATCAGCGTCACAACGACGATCAACACCCCCAGCCACAGATTGATCGTCACCCAGCGACGGATCTGCGCCATCGCAGCGCC
Organism: Pseudomonadota bacterium; assembly: GCA_041178265.1. Lineage (GTDB taxonomy): Bacteria > Pseudomonadota > Gammaproteobacteria > Burkholderiales > Burkholderiaceae_C > Ramlibacter. The sequence goes on along the minus strand of JBEGVR010000272.1, from coordinate 8,620 downwards.
GCCAGCGGCCGCATCCGAAGCCTCGACCGCGCGGCCCAGCCGCTTGTAAAGCGCGAAGCGGATATGCATGAAGATCGCCACCATCAGGACGCCCAACACTGCCATGACGGTCCAAGCCAGCGGCATCTGAAAACTCCCGCCGGATTGCACCACCTGCTTGGCCACGCGCCCCAGCATCCAAACGCCGCTGACCAGGGTCAGCAAGGAAGCCACCAAGACCGCCTTGAAAAAGCGACCGAGCACATCGTGCATCAGGCGCAAGCGCAGTGATGGCTCCAGCGTCGCGACCGCAGGTCGCAGGAAGAAGTGCGCAAACACCATGCCGCCGACCCACACGATGAGGGAGAGGACGTGCAGGGTTTTCAGAGTCGCATAGATCATCGAATAGTCCCTCGCGAATTCAATTCCAGCCTCAGATGAAGCTGACTAGCACCACACCCGCTACGCCGATATGGAGCAGCGTGATTAGAACGGACAGCCCGTGCAGCCACTTGAAGCGACTCTTGGCACCGGCATCGGTGGCGTGGTTAATCGCCGGCATCAGCATCTGGCGCGTGGGCCAGGTGGTCACGGCCACGGTGGCCATTAGCAGCGCAGACACGCTGTCCTCGCGCCAGAGCAAGGCCGCCGCGACAGCGGCCAAGCCCATTACGAACAGATAAAAGTGGGGAAAGGCGCGGCGCAGCGTCGCCCTGGCCACGTCAGTGGGCAAGGCTGAAAACAGAAATGCGGCAAATGCGAAGGAATACAGCACCATGCCGCCAAACAAGAGAGCCACAGTCAGCAAGGAAATAGTTTCAAGCATGGAGACCCCCTTCAACACAGGCGCTTCGTCGACTCACAGCCGACGCGCCACAACGACCGCGCCCGCCGAACCCGCGCCCACCAGAGCACACCAGCCACGTAGGATCCAGGGTATGGGCTGTCCGGCCAGGGCAGCCGCTTCGTCGCGATGGTGCTGTTCATCGGCTTGGCATTGGAGCAGCAAGTCCAGCAGCGCCGGCGGCCCGCCGTGTTCGCGCAGGTGATCGATCTGCTGCTGGTAATGATGATCGACAAAGGTCTCGACGGCGGCAATCGTGGCGTACACCGAGCGGGGTCCGGCCAAGGCGGGGAGCGCGCCCGTCAACCATCCCGCGAGGCGCCAGGGTCCGAGCAGGCGACTGCGCTGCGCGGGCGGCAGCCACTTCTCCACGAGCTGCAGATGCTCGGCCTCCGCTTCGCCGTGACGCTGGGCAAAACCGAGTAGCGCCTGATCGCCTCGCCTGGAAGCGACGGCGGCGATGCCGCGATAGATGAACACGGCGCCTGTTTCACCCGCGTGGTCGGAGCGCAGTTCACGCACCAGATGCGGGGACAGGCTTGATAGGCCCTCAGACTCGGGGGCGACGTCGGTTTTCTCTACGCGTCGCGCGAAGGCTTGCAGTCTCGGACGCAGCTTCAAGAAACCGCGGTAGGCGACCTCCAGCACGTGAAGCATGCCGGGTAGCCGAGCCAACCTGGCCAGCCAGCGCCAGCCTGGCAGCCGACCCCACATCGCCACGAAGGCAGCCGCACCATCGAGCCGAGAGCCGTCCGCGCGCTGCACATGAAAGCGCGCCAAGAGTGCCGCGCGATCGTCGGCAAACGCCGCAGTGGCGGCGGTGTGCTGGCTGATGTCCAGGAAACACAGGGCGCTGTCGCTGCGTCGCTGCGCCAGGCCTTGAACGTGTGCGATTTCGCGCCGGCACAGCGGACACGCGCCGTCGTACAGCACCGTGAGTGTCTCGGGAGAATTCGTTAGGGTCACAGCAAGTCCTGGAGACAGCACGGCGGGCAAAAGAGCTTGCCCAGGGAGCGCTGGATGCTAGCGGAAGGCGGTTGGCCTTGTGGGGCTCGGGACTATCGGCGAGATATCCGGGCCCCCTGAGGCCCTGATTCAAAGCACGCCTTCAAGCCCCTTGCGATCCAGCAGATTGAGGAGCTTCAGAGAGGGGCCACTCGGGTGCTTTTCCCCAATCTCCCATTTTCGCACTGTCGACGCACTCGTATTGAGCAGTGAAGCGAGGACGGCCTGACTCAACTTGACCCGCTCACGCAGGGCCTTGATCTGCTCGCCGTCATACGGCGGGATCGGGGGCAAGCACAGGGCGTCGAACTTACGCTGCTTGCGCTTGTCGATGAAGCCCAGACGCTGAAGATCCTCGGCCGTCTGATGCACGGCATCGAGGATCCGGCTGTTCGCCTTGGGTTTAGCACGCATGGCAGATCTCCTGTAATGCTCCGTCTTCCACGGCCTGATCCAATTGCGGCCCCGAAAGCGCCAAGAGGTCTGATGCGAGCATCTGGAGCGCTTCGAGTTCGTTAGCAGTCACATTCGCCCGCTCGTTCTTCTCGAATCCGAAAACGAAGAACCAGCGACTGGCTTTGCGGGTGGCCACCAGGGTGCGCACACCGCCGCTCTTGCCTCGACCGGGCAGGGCAACCCGCTTCTTGACCACATCGCCACCCAGGTCTGCGTCGATCAGCCCGGCGACCATCTCGCGTACCGCCTCACATAACGCTGTATCGACCAGCGTGGTCTTGCGCATCCACCGGGCGAAGTGACGGGTTTTGAAGACGCGACGCATACCGCATATTATGCCACTTAGTGGCATACTTTCGAACCGATCGGCGAGTCGGCTGCCCCCCCAGTCAGCCCCTATCAGGAACGAAGCGGGACATCCTCACGCCTTCGCCCGCAGTCGCCACCACGGCAACTCCTGGCGCAAGCTCAAGACCTCGCCGCTGCGGCGCGGCGCATACCCCGGCAGCGCCTGTAGCCGCTGTTGCCAGGCGTCCTGCTGCAGCACCGCGCGCAAGGCGGCCACGGGGGGCTGGTCCAGCGCGGACTTCAGGCACACCAGGTAGTAGTCCTCTTCGAGCAGCGGCACGAAATCCACTCCTTTGCGCCGCGCCGCGGCCTCAATGACCAGGCCCGCATCGGCCTGACCCGAGACCACCGCCTGCACCACGGCGGTATGCGAGGGCTCCTCGCGGTCCCAGCCCTTGAAGGCTGCCGCACGCAGGCCAGCCTCCTCAAGTAGTTGCTCGGCCAACACCCGCGTGCCAGCACCTGGTGCGCGGTTCACGTAGCGCGCGCCCCGCGTGGCCACGTCGGCCAGCGATTGCAGGCCCAGTGGATTGCCCGGCGCCACCGCCAAGCCTTGGCGCCTGCGCGCGAAGCCGATCACCTTGTGCAGGCCCGGTTTGAGCAAGGGCTGGTACGTGCGCTGGGCGAGTGAGCCCGCCGCGTGCGACGGCGGCACATGAAAGCCCGCCAGCACGCAGCGTCCCGCATTGAGTGCAGCAATGGCATCGACGCTACCGCAGAAACGCACATCCAGATGCAGGTGGCCCTGCGACGCCGCGTGTTCGCGTAGCAAAGGGAGGGCGTCGTCATGGCTGGCGTACAGGGGCAGCACGTGGGCGCTGTCGTCAAAGGCCACCGCAAAGACCTGCTCCAGCCCCGCCTGCAGCGCCTCGATCTGAGGCGCCAGGCGAGCCTGCGCCTGGCGTTCAGCCCAAAGCAGCTTCTCGCCGAACTCGGTCAGACGCGCCGCCTGGCCACGCTCCCACAGCACGAGGCCGCGTCCGAGTTCAGCCTCCCAGCGTTTGAGTTCGCCCCAGGCATGGCGGTAGGACTGCCCGAGGCGCCGCGCCGCGCCCGAGATCGAGCCCTCGTCCCGCACGGCCTGCAGCAGGTCCAGCAGCGGGTGATGGATGGTGCCGTCCGTCGAGGGGCGGCCCAGGGCGTAGGAAAGCTCGATCTGTCGCACCGAGCGAGTATCGGCTATCGGCTTATGCATCTGCCTTCATAACTCGCAAACACCCGTTCGGGCCGGTTGCAAGCGCGCCTATGATCCCTCGCCCCATGACCACCTTCAACGAGAGCGCCGCCACCGCGCTGCGCCTCATCACCGATCTCGACCCCACGCTCCTGGCCATCGTCGGCCGGTCGCTGGCCGTCAGCGCCACGGCCTGCGTGCTGGCGTGCGTGGGCGGCCTGCTGCTCGGGGCCTGGCTGGGGGTGGCGCGCTTTGCGGGACGCGGCGCGGTGCTGACAGTGCTCAATACCTCGCTGGCCGTGCCTTCGGTCGTCGTCGGCCTAGTGGTCTACCTGCTGCTGTCACGCTCAGGCCCTCTGGGGTTCCTGGGGTGGCTGTTCTCGTTTCAGGCCATGGTGCTGGCCCAGGCGCTGCTGGTGCTGCCGGTGGCCGCAGCCCTCACCCGCCAGGTCATCGAAGACGCCGATACGGCGCATGGCGAGCAGCTCCAGTCGCTCGGCGCCGGGCGCGCGCTGCGCGGCTTGCTGCTCGCATGGGACGAACGCTTTGCGCTGCTCATGGTGGTCATCGCCTGCTTTGGCCGCGCGATCTCTGAGGTGGGCGCGGTGATGATCGTGGGCGGCAACATCGACGGCTTCACCCGCGTCATGACCACTGCCATCGCGCTGGAAACGAGCAAGGGCGATCTGCCACTGGCCCTGGCCCTGGGTCTGGTGCTGCTGGCTGTGGTGCTGGTGCTGAATACCGCCGTGTCGCTGCTGCGTCGCTGGCGCGTGGGGCGGGCCGAGCCCGTCACATCGCCCTTGCAGGTGTCTGCATGAACGACGCGATCAACCTGCAGGACGTGGAGGTCCGCTTTGGATCTGCTGTGGCCCTCACGGGCGTCACCCTGCGCATCACGCGGGGTGAACGTGTCGCCTTCGTCGGCGCCAACGGCAGTGGCAAGAGCACCCTGCTGCGCGTGCTGCACGGCCTGCAGCGGCCCACGCAGGGCACGGTGCGCTGCGATGAAGGTCTGCGCTCGCAGGCGATGGTGTTTCAGCGCCCCTACATGCTGCGCACCCGAGTGTTGACCAACGTGACGCTAGGCCTGTGGCTGCGAGGCACGCCTTGGCGGCAGGCGCGCGTACAGGCGCAGCAGGCGCTGGCGCGTATGGAGCTTGCTGATCTCGCCACGCGTCATGCGCCGGCCCTCTCTGGCGGGCAGCAGCAGCGCCTGGCCCTGGCGCGCGCCTGGAGCCTGCGGCCCCAACTGCTGCTGCTAGACGAGCCCACCTCGAGCCTCGATCCGCATGCCAAACGCGAAGTCGAGCGTCTGGTGGCCGACTTCGCCGCGAACGATGTGACGCTGGCCTTTGCCAGCCACAACCTGGGCCAGGTCAAGCGCCTGGCCACCCGCGTGGTCTACCTGGAGCACGGGCGTGTGCTGGCCGACCTGCCCGTGCGCGATTTCTTTGAGGGGCCGCTGCACACGGTGTCCCCGCAAGCCGATTTGTTTATCAAAGGAGAACTGGGATGAAAGTCCTCCACACCGTGCGCAGTGGCGCTCTCGCCATGGCACTGGCGCTTGTCGCAGGCACCAGCTGGTCGCAGTCGATCACGATGGCGTCCACCACATCGACCGAGCAATCGGGCCTGTTTAGCCACCTGCTGCCGGCGTTCAAGCAGGCCACCGGCCTGGACGTGAAAGTCGTGGCAGTGGGCACGGGCCAGGCCATCGACATGGCGCGCCGGGGCGACGCGGACGTGCTGTTCACGCACGACCAGCCCGCAGAAGAAAAGTTTGTGGCCGACGGCTTCGCGCTGCGCCGCTACCCGGTGATGTACAACGACTTCATCCTGATCGGCCCCAAGAACGACCCGGCCGGCACGCGCGGCAAGGACATCGTTGCCGCACTGAAGAAAGTGACTGCGGCCAACGCGCCCTTCATCTCGCGCGGCGACAAGAGCGGCACCCACGCCGCCGAGAACCGCTATTGGACGCAGGCCGGCGTAGGCGCGGACCGCGGTAAGGGCTACAAGGAGTGCGGCTGCGGCATGGGCCCGGCGCTGAACATCGCGACGTCCGTCAACGGCTATGTGCTGGCCGATCGCGGCACCTGGCTGAACTTCAGGAACCGCGGCGACCTGGCCGCCCTCGTTGAAGGCGACCAGCGCCTGTTCAATCAGTACGGCGTGATGGCCGTGAGCGCACAAAAGCACCCGCACGTGAAGGCCGCCCTGGCCCAGAGGTTCGTCGACTGGGTGGTCTCGCCGGCGGGGCAACAGGCCATCGCCAGTTACCGCGTCGGGGGGGAACAGCTCTTTTTCCCGAACGTGGGCAGCGGGAAGTAGAACGGCAAGGCTACTGCGCCCGGACCTCTCGCAGCAGCTCCGGGTGCCGGTCCAGCACCTTCAACAATTTGACCAGTGCAAGCGGCGGCTTGGTTTTTCCATTCTCATAGCGCGAGAAAGCGTTGACCCCACCACCGAAGATTTCTGCTGCCTCCCGCTGATCGAGGTCGAGCTTCTTTCGAACCTTGGCAATATAGGCAGGATCGACGTAGGCGGCATTGATCTGGCGCTGGAAGTCGCCCACCCATGCGCTGTAGCGATCTCCGTTCTCACGGTCCAGGATGACCTCGCCACAAGCGGGGCAGAAGTCACCGGTCACATCTGGAATCGTTGTGGACTCGCCCTTGTAGGCGTATGCCAGGTCGCGCGTGTCTCGCCGCAATTTCGCGCCGCCACAACTGGGGCATTTCATTTCATAACTCCTTGAATGAAACGATCAACACATCATCGACGACCGTGAGCTTGAGGTAGACCTGATCGCCAGATGCCGTCCTGGCGTGATAGACGTCTTGCCAGATCCGGTGGTCTCCATGGGTGGTCACTGACTTGTAGAAATCCCGATGCTCGAGCGACAGCACGACTTCGCAGATGCCCCGGAGGTCATGAATACCCAATTCACGGGCACCTGCGTAGGCGGATGCCGTGGCTCGCACCTTGTGCGCCTGGACCAAGGCCTTGACGAGGGACAGCTTGCGGTACGGTGTCTGCTTTTCCATCAAATTAACCTACAAGGTTATTATACCAAGTAGGTTAACAAGAGCAGCCGCTGTCGGCAGGTACCGCGCTGCCTGTGGGCGCGGGGTGTCCACGGGGGTAATCAATCAGACCAGGTCAGGCGCTTCGGGAGGCGCGGGTTCGCACCAGTACGCCGCTGGCCCCAGGGCCTTACTTCCTCGGCCGGTTGAACCAGTTGGCCAGCATGAACAGGCCAAAGACCACGAACATGATGATCAGGACGGTTTCGACTTTCATGGTTGTCTCCTTGGATCGAATGAAGCGCGGGTGGCGGGCCGCAGCAGCGGCGCCATCAGGACCAGGGTGCCTGCCAGCAGCAGCAGCTCGATGACGTAGACCGCCTCATAGCCCGCCAGCGAACCCCATGGGGAGGCTATCACGTCGCGCAGAACACCGCCCAGACCCATGGCCAATCCCGCGGCCGTCGCTTGCACCGCGCCCCAGGCGCCCAGGGCCAGGCCAGCCTGTTCGGGCGGCGCCATCTGCATGGTGGACGTGAGCGTGCCATGGCCGAAGAGGCCGCCACCCACGCCGATGAAGAAGGTCCCGGTGATGAACAGCCCCGGCGACATCAGCGGTGCGGCCACGATCACCGCGACGAAGGCGGGTATGCCCACCAGGGCGCCGCCCCGGGCCATGCGCCAGGGGTCTCCCCCCCGCCCGAGCACGCGCGAGGCCCAGGCAAACCCGATCAGGCCCCCCAGGGCCAGCGTGGCGGTGAGGAAGGTGGTGGACGACACCGACATGCCCAGGATCTCGCCGCCATAGGGCTCGAGCAGCACGTCCTCCATGGTGAAGGCCATGGTGCCCAGGGCCAGGGCGGCCAGGCGGCGCACCGCGCGGTCGCGCCCCTTGAGCGCCTGCCATGCGGTGCGAAAGTCCGGGTCGCCCTCTTGGCGCGCGCGCGGCTTGCGGTCGCGGCTGCGGGCCTCCTGCTTCCAGATCGCCACCACATTGAGCACCAGCGTCGTCACGGCGCAGGCCTGGATCACCTGCACCAGGCGCCCGGGCGAATATTCGGACAGGGCGTGGCCGAAGATGAAGGCGCTGCCGATCGTCCCGATCAACAGCATCGAGTACATGAAACCCACCACCTTGGGATGGTCCTCGCGCGGCGCGAGGTCGGTGGCCAGGGCCAGGCCCGTGGTCTGCACCGTGTGCAGGCCCGCGCCCACCAGCAGGAAGGCGATGGCCGCCGCGCCATGGCCCACCCAGGCCGGCGCGTCGGACGAGGCGCCCGCACGCGCGAGCACCAGCAAGGCAAAGGGCATGATGGCCAGGCCACCAAACTGCAGCAGGGTCCCCATCCAGATGTACGGCACACGCCGCCAACCCAACTCGCTGCGGTGGTGGTCGGAGCGGAATCCGATCAGGGCGCGCAGCGGCGCGAACAACAGGGGCAGGGCCACCATGAGGGAAACCAGCGACGCGGGCACGCGCAACTCCACGATCATCACGCGATTGAGCGTGCCCACCAGCAGCACGAGGGCCATGCCCACCGAAATCTGGAATAGCGAGAGGCGAAGCAGGCGCGCCAGCGGCAGGTCCGGCGACGCAGCATCGGCAAAGGGCAGGAAGCGCGGGCCCAGGGCAGCGATCGACTGCACGAGGCGCGAAGGCGAGCGGGGCGTAGGCTGCGTCATCGGGGGCTCACATGAAAAAGGACCGGAGCCGCAAGCGGTCCGGTCCCTGTCGCAAGGCCAGAATTACTTCTTGGCTGGAGGCGCTTCGGCCGGGGCGGCTGC
>JBEGVR010000271.1:0-11468 GCA_041178265.1 Pseudomonadota bacterium | reverse complement strand
CGAGGGTGTCTGCGCTGCGTAATACTTCGGTAGTGCAATCGGTGATCGGCTTGCCCGTTTCCAGGCACATCATGTTGGCAATGTCGGACGACTGCGCGCGCACCGACGCCGCCATGCGTTTGAGCAAGGCAGCGCGCTCGCGTGTGGGGGTCTGCGCGATCTGCCTGGCGGCCCGTTGCGCGGCGCCGATGGCCAAGGCGACCGTCTCGGGGTCGCAGTCGGGCACCTCCGCGACCACGGTTCCGCGATAGGGATCGATGGTCGTGAAGCCGGCAGGCCGCTTGACCCATTCGCCGTCGATCAGGGCGGTGACGATTTCTGGCAATTGCATCTCCGCGATAAGGGGCAGGTCAGAACATGCCCAGGCCCAGGATACCGTCTGGCGATCGGGCCGCGTCGGAAACCAGCCGTTTGCCGATCAGGTCTCGCAAGGTCTCCGAGGCACCGCCGCCCAGAGAGCCGTAACGGGCACCACGGTACAGGCGCGAGACCAGGTATTCGTCGGTAAAGCCGTAACCCCCGTGCAACTGCAAGGCTTCGCTTGTGACCCGAATGGACATTTCGTTGTTGAACACTTTCGCCACCGCCGCCTGGAACGGGTCCGGGAACGGATCGGCCGAGGCGCAAGCGCGGTACAGGAGGCCGCGACCGGCTTCGATGTCCTTGTACATGTCGGCGATCTTCCACTGGACGCCCTGGAATTCGGAGGTCTGCTTGCCGAAAATGGTTCGCTCCGTCACGTATTTCATCGCCTCGTCAAAGGCGCCTTCCGCCAGGCCCAGGGAGATGCTGGGATTGAGACAGCGTTGGGTGTTGAAGGCGCTGAGCAGCTTGCGGAATCCGTTTTCTCGAAGAACCAGGTTTTCGACCGGCAGTTCGCAGTTGTTGAACTGGACTTCGTGCAGATTCTCTCCACCCATCGTGTGGTACGTGCCGGTCACTTCCAGGCCTGGTGTTCCACCTTCGACCAGGACGCATCCGATCCCCTCGCGCCCCGGCGTTCCGTCGATGCGGGAGAAGACGACGAACATGCCGGCTTCCTTGGCGCGGCTGATCAAGGTCTTCGTTCCGTTCAGCACGATCCGGTCTGACTTGACCACCGTGTTGGTCCGGTAGTTCGCGACGTCCGTGCCGGCGTGGGGCTCGGTCATGCAGACGGCGAGGATGCATTCGCCGCTGCATACCGCGGGCAGGATCTTTTCCTTGATGTGGGCGGGCGCATACGTGGCGATCACGCGTGTTTGCACGCCCGCTTCTCCCAGGACCGCCATCGCCGTGACATAGCAGGTCTTGGCCAGTTCCTCGAGGATCAGTGCCGTGTCGAAAACGGGCAATCCCAGGCCGCCGTATTCCTCGGGGACCGACATGCCCAGAACGCCAATCCGGGCGAGCTGGCGCATGTTTTCCCAGGGAAAGGTGCCGTCCATGTAGGTGGGCGACCGTTGCCGGAACTCGCCCTGGGCGAGCTCGCGCACCGCGTACACCATCTGCCGCTGGTTTTCCGAAATTTTGAAGTTCATAAGATCCGACTGTGGTGAACGTGGCGACAGCACTCGCTGCTGTCCCGTGCAAGGCTGCATGCGCATTGGCATAAGATTCCTGCTCAAGGAAATTAGAAGGGGTCTCCCGGGGGCCCACAACCGATTTTTTTGGGGGCTGGGGATGAGGCACAGTCATGGCAGAACCCAGTCGGCTAGTTTTGAAACGAAATGGAGTCAAGCGTGCAAAGGCAGTTGAAGTACAGGATTCCGCCACTGAACGCCCTGCGTGCCTTCGAGGCAGCGGCACGCAACCTCAGTTTCACCAAGGCTGGCAGCGAGTTGAACGTGACCCAGGGAGCCGTCAGTCGGCAGGTGCGTATGCTCGAAGAATTCTTTGGATTCGAGCTGTTTGAGCGCACGCCGCGCGGCGTGGAGCTCAATCGCGTGGGTGAGATCTATGCGACCGCGATGAGCGAGGTCCTGGAGAAGATTACCCGGGCGACCGATGAACTCGCGACCGCCCGAACCCACACGATCCTGACCCTACGCGGGTACACGAACTTATTGGTTCGCTGGCTCACGCCCTTGCTTCCAGACTTTCACGTCCAGCATCCCAATATAGAAGTCAGGCTGATCTGCGGGGGCGATCCGGTGGATTTTGACCGTGACAAAGTCGATCTCGGTATTCGGTACGGCTTTGGTCAATGGCAGAACCTGGAGAGTGATCCGCTCTTCAAGGATGAATTGACGCCGGTATGCAGTCCGAGCGTGCGCGAAGCGTTCGGGCTGCGCGAGCCTGGCGATCTGGACCGCTGCCCGCTGCTCCATTTGAACCGGCGCCAGGCCGACTGGCCGGACTGGTTTGCCCAGGCGGGCGTCCAGCCTGCGTTGTCCGGACCGAGCGTCCATCTGGAAGATCTGGGCGTGGCCTACCAGTGCGCCATCGCAGGCCAGGGCGTGGCGATGGGGCAGATCCAGTATGTCCGGGAATACCTGGCCAACGGCCAGCTGGTCGCTCCCTTTGCGTCGGTGCTGCGGCGGGACGCAGGCTACTTCCTGGTGTGTCCCAAGGAGCGCTCGGGGCTCGCGAAGATCGTCGCCTTCCGCAAATGGCTGTCGTCGACCCTGGCTGCACCCGAGCGCGCGCAATGGCGCACTGCACAAACGCCGCAGCCTGCTTAGGCCACAGGGTGGGACTCACCGGGTATTCCGAACTCTCATTGGGGAGATCAGAACAAATCGTGTTGTCACTTCCTGCGTCAAACCGTAGCATGCCCTGGCTGTCGAGCATGCCGCGCCAGCAGCGTGGCTGCTCGATCGACGATGGGGATCCCGCCAGCGATTAAGTAAGCGCAGCGCCTGAGGGGCCCTGATTTCAACGTCAAGAAATGGAACCCAGGTCATGCAAGACAAGAGCGGCGCAGAACTCATCGTTGATCACCTGGTGGGTCGAGGGGTTCCGTATCTCTTTGGGCTGTGCGGTCATGGGGATGTGGCCTTCATGGATGCGGCGCTCGAGCGCAAGGACCGCATCAAGCTGGTGTCGACGCACCACGAACAGACCGCCGGCTTCATGGCCGATGTGTATTACCGGGTCAGTGGCCAGCCCGCCGCCACCTTCACCTCATGCGGACCGGGTTCGGTCAGCATCCAGGCGGCAATTGCCTGTGCGATGGCCGATTCATCGGCCGTCTTCGCGATCACGGGCAACGTGCCGACGCAGCAATTCAACAAGGGTCCCTTCCAGGAGCTTGGCTATCACTACCAGGCCGACTTCGTCAGCGCGATGCGGCCCTACGTGAAGCGCAGCTACCAGGCGACCCGTGCGGACATGCTGCCCGACATGATGCGGCACGCGTACTCGACCATGTTGACCGGGCGTGTGGGCCCCGTCCATCTGGACGTGCCCTTCAACGTGTTCGCGGAAGTGGCCGCCTCGTCCGGCGAGGAGGCGCTTGACTGGCGCGGAGATTTCCAACTGCATTCGCAAGGGGATCCGGCGGCGATCGAGCGTGCGGTGGACCTTCTGCTGGATGCCCGACGCCCACTGGTTCTGGCGGGTCACGGGTGTACCCTGGCTCACGCGGCGAAAAGCCTGGCCGAGCTGGCGGAGATGCTGGACGTCCCGGTGGCAACGACCCCCCAGGGCAAGGGGGCCATGGATGAATTGCACCCCCACTGCCTGGGACCGACGGGACGAGACGGCGTTTACCCGGCCAACCGTGCGGCGCGTGGCTGCGACGTGTTGCTCGCGCTCGGCACGCGTTTCGGAGACCGTGGCGCCAGCGGCTGGATTCCGGGGGCGACTCACAGCATCCCGCCCACCCGCTTGATTCATGTGGACCATGAGGCCGGTCAGATTGGAAAGAACTACCCCGCCACCGTGGGTATCGTCGGCGATGTCTCGCTCGTGCTGCGCCAGCTCCTGGACTGCCTGAAGGCCAGGAAGGCCAAGCCGAGCGCACAGGCCTCCGACTGGAGGAAGGCAGTTGCGACATGGCGCGAGGCATGGGTCAAGTCGCTGGCCATGACCCAGGCATCGGACGTGGTCCCGCTCCATCCGGACCGCGTCGTTGCGGAGCTGCAGCGCGCGGCGCCCTCGAACGCGATCATGCTGACCGACATCGGTGCGCATCACAGCTGGATGGTGCAGCAATGGAAGGTGCCGGCACAAGGCCGCCTTCTGCAGTCAGGCGGGTTTGCTTCGATGGGATTGGGCGTGGCGGGGGCGCTGGGCGCACAGTTGGCCCGACCCGACCGCCCCGTGATCGCCGTGGTGGGCGATGGCGGCTTCATGATGCACGCGAACGCGGTGGCCACCGCGGTCGAATATGAACTGCCCGTGGTCTGGATTGTCTGGAACAACTGCGGCTATGTCTCGATCCGTGACATCCAGACGGGATTTTTCGGCAAGGACCGCGAGTACGCCACGCGCTTTAGGAAGCAAAGCACTGGCGAACTGCATTGGACGGATTACGCCATGATGGCCCAGTCCATGGGGGCCCGAGGCGTTCGGGTGGACCAGCCCAGCGACCTCGGCGACCAGGTGCGTGCCGCGCTCCAGAGCGGTCGCCCCACCGTGCTGGATGTGCGGGTCCAGTCCGATATGAAACGACTCACGTCAGGTGCGTGGGACATGCCGCCCCTGAAAGGTACGCCGCCGAACTACGACCCCGATCCGCTGTAACGGGGTCGTTTGAACGGACGGCATGAAGCGTTGAGAAGACGGTCCAGCTTGCATTCTTGATAGACCTTTGAAGGAGACAAAGATGATGAACACTTCACTCAAAAAGGCGCTAGTCGCCCTTGCGTCTGCGGTCAGTCTTTCCTGGTGTGGCGGCGTGGCCGCCCAGACCGAGACGCTCAAGATCGGCGTGGTGAGCGCGTTGACGGGGCCAGGATCGGAGTGGGGCCTTGCCCAGGACGGGGGCATCAAGATCGCCGCGATGGAAGCCAATGCAAGAGGCGGCCTCAAGGTAGGCAACAAGACCTACAAGATCGAAGTGGTCTCCTATGACGATCAATACAAGGCGGCATTGGCCGTCACGGGAGCGACCCGACTGATCGAGCAGGACAAGGTCAAGTACGTGGTCGGTCCGATGGGTTCCGCATCGGCCCTGGCGATCAAGCCCCTGTTCGAGCAGAACAAGGTCCTCGCGATCATCGGAGCCTTTTCCGAGAAGGCACTGGATCCCAATACAAAGTTCGCATTCCGCGGTTTCCCGACGCAGGTGGAGTTCGCGGGCCCGATCGTGGGCTGGCTCAAGAAGAACAAGCCCGAGTTGAAGACGGTCGCCCAGATCGAACCCAACGATGAGACCGGCTGGTTTTCGCAGAAGCTCCTGAAGGAAAACCACGAGGCGGCCGGGTACAAGCTGGTGGCGACCGAACTGTTCGAGCGCAGCCTGAAGGATTTCCAGCCCGTCATGACACGGATCCTGGCCAGCCGCCCGGATGTGATCGAACTGGGGACCACGCCCCCGGGGACTGCGGGTCTGATGATTCGCCAGGCCCGTGAGCTCGGCTTCAAGGGCCAGTTCGTCAAGATCGGTGGGCCCGGCGTGCCGCAGATCGTCTCTGCCGCAGGAAAGGACTTTGCAGAGGGGCTGCTTTGCTATGCGGCCGCCGACGTCACGACCAAGAACTACAAGGAACTCCAGGGCAAGTACGAGAAGGTGCTCAAGCCGCCCATGAACGAGATCACGGTCTACTTCTACGATGCAGCCCGCATGCTCCTGGAGGCAATGCAGGCCGCAGGTACGGTCGATGACACTGAAAAGGTACGCGCCATGCTGGCCAAGGCGGGTCCTTATGCGGGCATCCAGGGAACCATCCGCTGGGGTGGCCAGAAAACCTATGGCGTGAACCAGCAGATCTTGACACCGACTTTCATCGGCATGATCAAGAACGGCGAGCAGGTCATCGTCGGGAGCATGGAATAGCAAGGTCACCATGGACCGCTCGGGGAAATTGGCTCGCCCGGGCGGATCGTGACGCTTGTCGGAGTGAGACCGGATGATCGAACTCGCGATCAAAATACTGATCAACGGACTCACTTCCGCGCTCGTCTACATCCTGATGGCGCTTGGGTTCACCATGATCTTCGGGATCATGCGGGTGGTCAATTTCGCCCATGGCGAGCTTTACATGGGGGCCGCCTTCCTGGTTCTGGTCCTTGCTGGAATACCGGGATGGAACTACTACCTCGCAGTCCTGGTCGCCGCCGTGGCGGTCGGGCTCTTTGGCGCGCTTCTCGAGCGCGTTCTCTTTCGGCCCTTCGTCGGGCGGGAACTCAACGGAATGATCATGGCGATCGCCGTGTCGATGACCCTGCAGGCGGGTGCATTCATCGTCTTTGGCACCGATGAACACTCCGTTCCCCGGCCCGTCACCGGCGTGTTCCAGCTGGGTGAATTGATCGTTCCGCGCGACCGCTTGGTCGTCGGCTTGATCGCAGTACTGATCCTGGTGGTGTTCTATGCGTTCATGCGGTTTACCCGCACGGGACTTGCCATGCGTGCCGTGGCTCAGGATGAAGAGGTCGCCTCGCTCCAGGGAGCCCGGCCAAAGCTGATCCACCCCCTGGCTTTCGGGATGGGGGCCGCGCTGGCTGGATTTGCGGGTGCCCTGATGGCGCCGATCTACACGGTCTATCCGTACATGGGATCCACGCCCATGCTCAAGGCCTTCATCGTGGTGATCCTGGGGGGGCTCGGAAGCATTCCTGGGGCTGTGCTCGGGGGCATCGTACTGGGCCTGACCGAGTCGATCTTCGCCACCCTGATCAACACCACGGTGGCGACCATGGTGTCTTTCGCGATCGTCGTGGCGATTTTGCTGATCAAGCCCACAGGTCTGCTTGGCAAATGAGATTCAGCCTGAAGTTCCTGATGGTGGTGGCGGCGCTGGCGTCGCTGCCCTGGATCCTGCGCTCTCCGTTCATGACGCATGTGGGCGTGATGATCGGTCTGTATATCGTGATGGCGCTGAGCATGAACCTGATGCTGCGCATCGGACAGATCTCTCTCATGCACGGTGCCTTTATGGGGCTCGGGGCCTATGGATCGGCGCTGATGATGATGCGGCTCGAATGGCCCTTCTTCGCGGCCTTCGCGACGGCGTCGCTGGGCGTGATGCTGCTGGCGTGGCTCATCGGACTTCTCTTTCTTCGGATCAAGGGCGTTTATTTCGTCCTGCTCACCTTCGCCTTCGGTGAAATCATCATTCTCGTTTTCGTGGAATGGACCAGCCTGTTCGGCGGCAATGGTGGTCTGGCAGGCGTGCCCAAGCCCAGTCTTCTGGGGTACACGATACGCAGCCGGGAAGATTTCTACCTCCTGGCCCTCGCGCTGGCCGCCTTGTCCTATGCCGCGGTGCGGGCCCTCTATCGAAGTGAATTGGGGGTGGTGACCGCGTCGCTGGAGGAAAACGAGATGCTGACCCGCTCGCTCGGCGTCGATTCGGGCCGCTACCGGCTGTGGATCTTCTGCTTCAGCGCGCTCCTGGCCGCCATGGGCGGAGCTCTCTATGGACACTACCTCACCCTGGTGACGCCCGAGGACTACCGCTTCTGGCTGGCGGTCAATCTGGTCGTCATGAATGTGATCGGAGGGGCCGCGCACCCCCTGGGCCCGGTATTGGGCGTCCTGCTGCTGGTGCCCCTGCCCGAGTTCCTGCGTGATGCCAAGCAGTACCAGCAGCTCCTTTATGGATTGCTCCTGATCGGGTTTCTGCTGTTCATGCCACATGGCCTGTATGGCATCGCACGGCGGTTTTGGACCGGTGGAAAGGAGCCGCCGCCATGAGCGAAGTCGTGCTCGAGGTGGAGGGTCTGACCAAGGTCTTTGGTGGTGTGGTCGCAGTGAAGGACTTGTCTTTTCGCACGACGCGGGGGGAGATCCTGGGAATCATCGGGCCCAATGGATCGGGCAAGACCACGATGTTCAATGCGATCACGGGTGTCTTTCCAGCCACGAGCGGGAGCGTCCGATTCCGCGGCGAGTTGATCTCCGGGCTGCCGACCGATGTCATCGCCCGGCGTGGGCTGGTACGGACCTTTCAAGCGGCGACGGTCTTCAAGAGCGAGACCGTCCGTGAAAACATTCGCCGCGCAAGCCTCTTTGGATACCTGGGGCGGCCCGCCTGGTTCTTCCGGCGCGGAGCGGCTGCCAAGTGGGCGGCGCAGGCACGCAACACGGTCGACGATCTCTTGGATTTTTCCGGGCTGCAGGATGTTGCAGACACGCTGGCGGGCAACCTGCCCTATGGCAAGCAGAAGATCCTGGGTGTTCTCATTGCGCTGTCGCAGCACCCCGTGCAGTTGCTGATGGACGAGCCGGCCGCGGGCCTCAATCCCTCGGAGACCGCGCAAATGGGTGATCTGATTGCGCAGATCCGCTCGACCCGAGGCGTCGATGTCGTCCTCGTGGAACACGATATCAAGATGGTCACGCGGGTATGCGACCGGATCGTGGCGCTGAACTACGGAAAGACCATCGCCATCGATACGCCCGAACGCATCGTGGCCCACCCCGAAGTGATCGAAGCCTATCTGGGGAGCAGCCTTGAGTAAGCTCGAAGTGCGAGGCTTGACCGTCACCTATGGCCGGGCCGTTGCGCTCCAGGATGTCGACCTGTCCGTCGAAGAAGGCTCGGTGGTGTGCATCCTGGGGGCCAATGGCGCGGGCAAGTCGTCATTCCTGAAGTGCCTGGTGGGCCTGGTGCCCGCGAGTTCTGGACGGGTACGCCTTGACGGGGAGGACATCACCCACATCAGGCCCTATGAAGCTGCGGCGCGCGGGCTGGCCCTGTCGCCAGAGGGGCGGCGCCTCTTCCCGGAACTGACCGTGATCGAGAACCTCTGCATGGGTGGCCATTTGCGGCGGCGCGATGCGGCCTTTCGGCAGGATCTCGAAAAGATCTTTGACTACTTTCCCCGGCTTCGCGAACGCGTGCACCAGCCCGCAGGGCGGCTGTCGGGCGGCGAGCAGCAGATGGTGGCCATTGGCCGCTGCCTGATGTCGCGCGCACGGCTCCTGCTGCTGGACGAACCTTCGCTGGGCCTGGAGCCGATCATCGTCTCACAGCTCTCGTCCATCATCACGTCCATCAACCGGGAAGGCATGACGATTGTCCTGGTTGAACAGAACGCCCGCATGGCCTTGCGGCTGTCGGACTACGGATATGTCTTTGAGACGGGACGCCTCGCGCTGCAGGGAAAGAGTTCGGATCTCCTGCACGACCCGGGGGTGACTGAGGTTTATCTGGGTGGCACCCGGGGCCAGCAGGCCAGCCCGGGCACCGCTGCCGCCGATGGCGCCGGGGTCGGGGCTGGGCCTTAATCACAAATGCCTCCATGCAAGGTCATTCCGCCAGGTCATCGCAGTCATTTGGAAAGATCGTTTGCCGGGATGCGGAGCACTGACTACTATTTTCAGGTGTCACTCTCTTCAGGCGTCACGCTCGCCCGATAGAAATCCGAAAATTCATGTACTACGAACTTGCGACCATCACCCTGAGCCTAGGAAGAGCCTCGCAAGCGGGCCCGCTTGTCAACGCGTATTCGACAGATCCTCAGGCCAAGGGCAAGCTGCTGGGATTCTGGCTGGCCGACATCGGTGAGTTGAACCAGGGCATCGTCCTGCGCGAATTCGCCAATGAGTCTGACCTGAACGACGAACGCAGGCGAGGCTTGTTAAGCCCCAATCCGTTTGGCTGCGCCGAGATTGCGACCCGCGTGGAGATGCAAAGCTATGCCAGGTTCCCTTGGTTGCCGCCCGTCCAGACGGGGCGCGTAGGCCCGGTGTTCGAGGTCCGCACCTACGAACTCAAGACGGGCGGTCTGGGGCCGACGCTGGACGCGTGGCGTGCTGCGTTGCCCGCGCGGCATGCCGTGTCGCCCTGTGTGGTGGCCATGTATGCGCTCGATGGAGCGCCCCGAATCACATCGATCTGGGCGACGTCGACCCTCGAGCAACGCGCCAAGGCGCGCAGCGACTCCGTGCAGCAGGGTATTTGGCCGCCCAAGGGGGGGCCCGAGTGGTTGACAACCCGGATGCGGTCCACCGTCTGCCTGCCCACCCCGGTCTCGCCGCTTCAATGATGCGGTCAATACGGTCAGGGCGCACGCTTGCCGTCGCGGGAGGCGCATCTCCATGTTCGCTTGATTTTCGGAAGGTCTCCAATGGCTGATTTCAATGGCTCCAGGGTGCTTGTGGTTGGAGGCAGTTCGGGTATCGGGCAGGCCACGGCGCTTGCTTTCGCAAGGTCCGGTGCCACCGTGACGATCGCATCGCGCTCCGCGGCCAAGCTTGAGGCGGCCGCAACCGCCGTCGGCCATGGCGTTTCGACGGCGGTCCTCGATGTGACCGATGACCTGCAGGTGGAGGAATTTTTTGCCTCCTGCGGTGAATGGGACCACGTCGTGATTTCGGCCGCGCAGGCGCCGGGCGGCCCCTCGCGCCAGTTGCCGCTGGCGAGCGCCTATGAGGCCATGAACAGCAAGTTCTGGGGTGCATACCGGGTCGCGCGCCTGGTCCGCATTCGCAATGGCGGTTCGCTGACCCTGGTTTCCGGCTATTTGTCAGACCGGCCACGCGCCACCTCAGTCCTGCAAGGGGCGATCAATGCGGCCCTTGATGCACTGGCCCGCGCGCTCGCACTGGAGTTTTCACCGGTGCGCGTGAACAGCGTCTCGCCTGGACTGATCGCAACGCCCCTGTGGGATTCGCTCGCGCCGGAGGCTCGGCAGAAGATGTACGAAGATGCCGCCAAGCGCCTGCCGGCCGGGTGTATCGGCCAGGCGGAGGATATCGCCAATGCGGTGCTGTACCTGGCTGGCACTCCCTTTGCCACGGGGTCGCGGGTCTTGCTCGATGGAGGCGCGGTGATCGCATGAACGATGGCTTGCATGGGGAGGGCGCCAGCGGGCGCCGGGTGCAGGCTTGCGCAGAAGCGGCGCCTCTTGATGTGAGTTCCTGAAGTACGGAGGGATGCATGTTCCTGAGGAATTGTTGGTACGTTGCGGCCTGGGACCATGAGGTGCTCGGCGACAACCTGCTGCATCGCACACTGCTGGGGGAGTCGATCCTGATCTATCGGACGGTCGATGGATCCCCCGTCGCGATGGACAACACATGCTGCCACCGGCACGCGCCGCTCCATTTGGGGCGCAAGGAGGGCGACTGTGTTCGTTGCATGTACCACGGCCTCAAGTACGGGCCGGACGGGCAGTGCGTTGAGATTCCCGGCCAGGACCTGATCCCCTCGAAGGTTCGCCAGCGCATTTATCCGACCGTTCAGCGGCGGCGGTGGATCTGGATCTGGATGGGAGACCCTGCGTTGGCAGACGACTCCCTGATCCCCGACACCTTCTCGATGGACCACCCGGACTGGCGCTGGTCGCCCTCGTATCTGAACTACAAGGCCAACTTCCTGTTGATCTGCGACAACCTCCTGGACTTCTCACACTTGTCCTATGTCCATGAG
>JBEGVR010000270.1:0-2565 GCA_041178265.1 Pseudomonadota bacterium | reverse complement strand
CCCCGGCGTGTCCGCGCTGCGCTGGCCCCTTTCATTTTTTACCAAGCATCCAAATGACGAATACACAAGCCGCAAAGGCCGCACGCCATGTCGTGGTCGTGGGAACCCAGTGGGGCGACGAAGGCAAGGGCAAGCTGGTCGACTGGCTCACGGAGCAGTCGCAGGGCGTGGTTCGCTTCCAGGGCGGCCACAACGCCGGCCACACGCTGGTCATCAATGGCGTGAAGACCGCGCTGCACCTGATTCCCAGCGGCATCATGCGCCCCGGCGTCAAGTGCTACATCGGCAACGGCGTGGTGCTGTCGGCGGCCAAGCTGCTCGAAGAGATTGAAGGCCTGGAAAAGGCCGGTGTCGAGGTGCGCTCGCGCCTGCGCATCAGTGAAAGCTGCCCGCTGATCCTGCCCTTTCATGCCGCCATCGACATCGCCCGCGAAGTCGCCAAGGAAAAGGCCGGCAACGCCAAGATCGGCACCACCGGCCGCGGCATCGGCCCGGCCTATGAGGACAAGATCGCCCGCCGCGCGCTGCGCGTGCAGGACCTCAAATACCCTGAGCGCTTTGCCACCAAGCTGCGCGAACTGCTGGACCTGCACAACTTCGTGCTCACGAACTACTTGCATGCGCCGGCGATCGAGTTTGAGGCGGTCTACGCCGAGGCCATGCGCCATGCCGAGCTGCTGCGGCCCATGATGGCCGACGTCTCGCGCGAGCTCAATGAAGCGCACCACGCCGGCGCCAACCTGCTGTTCGAAGGCGCGCAGGGCACGCTGCTGGACATCGACCACGGGACCTACCCCTTCGTGACTTCGAGCAACTGCGTGGCGGGCAATGCCGCCGCCGGTGCGGGCGTAGGGCCGGGCATGCTGCACTACGTCCTGGGCATCACCAAGGCCTACTGCACCCGCGTGGGCGGCGGCCCCTTCCCGACCGAACTGGATTGGGAGGTGCCGGGCACGCCGGGCTACCACATGAGCACTGTGGGCGCTGAAAAAGGCGTGACCACCGGCCGCTCGCGCCGCTGCGGCTGGTTCGACGCGGCCCTCCTCAAGCGATCGGCCCAGGTCAACGGCCTGACTGGCCTGTGCATCACCAAGCTCGACGTGCTCGATGGCCTGAAGGAACTCAAGCTGTGCGTGGGCTACAGGCTCGACGGCGAGCTGATCGACATCCTGCCCATGGGCGCCGACGAGATCGCCCGCTGCGAGCCGGTCTACGAAACCCTGCCCGGCTGGAGCCAGAGCACCGTGGGCGTGACCGACATCGACAAGCTGCCGCAGGCTGCGCGCGACTACCTGCAGCGCATCGAGCAGACCGCGGGCGTGCCCATCGCTATGATCTCGACCAGCCCCGACCGCGACCACACCATCTTGCTGCGCAACCCTTACGCGGCCTGACCTGTCCCCTCGAGAGGAAAGACGTTCATGTTGACTGAAGACGGCAAGCATCTGTACGTGAGCTACGACGAGTACCACAACCTCATCGAAAAGCTCGCCATCCGCATCCACCAGTCCGGCTGGCAGTTCGACACCATCTTGTGCCTGGCCCGCGGCGGCATGCGCCCGGGGGACATCCTCTCGCGCATCTTCGACAAGCCGCTGGCCATCATGTCCACCAGTTCTTACCGCGCCGAGGCCGGTACGGTGCAGGGCCAGCTCGACATCGCGCGCTACATCACCACGCCCAAGGGCGAAATCGCCGGCCGGGTGCTGCTGGTCGATGACCTGGCCGATTCCGGCCACACGCTCAATGCCGTGTGCGAGCAGCTGCGCACCAACTACAAGCCCATCACCGAGCTGCGCACGGCGGTGATCTGGACCAAGGGCGTCTCGGTGTTCAAGCCCGACTACCAGGTGGAGTTCCTGCCCAGCAACCCCTGGATCCACCAGCCCTTCGAGAGCTACGACGCCATGGGGCCGGACAAGCTGCTGGAGAAGTGGAAAATCTGAAGGGCTGGGGAAAGCGCCAAGCCGGTCTCGGGTGGCCCTGCTTATGATGCGCGCATGAAGCAACTGCCCACTGAGCTGATTCACCATCCCTACCGGCCGCCGGCCGGTTTCGAGGCCGTCGCCCCTGCGGTGCACAAGGCCTCGACCATCGTCTTTCCCTCGCTGCACGCGCTGCGAAACCGCGACTGGCGGCACAAGAGCGGCTACACCTATGGCCTGCACGGCACGCCCACCAGCTTCATGCTGGAGCAGCGCATTGCGACACTGGAGGGGGCCAAGCACTGCATGCTGGTGACCAGCGGCCTGGCGGCCCTCACCACGGTCGACATGGCCTTGCTGGCCAGCGGCGACGAGCTGCTGATCCCCGACAACGCCTACGGCCCGAACAAGGCCTTTGCCGATGCCGAGCTCAAGGCCTGGGGCATCACGGCCGTCTACTACGACTCCATGCAGCCGGCCGACCTGGCGGCCAGGCTGACTGCACGCAGCCGCCTGGTGTGGCTGGAGGTGCCGGGCTCGATCACGCTGGAGTTTCCTGACTTGCGGGCGCTGGTGCAGGTGGTGCGCGCGCACGCCGATGCGCACCCCAAGGGCATCGTCACCGCGCTGGACAACACTT
>JBEGVR010000269.1:0-21326 GCA_041178265.1 Pseudomonadota bacterium | reverse complement strand
CAAAGCCGGTTCCGCGGTGGCCCTCGAGAAGGCACGGCGCTCGATGGAGACCCGAGATGACTAATACGATTCGTGTGGATGTGGTCAGCGCCGAGGAGAGCATCTTCTCCGGCGAGGCCCGCTTCGTGGCGTTGCCTGGCGAGGCTGGCGAGCTGGGGATCTATCCCCGTCACACGCCGCTGATCACGCGCATCCGCCCCGGCTCGGTGCGCATCGAACGGGCCGACGGCACCGAAGAATTCATCTTCGTGGCCGGTGGCGTGCTCGAGGTGCAGCCCAATCTCGTCACCGTGCTGTCCGATACCGCGATCCGCGGCAAGGACCTCGATGAGGAGAAAGCCAACGAGGCGCGCCGCGCCGCCGAAGAAGCAGTCAAGAACGCCAAGAGCGAGATCGACCTGGCCAGGGCCCAGTCCGAACTCGCCGTGATGGCGGCCCAGCTGGCTGCCTTGCGCAAGTACCGCCAAAAGCGCTGATCGCTGTTGCCCTGAACAAGAAGCGCTAAAAACCGCGCACTCAGCCCCGCCAGTCAGATGGCGGGGCTTTTTTCTGGGCGCCTCCTGCTGCGGCTCGCGCGGGGGCGGGTCGTCTCAGGCATTCACGCAGCGCCTGTGCCGGGCGCATCCGGCAGTTCGTTCGGATTAGGCTCCCCCGGCCCCAGCGGAAAGTGCTGCACCAGCAAGGCAGAGACCTCGTCCACCGCCTGCTGCAGCCCCACGTCGAACCTGTCGGCACGAAACGCCCCACTCATGCGGCCCACGATGGCTTGCCAGGTGGCAGCGGGAACCCGATGCACCAGGCCCCGGTCGGCCACGATCTCGACCGCACGATCCGCCAGCAAGAGGTAGATCAGGACACCGTTGTTCTGCTCGGTGTCCCAGACCCGCAAGATGCCGAACATCGCCACCGCGCGCTCGCGTGCACTGGCCCCCCGCCAGAGATCACGCCAGGGCAGACCGCCCTCGACATGGACCACGATCTCGCCACTGTGGGTCTGCTCGCTGGCGGCGATGCGCTGCTCCAGCGCAGCCAGCACCGGCGAGGGCAGCGCATGGCGCAGGTCGCCGTCATCCGCCCATCGGTGTTTCAGCAGCCGTTGCATCCGTGCCCACATCACCACCGCCCCGAGGCGCCACCGCCTCCGAAATCGCCGCCCCCGCCAGAGCGGAATCCGCCGCCGCCCCAACCACCGCCCCAGGTGCTGCCAGACCCCCAGCCGCCCGGGGGCGATCCCCAGCCCCGGTGCCTCCCGATGTGACGCCCCAGGGGCGACAGGCCCAGCAGCGACAGCACGGCGCCCAGCACCGCCGCGGCCACCGCGATCAGCACGCTGCCCGTGACCAGCAGCGCCATGCCGCCCGTGCCCACCCCGGTGATCAGCGAGCCCATGCGCCGCCCGAAAATCGCCCGTAGCACCGCCGCCGCCACCGGCACGGCCACGAACAGGAACACCGCCAGATCAGGCAGCTCGAAGCGCTCGCCGCCAGGCTGGCGCGTCGGTGCGGGCAGGGGTTCGCCGCGGACCAGGGCCCCGATGCGCGCGGCAGCGGCCTCGAGGCCCTCGGCATGATCGCCGCGCCGAAAGGCTGGCGTGATGACCTCGTCGATGATCATCCGCGCCGCCAGGTCGGGGATGGCGCCCTCCAGGGTCTTGGCCACCTCGATGCGCACCGTCCGGTCGTCGCGGGCCACGACCAGCAGCACGCCGTCGCCCACGCCCCGGCGGCCGATCTTCCAGGTGTTGCCGACGCGGTTGGCGTAGCTGGCCATGTCTTCAGGGGCGGTGGTGGCCACCGTCAGGAAGGCCACCTGGGTGCCCTTTTCCTGTTCAAGCGCCGTCAGGGTGGCCTCTATCCGCTGGCGCGAAGCGGCATCAAGCAGGCCCGCCGTATCCACCACGCGCGCAGACAGCGGCGGCACGGGCTGCAGGCCTTGCTGCGCCCAAGCCCCGCCGAGGCCGGCGGTGAGGGCCAGCACCCAGGCAAGGAGGACCTGCCAAGCGCGTTTCATGGCGATGAGGTGGCGGCAGGCCTACTTTTTCGGGGTGCCGAAATCCACCTGTGGTGGCGTGGCGATCTGGGCCTCGTTCTGCACGGTGAAATTCGGCTTGGGCTGGTAGCGGAAAACCATGGCCGTGAGGTTGCTCGGGAAGCTGCGCGCGAGCACGTTGTACTCCTGCACTGCCTGGATGTAGCGGTTGCGGGCGACGGTGATGCGGTTTTCTGTGCCTTCTAGTTGAACCCGCAGGTCGCGAAAGCCCTGGTTGGCCTTCAGGTCGGGGTAGCGCTCACTGACCACCAGCAGGCGGCTCAGGGCGGACGAGAGCTCGCCCTGGGCCTGCTGGAAACGCTGGAAGGCCTGCGGGTCGTTCAGGGTCTCGGGGGTGACCTGCATGGCGGTGGCCTTGGCCCGCGCCTGGATTACCTGCGTGAGCGTTTCCTGCTCGAAGGCCGCCTCGCCCCTGACGGTGGCCACCAGGTTGGGGACCAGGTCGGCGCGGCGCTGGTACTGATTGAGGACTTCGCTCCAGGCGGAGCCGGTCTGTTCGTCCAGGCGCTGGAAGTCGTTGTAGCCGCAGCCCGTCAGGGTCAGCGTCAGGGCAAGGAGGGCGAGCCAGCGTTTGATCATCCGAAGTTCTCCAGGCGGTCGGCAACCGGCGAAATTAGCACACCCCGGGGGTGGAGCGGATGCCGGGGACCGATATCCCGATTCCCGGCAAAATCCCCAGTCTGATGCGCAAGAACAAGCTCCAGGCCGCCAACCTCGAAGGCCATGCCGACGACGTCGAGGCTGCGTTCTACGACGCGCTGCAAAACGGCGACATCGACAAGCTCATGGCCTGCTGGGCCGACGAGGACGACATCGTCTGCGTGCACCCGGGAGGTCCCCGTATCGTGGGGCCCGCCGCAATCCGCGCCACCTTCGAGGCGATGTTCGCCAACGGCACGGTGCGAGCCTGGCCCGAGCAGGTCCGCAAGGTCGAGGCGGTGGGCAGTTCGGTGCACCACCTGGTCGAGCGCGTGCAGGTGCTCACGCCGACCGGCCCACGCCAGGCCTGGGTCGTGGCGACCAATGTCTACCTGCGCACGGCCCAGGGCTGGCGCATGGTGGCGCACCACGCCAGCCCCGGCAGCGCCACCGAGGTGCCCGAAATTGTCGACGCCCCGCAGGTGCTGCATTGACGCTGGACTACCGTGCCCCCTGGTGGCTGCCGGGGGGCAACCTGCAGACCGTCTGGCCAGCGCTGTATGCCCGTACCGGTACGGGCGCGCCGATCGCCTACCGGCGTGAACGCTGGACCACACCCGATGGCGATTTCGTCGACGCCGACTGGCTGGAGCCAACGGTCGGGGCCGCGCCGTCATCGGGCCACACGCCCCTGCTGGTGCTGTTTCATGGTCTGGAAGGGTCGTCCCGTAGCCACTACGCGCTGGCCTTTGCCGATGTCGCGCGGGAACGGGGACTGCGCTTCGTGGTGCCGCACTTTCGCGGCTGCAGCGGTGAGATCAACCGGGCGCCACGCGCCTACCACTCGGGCGATCACGAGGAGGTGGGCTGGATCCTGGCGCGCCTGCGTGCCCAGTACGCCGGGCCGCTGCTGGTCGCAGGCATTTCCTTGGGGGGCAATGCGCTGATGCGATGGGCGGCCGAGGCCGGTGAAGGGGCCGCGCGATCGGCCGATGCCGTGGCCTGCGTGTGCTCGCCGCTGGACCTGGCCGCTGGCGGCGAGGCGATCAGGCGAGGCTTCAACCGGCTGGTCTACACGACGATGTTCCTGCGCACCATGAAGCCCAAGGCCCTGCGGAAACTCGCGCAACACCCGGGGCTGTTCGACGCGCAGGCCCTTCTGGCCGCACGCGACCTCTACGCCTTCGACAACCTCTTCACCGCTCCGCTGCATGGATTTCGCGATTCCGACGACTACTATGCGCGCGCCTCGGCCCGGCCCCACCTGCACCGGATCCGGATTCCCGCGCTGGCCCTGAACGCCGCCAACGACCCTTTCGTGCCGGTGCGCAGCCTGCCGCGCGCGGGGGACGTGGGGCCCTGCGTCACGCTGTGGCAGCCCGCGCAGGGCGGACATGTGGGGTTTCCGCGCGGCGCGCCACCCGCCGACGCGCGCTGCATGCCCGAGGCGGTGACCAGCTGGTTGATGGCGCAGGCCGGCGCGGGCCTCAACGATGCAGGCGTCCAGGCGCGCAGCGAGCCGCGCACGCAGCAGGACTCAGCGCCCGCGTGAAGCCGCGGACGCGGGCCGCACCGCCACGAAGGCTGCCGAGGCCGACGGCGCGCTCTCGGCGGCGGGCGACAGCGCCGCACTTGGCGGCCAGGCGACTTCCACCGCACTGCGTGGCTTGCCCACCGGATTGGCCGCCAGGCCCTTGCGCACCGCGATCAGGTCTTCTTCGCTGGGATAGTGACCCAGCAGCCAGTAGTCGAAGATGCGGCGCGTGATCGGGGCGGCCGATGCCGCACCGAAGCCCGCGTTCTCGACGATGGCGGCCAGGGCGATCTTGGGGTCGTCGGCCGGCGCGAAGGCGATGTACAGCGCGTGATCGCGCTGGTGTTCTTCCATCTTGCTGGCGTTGTACTTTTCCTTCTGGCCGATGCTCACCGCCTGCGCCGTGCCCGTCTTGCCGCCAGAGAGGTACGACGCCCCCGCGAACACCCGTGCCGACGTGCCGCCCTGTGTCACGCCCACCATGGCCCGGCGGATCACGTCCACGTGCTCGGGCTTGTAGCCCAGGGCCGTCGGTGCCTCGGGCGTCACGGGCGTGACCGCGCGCGTGACCGGGTCCTGGGTACTGATGATGAGGCGTGGCTTGTGCTTGACGCCGTTGTTCACGAGCGTGGCGGTGGCGTGCGCCAGCTGCAGCATGGTGAAGCTGTTGTAGCCCTGGCCAATGCCCAGCGAAATCGTCTCGCCCGCGAACCATTTCTTCTGCTCGGGGCGCTTGTAGTAATTTCGCTTCCAGGCCTGGCTCGGGAGCACGCCGCGCACTTCGCCATTGATGTCGATGCCGGTGATGTCTCCAAAGCCCAGGGGCCGCATGAAGTCGTGGATGGTGTCCACCCCCAGCTCGTTGGCCAGCGAGTAGTAGTAGACGTTGCTGGACTTGACGATGCTGCTGACCATGTCCACCGGCCCCAGGCCCTGGTCCCCGTGACTGCGGAACACATGGCCCCCGAACGACCAGCTGCCGCTGTCCTGGGTCACCTGACCCGCGGTGCGCTTGCCCGTCTCCAAGGCGGCCAGCGCCATGAAGGGCTTGTAGGTGGAGCCGGGTGGATAGGTGCCGCGCAGCGCACGATTGAGGAGTGGCTTGTCGATGGACTCGTTCAGGAACTGCCAGCTCTCGGAGTCGATGCCGTCCACGAAGAGGTTGGGGTCGAAGGTGGGTTTGGACACGAAGGCCAGCACCTCGCCGGTCTTGGGATCGAGAGCGACCAGCGCGCCGCGGCGGTCGCCGTACATCTGCTCGATCAGGTTCTGCAGCTTGATGTCGATGGACAGCATCACCGTGTTGCCTGGTGTGGCGGGCATGCTGGCGAGCCTGCGCACCGCGCGGCCCGCGGCGGAGGTCTCGACTTCCTCCACGCCGGTCAGGCCGTGCAGGTGCCGCTCCAGGCTCTGCTCCACGCCGAGCTTGCCGATATATTCGGTGCCCCGGTAATTGGCCTGGTCCTCTTCAGGCCAGTCTTCCATCTGCGCCTTTTCGGTCTGGTTGATGCGGCCGATGTAGCCAATGACGTGACTGGCCAGTTCGCCCCAGGGGTAGCTGCGAAACAGGCGCGCCTTGATCTCGACGCCGGGAAAGCGAAAGCGCTGTGCGGTGAAGCGGGCGACTTCCTGGTCGGTGAGCTTGGTGCGTATCGGCAGCGAGCCCACGTTCTTGGATTCCTCGCGCAGCTTCTTGAAGCGGCGGCGGTCACGGGTGTGGATCTCGACCACCTGCGACAGCTCGTCGATCACCTGGTCCACCGGCGCGCTCAGGCGCGAGACGGTGATCTCCAGCGTGTAGGCCGAGTAGTTGGTGGCCAGCACGATGCCATTGCGATCGAGGATGAGGCCGCGATTGGGCACGATGGGCACGATGGCCGTCCGATTGGCCTCGGCCTGCTCGCTGAGGTCCTCGTGGCGCACCACCTGCAGCCATACCAAGCGCAGGGCCAGCAGGAAAAAGCACAGCAGGATGATCACGCTGGCGGCCATGGCGCGCGAGCGAAAGCGCGAGATGTCCGCTTCGACGTTGCGCAGTTCGGTCATGATGGCGCCCCCACGCTCGGCACTGCGTGTCCTTCGCTGGTCTTGCCGGCGCCAGAGGCGCAGGCTCTTCGCCCCGTCCGGTGCTGCGCAGGCAGCCCCGGAGCCGCGGGGCTCAGCCCCTCAGGGGTGCGAGCTTGCTTGGGGCGGCCCGGCGCTGCGCTCATGGTCTCACAGGGGACGGTTCTTGTCCGGATCCACCGCCCGCCGTTGGGGGGCGAGCAGCAGGACGGAGGCCAGCGGCCACAGGGCGGATTCGATCATGGGGGCCAGCACCATGCTCCAGCCCGGGAACGAGCCGCCGGCAATCAGGCGGATCGCCAACTCGATGGCGTGGGCGGACCCGAACAGCGGCAACACCTGCAGGGCCTGCGAAGGCACGGTGAACCACAGCAGGCGACGGTGCACCATGATCGCGAAGTACGACAGCGCGGTGTAGGACAGCGCATGCTGCCCGAGCAGCGCGGTCTGGTGCACGTCCATCACCAGCCCGAACAGGAAGGCCGTGGCGATGCCGATACGCAGCGGCTGGTGCACGCTCCAGAACACCAGCACCAGGGCCAGGAGGTCGGGCATCCAGAGCTGGCGTCCCAGCGGCAGCATGTTCACCAGCAGCGCCGCCACCAGGGTGCCCCAGATGAATCCGGGCAGCGCGGGCAGCAGCAGCAGCTTGCCGGGGCGCATGATCATTTGCGACCTCCCGTGCGGCCCGGCGCCGGCGCCGAGGCTTCGGTGGCGGGCCGTGGCGGCAATTGCTCGCCCACGGGCTTGAGGACCAGCACATGCAGCGCGCCGGCCACTGCCGCCTTGGGCGTGGTGTGAATTCGCGCGAAAGCGGAATCGGCGCGGCGCTCGATCTTGTCGACCAGCGCCACGGGCAGGCCCGGCGGGTAGACACCGTCGACGCCGCTGGTGGTGAGCAGGTCGCCAGCCTGCACGTCGGCGTTCGCTGCCATGAAGCGCAGCTCCAGTGCGCCCGGGTGCAGGCCCGAGGTGTCGCCATGGGCCACGCTGCGC
The DNA here is from genome assembly GCA_041178265.1 of Pseudomonadota bacterium. Lineage (GTDB taxonomy): Bacteria > Pseudomonadota > Gammaproteobacteria > Burkholderiales > Burkholderiaceae_C > Ramlibacter. The sequence continues at coordinate 14,044 of JBEGVR010000269.1, read as the reverse complement.
GCGCCCGTGCGCACATTGAGCACCGGTGTGGCCTGGTCGCGGTCGGTGACCAGGGTGACTTCGCTGACCACGGGGTAGACGCGTGTGACCTGACCGAGCACGCCGAACTCGTCGATCACCGCCGAGCCCGACTCGATGCCGTGCACCAGGCCCTTGTCGATGACGACCTTGCGCGAGTAGATGTCGGCCGCTTCATAGAGCACCTGGGCGGCCAGCGCCGGGGTGGTGACGCGTTCGCGCAGTTCCAGCAGCTTGCGCAGGCGCCCGTTTTCGAGGGTGAGTTGTTCGACCTGGTGCACGCGCGCGGCCTGCTGCGCCAGGCGGGCGCGGGTCTGGGCTTCGGTGGCCTGGGCGGCCCGCGCGCCGCGCAGGGAATCCAGGTGCTCACCCAGGCCTTCGGCCAGCAAGACCGGCTGCATCGCCAGCCACTGCACCGGGTGCAGCAAGGTGCCCAGCACGGTGCGCACGGGCTGCACGATCCTGAAGCGGGTGTCGGCCACCATCAGGAAGATGGCCAGCGCACTGAACACCATCAGCTTGGACAGGGCCGAAGGACCCTGCTTGAAGAACGGCGGCGGCGTCCTGTCCAGCGTACCGAGTGGCATCGCTGTCCTTCCGGGGCTTACTCGTTGGTGAAGATGGAGCCCAGGCGCTCCATGCGCTCCAGTGCGATCCCGCACCCGCGCACGACACAGGTCAGGGGGTCTTCGGCGACCAGCACCGGCAGGCCGGTTTCTTCGGCCAGCAGGCGGTCCAGATCACGCAGCAGCGCGCCACCGCCGGTGAGCATCATGCCGCGCTCGGCGATGTCGGCGCCGAGTTCGGGGGGCGTGCTTTCCAGCGCGTTCTTGACCGCCGAGACGATGTTGTTCAGGGGGTCGGTGAGCGCTTCCAGGATCTCGTTGGAGGAGATGGTGAATGAACGCGGCACGCCCTCGGAGAGGTTGCGGCCCTTGACCTCGATCTCCTTGACCTCGGAGCCGGGGAAGGCCGAGCCGATGTTCTTCTTGATCATTTCGGCGGTGGGCTCGCCAATCAGCATGCCGTAATTGCGGCGGATGTAGCTGATGATCGCTTCGTCGAACTTGTCGCCGCCCACGCGCACGCTGCCCTTGTAGACCATGCCGCCCAGCGAGATCACGCCCACCTCGGTGGTGCCGCCGCCGATGTCGACGACCATCGAGCCCGAGGCCTCGGACACCGGCAGGCCCGCGCCGATGGCGGCGGCCATGGGTTCTTCGATCAGGTAGACCTCGGAGGCGCCAGCGCCGAGCGCGGATTCGCGGATGGCGCGGCGCTCGACCTGGGTGGAGCCGCAGGGCACGCAGATGATGATCCGCGGGCTGGGGCGCAGCACCGAGCCCGGATGGACCATCTTGATGAACTGCTTGAGCATTTGCTCGGTGACGGTGAAGTCGGCGATCACGCCGTCCTTCATCGGGCGGATCGCCTCGATGTTGCCGGGGACCTTGCCCAGCATGGCCTTGGCTTCGTGGCCGACGGCCTGGATGGTCTTCTTGCCCTGGGGGCCGCCTTCGTGGCGGATCGCGACGACGGAGGGTTCGTCCAGGACGATGCCTTTGTCGCGGACGAAGATCAGGGTATTGGCCGTACCCAGGTCGATGGCCAGGTCGGTGGAGAAATAGCGTCGGAAGGCTCCGAACATCTGGACGTCCTCTTGTCTTGCGAAAGCGGCCGCTAGGCGCGGCCGTGGTGGGTCAGTGGGTGGGTCGGCTCAGGGTCTGAGACCGCAGGCCGGCAGGCCTGCCCCAGAGGGAATCCCGAAGGCGGGATAATACCCGATCAGTCGCGTTTCCCCTGAGGAAACTCGCTTCAAATTGCCCACCCGGGCGGCTTTTTCCCACTCCGTTTGCCCATGGCCCTGAACCCCGACGACATCCGCCGCATCGCCCATTTGGCGCGCCTCGAACTCCAGCCTGCCGAGAGCGAACGCATGCTCGGGCGGATCAACGGCTTTTTTGCCCTCGTGGAGCGCATGCAGGGCGTGGACACCACCGGCATCGAGCCCCTGGCCCACCCGGTGGCCGCCTTCCAGGACGTGGCCCTGCGCCTGCGCCCTGACACCGTGACCGAAACCGACCAGCGCGAGGCGAACCAGCGCAGCGCCCCGGCGGTCGAGGCGGGGCTGTTCCTCGTGCCGAAGGTGATTGAATGAGCGCCGCCGGCGAATTGCACGACCTGGACGTCACCCAATTGGCAGGCGCCCTGCGGCGGCGCGAGGTGTCGGCCGCCGATGTGGCCCGGCATTTCCTGGCCCGCATCGAGGCGCAGGCGGGCCTCGGCGCCTTCCTGGCCACCGACCCCGAGGCCACGCTGGTCCAGGCCCGCGCCGCCGACGCGCGCCTGGCCGCGGGCGACACCGCGCCCCTGCTGGGGGTGCCGGTGGCCCACAAGGACATCTTCGTCACCCGCGACTTTCCCACCACCGCCGGCTCGAAGATGCTGGCCGGTTACCGCTCGCCCTTCGATGCCACCGTGGTGGATCGCCTGGCGCAGGCGGGCATGGTGACCCTGGGCAAGCTCAATTGCGACGAGTTCGCCATGGGCTCGGCCAATGAAAACTCGGCCTACGGGCCGGTGAAGAACCCCTGGGACACGTCCCGCGTGCCTGGCGGCTCCTCGGGCGGCAGCGCCGCGGCGGTGGCGGCACGCCTGGCGCCGGCCGTCACCGGCACCGACACTGGCGGCTCCATCCGCCAGCCCGCGTCGTTCTGCGGCATCACCGGCATCAAGCCCACCTACGGGCGGGCCTCGCGCTACGGGATGATCGCCTACGCCTCCAGCCTGGACCAGGCCGGCCCCATGGCCCGCACCGCCCGCGATTGCGCCTTGCTGCTGTCCAGCCTGTGCGGCCCCGACCCAGACCGCGATTCCACTTCGCTGGACCTGCCGGCGGAGGACTTCACGCGCACGCTGGACGCGGACCTCAGGGGCCTGCGCATCGGCCTGCCTCGCGAGTTCTTCGGCGAGGGCCTGGCCGCCGACGTGCGCGCCGCGATCGACGCCGCGCTGGCGCACTACCGGGCCCTGGGGGCCACCCTGGTGGACATCTCCCTGCCCCGCACCGAGCTGTCCATCCCGGTGTACTACGTGATCGCGCCGGCCGAGGCCTCGTCCAACCTCTCGCGCTTTGACGGCGTGAAGTTCGGCCATCGCGCGCAGGGCTACACCGACCTGCTGGACATGTACAAGAAGACCCGCGCCGAGGGCTTCGGCGACGAGGTCAAGCGCCGCATCATGACCGGCGCCTACGTGCTGTCACACGGCTACTACGACGCCTATTACCTGCAGGCTCAGAAGATCCGCCGCATGATCGCTGACGATTTCCGCCAGGCTTTCACGCAATGCGACCTGATCGCCGGCCCGGTGGCGCCCACCGTGGCCTGGTCCCTGGGCGACAAGGCCGACGACCCGGTGGCCAGCTACCTGGCCGACATCTACACGCTGCCCGCTTCTCTGGCGGGGCTGCCTGGCATGAGCGTGCCCTGCGGCTTCGGCCAGGGCGGCCTGCCCGTGGGCCTGCAGCTGATAGGCAGCTACTTCAGCGAGGCGCGCCTCTTGAATGCGGCACACCGCTTCCAGCAGGCCACCGATTTCCACCTTCGCAAGCCGCAGGGTGCTTTGTGAGCCCCCACGCTCGTCACTTCGTGTATTCACGGCCCCCCGAGGGGGCTGGCCTCCCTTGGGGCCGCCCGGCGGGAGGCCGACATGACGTCTAAATTGGTTCAGGGCTATGAGGTCGTGATCGGCTTCGAGACGCACACCCAGCTTTCCACCCACTCGAAGATCTTCAGCCGCGCCGCGACCGCCTTCGGTGCTGCGCCCAACACCCAGGCCTGCGCGGTCGACCTGGCCCTGCCCGGGACGCTGCCCGTCATGAACCTGGGCGCCGTCGAGCGCGCCATCGAGTTTGGCCTGGCGGTCGGCTCGACGATTGCGCCGCGCAGCGTGTTCGCGCGCAAGAATTATTTCTATCCCGACCTGCCCAAGGGCTACCAGATCAGCCAGTACGAGATTCCGGTGGTGCAGGGCGGCGAGGTGGCGTTCTTCCTGGAGACCGGCAAGGGCGCCGACGCCGTGCTGGAAAAGAAGTCGGTGCGCCTGGTGCGCGCCCACCTCGAGGAAGACGCCGGCAAGTCGCTGCACGAGGACTTTGTGGGCCAATCGGGCATCGACCTCAATCGCGCGGGCACGCCGCTGCTGGAAATCGTGACCGAGCCGGACATCCGCTCCTCGGCCGAGGCGGTGGCCTATGCCAAGGAGCTGCACAAGATCGTGACCTGGATCGGCATCTGCGACGGCAACATGCAGGAAGGCAGTTTCCGGTGCGACGCCAACGTTTCGGTACGCAAGCCCGGCCAGCCCCTGGGCACGCGCCGCGAGATCAAGAACCTCAATTCCTTCAAGTTCATGCAGCAGGCCATCGACTTCGAGGTGCGCTGGCAGATCGAGCAGATCGAGTACGGCCACGCCATCGAGCAGGCCACCGTGCTGTTCGACCCCGACACGGGCGAGACCCGCGCCATGCGCACCAAGGAAGACGCCGCCGACTACCGCTACTTCCCCGACCCCGACCTGCCGCCGCTGGTGATCGCGCGCAGCTGGGTGGACGAAGTGAAGGCGGCCATGCCCGAGCTGCCGCGCCAGATGGCCGAGCGCCTGGTGGCCGACTACGGCCTGCCCGAGTACGACGCCACCACGCTCACGCAAAGCAAGGCGATGGCCGCCTACTTCGAGGCAGCGGCGAAGGCCAGCGGCCAGCCCAAGCTGGCGAGCAACTGGATCATGGGCGAGGTGTCGCGCCGGCTCAATGCCAGTGAGATGCCTATCGAGCAGGCCCCCGTCTCGGCGCAGGCGCTGGCGGCCCTGATCGGGCGCATCGCCGACGGCACCATCTCCAACAACGCGGGCAAGCAGGTGTTCGAGATGCTGTGGACAGACGGCGAAGGCCAGGGAGCGAAGGGCGTCGCCGATGCGGGAGCGCGTGTCGACGCCGTGATCGCCGCCAAGGGCCTCAAGCAGATGAACGACTCCGGCGCGCTGGAAAAGATCATCGACACCGTGATCGCCGCCAACGCCGACAACGTCGCCCAGTTCAAGGCCGGCAAGGACAAGGCCTTCAACGCGCTGGTGGGCCAGGTGATGAAGGCCAGCCAGGGCAAGGCCAACCCGGCGCAGGTCAACGAACTGTTGAAGAAGAAGCTGGCGGGCTGATGCCCTCCGGCGCTTGCTCCCGAAGACGGTAACGCGTCGCACGCCCGACGCCGGTCTGTGTCAGCAGGCCCAGATCGCACAGCGCCTTGAGCTCGCGATAGGCCGTGGCGCGGGACACGCCGCACAGGTTGACGTATTTCTCGGTGCTCATGCCGCCTTCAAAACCCTCCGGACCCGCGTCATAGAGTTTGTTGACGGCCTTGTTCTGCGTGGCGGTGAGGTGCGGATAGTGCTCGCGCAACACGGCCCAGAAGCGGGTCTTGCGCATGGCCGATTGCATCTGTTCCCAAGCAGCATCCGCCGCTTTTTCTACGCAACCCACAAACCACTGCACCCAGGGCGTGACGTCCAAGCGCGGCTGCCCCGTGGCGGCTTGCAGATGGTCGTAGTAGCCAGCTCTGTCCAGCCACATCTGCTGGGACAGGCTCCACAGCCGCTGGTCGGTCTTGAGGTCTTGCGCCAGCGCCATTTCGGACAGGGCTCGGCCCACGCGGCCGTTGCCGTCTTCAAACGGGTGGACCGCTTCAAACCACAGGTGGGCGATGGCCGCACGCACCAGTCCGTCGGTCTGACCCCGTCTGCTGTTGAACCAGGCTATCAGTTGCGTCATGTGCGCCTGGACATCGCCCGAGGCGGGTGCCTGGTAATGCACGATGTCGGGTTTGCCCAGCCTGGACGTGACGATCTGCATGGGCTCGGCATGGTCCCGGTATTCGCTGGTCCGGATCCTGCGGATGCCGCTGCGCCCGCCGGGAAAGAGGGCCGCGTGCCAGCCGTGCAGCATGTCGTGGCTCAAGGGCTGCTGGCTCTGCGCGATGGCGGCTTGCAGCACATCGAGCGTGGCCTCCGTGCGGGCATCGCGATCCACGGTCCTGGCGCCGGCCAGCCCCAGACGCCTGGCGGCCGAGGCCCGCACGGAATGAACCTGCAGGACTTCGCCCTCGATCTGCGCCGTGGCGATCGCCTCGTCGGCCCAGCCTTGCAGTTGCAGGGTGCCCAGGTCCATCAGCTGCAGATGCCCGGCCAGCCCCGTGGCCCGCCCCTGTGCATGGCGCGCCGCGCACAGCGCCGGTTGCAAGGCGGCCAGATCCACCTGAAATTCTGGCCACTGAGGGGATTGCCACAGGAACATGAAGCGTATTATGCGGTTTTACGCTTCAAATGTGAAGCCTAACAGGCGATTTTGCGCTTCAAACTCCGCCGGACGGGTGGTGCGAATCCTCGTCCGCTGCCCTGACATACTCGGGCCCGGTCCCGTCAACGAAAGACTTTTCCATGCCTCTCTCCCTTTCTTCCGCTTCGCTGCCCGTCTTCATCCACTTCCTGGGCAACCTGCGACACCTCCTGGTCAAGGCCCAGGCCGATGTGGCGGCGCGCGGCTACGACGAACAGGCCCTGGTGCAGTACCGACTGGCCCCCGACATGCTGCCGTTCAAGACCCAGATCTGCATTGCCTGCGACGCCGCCAAGCTGTGCGCCGCCCGCATCGGCGGGCTGGACGCGCCCAAATACGAGAACACCGAGAACACCCTGGCCGAACTCCTGCAGCGCATCGACAACACCGTGGCCTGGCTGAAGACGGTGCCCGCGTCGGCCCTCGATGGCCAGGAGGACAAGGAAGTCACCTTCCCCGCCGGCAAGAACGCCACGCGCACCCTGACGGCCCAGGCCTACGTCTCGACCTGGGCGCTTCCGAACATGTACTTCCACATCACCACGGCGTACGCCATCCTGCGCCACAACGGCGTGGTGATCGGCAAGAGCGACTTCCTGGTCGGGGCGGCCGCCTGAGACTCCCGCGTCAGCCCGGGGCTTCCCGCGCCGGGCGAGGACCTCAGATCACGCCATAGCGCTGGCGGTAGGCCCTCACCTGCGCCAGGTGGTCGGCCATGTCGTAGCCCGGTGTGGCGGCCAGGTAATCGAGCAGGTCGGTCAGGCGGGCGATGGCGCACACCTGCAGGCCCAGCGTGTTGCGCACGTACTGCACGGCGCTGTGGGGCATGTCGCGCACCGATCCATCGGCCTGCTTTTCGGTGGCCATCTCCTGGCGGTCCAGGGCCAGCGCCACGGCGTGGGGCGTCGCGCCCGCCGCCTGGATGATGGCGATCGATTCGCGCGCCGCGGTGCCCGCAGACATCACGTCGTCGACGATCAGCACGCGCCCCTGCACCGGGGCCCCCACCAGCACGCCGCCTTCGCCGTGGTCCTTGGCCTCCTTGCGGTTGTAGGCATAGGGCAGGTTGCGGCCCAGGCGGGCCAGCTCGATGGCCACGGCGGCGGCCAGCGGGATACCCTTGTACGCAGGGCCAAAGAGCATGTCGAACTCGATGCCAGAGGCCAGGATGCGCTGTGCATAGAATTGCGCGAGCCGGCCGAGCTTGGCGCCGTCGTCAAAGAGGCCGGCGTTGAAGAAATACGGAGAGTCGCGGCCCGCCTTGGTGCGAAAGCTCCCGAAGCGCAAGACGCCCGATTCGACCGAGAACCGCACGAAGTCCTGCGCCAGGGCATCCTGCCCGCCGCCTGTTTCGTCGCCTGTTTCGCCGCCAATTGCGTCGCCATTCGCCACCATGGGAAGTTCCTTGTTCACGCTCACTAGCCTCAACCTCAACGGCATCCGTTCCGCCACCAGCAAGGGGCTGGAAGCCTGGGTGGCCAAGAGCCGGCCCGATTGTATTTGCGTGCAGGAAGTCAAGGCCCAGGCCCCCGACGTGGCGGGGCGCTTTGAGGAACTGGCAGGCATGAAGGGCCACTTCCACTTCGCCGAGAAGAAGGGCTATTCGGGCGTGGCCATCTACACCCGCCACGAACCCAGTGCGGTGGTGGTCGGATGGGACGGTGGCGATTTCGATGCCGAGGGGCGTTATGTTGAATTGCGCTTTGACACCCCGAAGCGCAAGTTCTCGATCATCAGCAGCTACTTTCCCTCGGGATCTTCGGGCGAGGAGCGGCAGCAGGCGAAGTTCCGTTTCCTGGCGGGTTTCGATCCCCACCTGGTGGCCCTGAAGCGGCAGAGAGAGTTCATCCTGTGCGGCGACATCAACATCGCTCACCATGAAAAGGACCTGAAGAACTGGAAAGGCAACTTGAAGAACAGCGGCTTCCTGCCCGAGGAGCGCGCCTGGATGACGCGGCTGCTCTCGGACGCGGGGCTGGTGGACGTGTACCGCCACCTGCAGCCCGAGACGACCGAAGCATGCTACACGTGGTGGAGCAACCGGGGCCAGGCCTACGCAAAGAACGTGGGCTGGCGCATCGACTACCACCTGGCCACGCCCGCAATGGCGGCCCTGGCGCGTACCGAGAGCATCTACAAGCGCGAGAAGTTCTCAGACCACGCGCCGGTGACGATCGGGTACGAGCTGTCAATCTAAGGAGCCGACCCGCGTCTCCCAGCGCGCAGGTCCAAAATCGATATCGTCACCGCGATCCTGTGCATTGTGTGCAATGAAGCCGGGATTGCTGTCGTCAATCGACTGGGTGAAGGTGGGGACTGTCTCCTCGTCGCTCGATGATTCTTCCGGGCCTGCCGCCCGATCGGCTGCAGCCGCGCGGGGAAATATGCTGACGTGAATACACCCATCTTGCCGTGTCAACGTGGCGAACCTGTTGGCTTCCCGGACCGGTATCAAGGCTTCTTGGACGGCCTCATGGGTACGCAAGTTGGCGGCTTCCCGGGCGGCGTCTTGTGCGGCTCTTTGCCGTTCCTGCAGGTCGAGGGCCAGCTCGGTGCGAACCCGTCGCACGGTCATGGCGATGAGAGCCATTGAGGCTGTTGCGGCAACCGCGCTCGCGCCGGCGAGGCCCGTTTGCACGGGCGGGTCTTCCGAGGTGGCGCTTGCCAAGTAGCTGACGCCACCCGACAAGGCGCCCAGGACAGTGCCTGCTCCCAGGTTCAACAAGATCCCCGGGGTTCGGTACATCACACGCAGAGTGTCGATCGCCGAGCGGCTCGGGACGACCACTTGGCGTTCGGAAAGGGCGTGCGGCGCTTCGGGGTCCGGGATCACGGAGGTCTGTATCGCCAGCGGAATCGGGCCGACCGATGCCCTGGTGGAGGAGACCCCGTGACCCGTCATTCCGTGGATATTCGAAGTGGAGAACATAGACAGCCTTACTTGAGAAAGTGTGCGGAGTCGGTGAGTCTTCTGCTCCCGCATTTGGTTCAGGGGCATGCTTGCGCCCCCCTGAATGAGCCCCTCGAGACCGCCGACCTACAACTCGATCTCCCCACCCTCCGGGCTGGGCGGCCGAGATGAAGCGGATTCGATGGCGTTCGGGTGTGCAGCTTCCAAGTCGTGCTCGGCCCAGACGGGCTGTCCGTCGACCTCCGTGGGACTTTCATGCACTTCGGCGTCCTGGATCAGCGCCGCGCGTTCTTCGGTGAAAGCTGAACGTACCGCCTGGACCGTGGCACCAGCGGTCACGAAGGCACCGAATCCCAGCGTCACGCCCATGGTGCCCAGCTGGTTGGCGGTGTACTCGCCCTCGGGATCCTGCCCGGATTGGGCGCCGAACAGGAACGCCGCCGCAGAACCCGCGGCCATGACGCCGGTGAGGCAGGTCCCATACACCGCCCGGCACAAGGTCTGGGGCATCTGCAGGATGGTGACCTGGCGCGCCGCCAGCCCCTGGGCGGGCGCGGCGGGCGGGCGCGCTGAGGGCAGTGGAAGGACCGTGGGAGAGGCGTGGCGCGGGGCGGCGTTGAGGGCGGGTTGCATGGTGCGGGCCTTTTGACGGTTGAGGAACGCCGTATGTGACGACACCCGGTCTTTCGTTCGCTGGCCAGCGTGAAGGGCCAGCCATCCGTCAGGACCCGCGTCGGTCGCTGCCCACGCGCCTGAGGGTGAATCCACGACGGACGCTGTCGCCCGCGGGTTGCCACGTGCCGCGGATCTCGCGGCCGCAACTGCCCTCGACAGGCTGGCCCACCCAGGTCGCGTCGATGCGCACGCCATCGGCGGATTCCTCCAGGGTGAAGGTGCCGTCTTCCAGGTCGCCTGCGAGGCGGGCCAGCCGGTCTCCGCGGCGCACGCGACCGGCCAGGCTGCCCGGCCAGTCGGGGTTGGGCTCGAGCTCCAGGTGGGCGGTCAACCAGGTGCCTGCGATGTCCGCACGCCACGCGCCGAGCAGGTCGCGCGCGGTCAGGTCCGCGTTCGCAGGGCATGCGAGCGAGGGCGCCACCGACCCCGCAACAAGCAGCGCCAGGGCCCAGGTCCAGGCCCGCTTCATGCCACCCCGCTCGCCGCCTTGGCGGCATCCGCCTGCGCCTTGCGCGCCGCGAACTCCGCGCGCAGGGCCCGGAGCTTCTCGCGCGGGTCTTCTTTCGTGGTGGCCTTGTCCAATGACATCTCGGCGATGAAGCGACTGGGAACGCCGTTGATGAATTCGCGTCCCTTCTTGCGCCGCTTCACCCAGGACACCGCCAGCGAGCGCTGCGCGCGGGTGATGCCCACATATATCAGTCGCCGTTCTTCCTGAAGCCGCTGCGCGATGCTTTCATCGACCGTCTTCATCGTGCCGTTTTCGTCTTCGAGCTTGAAGGGCAGCAGGCCCTCGTTGCAGCCGACCAGCATCACGTGCGGCCACTCCAGGCCCTTGGAAGCGTGCAGGGTGGACAGGGTGACGACGTTCTGGTCTTTCTCGCGCTCGCTGAGGGTGGAGAGCAGGGCGATGGTCTGCGACACTTCCAGCAGGTTCTTCTTCTCGCTGGCGATGGCCATACCCCCCACGCCGGCGGCATCGTCGATCTCGCCGCCGCAGCGGCCCGCTATCCAGTCGCAGAACTCCAGCACGTTGGTCCAGCGGGCTGCGGCCAGTTTCTCTTTGTCCTCGCCGTCGTACAGGTGCTTTTCGTAGCCGATGTCCTTGAGCCATTCGGCCAGGAAGGCGCGCGCATTCTCCGCGCCTTCTGTGTGGCGGGCGCGAAATTCCAGGTCGTTCACGTAACGCCCGAATTCGTGCAGGCTGCCCACGGCGCGCGCCGACAGCACCGACCCGAGCGAGGACGCGAACAGCGCCTCGAAGAGACTGAGCTTGTACTGGCTGGCGAATCCCCCCAGGCTGGCCAGCGTCTGGTGGCCGATGCCGCGCTTGGGCGTGGTGACTGCGCGCAGGAAGGCCGGGTCGTCGTCGTTGTTCACCCACAGGCGCATCCAGGCGCACAGGTCACGGATCTCGGCGCGGTCGAAGAAGCTCTGGCCGCCCGAGACCTTGTAGGGGATCTGCGCCTTGCGCAGGGCCTTTTCAAAAATGCGCGCCTGGTGGTTGGCGCGATACAGGACCGCGAAATCCTTCCATTCCTTGTGCACGCCACCACCGCTGGCGTCGGGCGCAAAGCCGGCGCGGATGGACTGGATGCGGGCCACGGTGCGCTCGGCCTCGTGTTCCTCGTTGTCGCAGTCGACGATGCGCACCGGCTCGCCCTCGCCCAGCTCGGAAAACAGCGTCTTGGGGAAAAGCTTGGGATTGGTCTGGATGACGTTGTTGGCGGCGCGCAGGATGGCGCTGGTGGAGCGGTAGTTCTGCTCCAGCTTGATCACCTTCAGCTGCGCAAAGTCCTGCGGCAGCTTGCGCAGGTTGTCCAGGGTGGCGCCGCGCCAGCCGTAGATGGACTGGTCGTCGTCGCCCACCGCAGTCAATCGCCCGCGCTGGCCCACCAGGAGTTTCAGGAGTTCGTATTGCGTGGCGTTGGTGTCCTGGTATTCGTCCACCAGCACATGACCCAGGTCCTGCTGCCACCGGGCCAGCACCTCGGGGTGGTCCTGCAGCAGCTTCAGGGGCAGGCCGATCAGGTCGTCGAAATCGACGCCCTGGTAGGCCACCAGGCGTTCCTCGTAGCGCGCCATCACGCGGGCGGTGATGCGCTCGTGGTCGTCCTTCGCCTGGATCTCGGCCTGCTGCGCGTTCAGGCCCATGTTCTTCCACAGGCTGATGGCCCACTGCCACTGGCGCGCGGTGGCGGCGTCGGTGGTGCCCCCAGCGTCCTTCAGGATGGAGGCCACGTCGTCGCTGTCCAGGATGGAGAACCGGGGCTTCAGGCCCAGGGCCTGCCCGTCCTGGCGCAGCATGCGCACGCCCAGGGCGTGGAAGGTGCAGATCACGACGTCCTTCGCGTCGCGCCCGATCAGGGCCTTGGCGCGCTCGCGCATCTCGCTGGCGGCCTTGTTGGTGAAGGTGATGGCGGCGATGCGGCGCGCCTCCAGGCCGCTTTGTATGAGGCGTGCGACCTTATGCGTGATCACTCGTGTCTTGCCCGAGCCCGCGCCGGCCAGCACCAGGCAGGGACCGTGCAGGTAATTGACGGCTTCCTGCTGCGCGAGGTTGAGACCGGACATCGGGGGGAGGAAAAAGGAGGGAGGGGCGGCGGGCGCGAGAGCGGCGAATGATAGCGGTCCGCTTGCCTGTCACCCGCGCGCCAAAGGCGACGCTGGCCGGCCGGGCACTGCATCGACAATACGGGGGTGTTGGACATCCTGAAGGTCACCTTCCCTTTCTTCGCGCTGGTGTTGTGCGGTTATCTCGCCGTGCACCGGCGCCTGCTGCCGCTCGCATCGATCGGAGGCCTCAACACCTTCGTGCTGTATTTCGCGCTGCCTTGCATGCTGTATCGCTTCGGCGCCAGCCTGCCGGTGGCGCGCCTGTTCGACCCCGCAGTGGTGGCGGTGTGGCTGCCCTGCGCGCTCCTGATGGTGGCGGCCACGATCCGCGGCAGCCTCAATGGCCGCATCGGCTGGAACGACGCCTCGTTCGGCGCGCTGGTGGCGGCCTTCCCCAACACCGGTTTCATGGGCGTGCCGCTGCTGGTGGCCCTGCTCGGGCCGGGCGCGGCGGGTCCCGCCATCGCCACCATCCTGATCGACCTGGTGGTCACCAGCTCGCTGTGCATCGCCCTGTCCCGCCTGGACGGCGCCGGGCATGGCGGTGCGGCAGCCGCCGCGGCGGCGCGCAAGGCGCTTGAGGGCGCGGCCCTCAACCCCATGCCCTGGGCCATCCTGCTGGGGGGGCTCTCGTCGGCGCTGGGCCTGGAGCCGGTCCAGCCCCTGGCCGCCACGATCGGCCTGCTGGGGGACGCGGCCTCGCCCGTGGCGTTGTTCACGATCGGGGCGGTGCTGGCGCGTTCGCAGCTGCAGGCGGCCCACGCCCGCACCCGCCTGCCCGTGGGCGATTACCTGCCAGTGGCCGTGGCCAAGCTGGTGGCCCACCCCCTGCTGGTACTGGCCGCGGGCACGGGCGCCATGGCCCTGGGCCTGCCCCTGGACCCCCGGGCCCTGACCGTGCTGGTGCTGGTCGCCGCCCTGCCCAGCGCCAGCAATGTGTCGCTGCTGGCCGAGCGCTTCGGCGCCGACACCGGGCGGATCGCCCGGATCATCCTGGTGACCACGGCGGCCGCGTTCTTCACGTTTTCAGCCGCAGTGGCCCTCATCGTCTGAACGCTTCGGACCGGGGCGGGGCCCCAGGGGGGTGCCTGTGCGGGGGTGTTGGGCCTACAATGGAAGGCTACGGGCTACCCGGCGCCACCAGAGCGTGCCGGCCGTCCCCCGCAGATCCTCGCGACCGCCTCCAGCTGGCGTCCGGCAGCAAGGGTCTGCACGTCTGCGTTGCAAAGGTTGCTGATGGCCAAGGAAGAACTGATTGAAATGCGCGGCCGCGTGGCCGAGGTCCTGCCCGATTCCCGCTACCGCGTGGTGCTGGAAAACGGGCACGAACTGATCGCCTACAGCGGCGGCAAGATGCGCAAGAACCACATCCGCATCATCGCGGGTGACGATGTCACGCTGGAACTCTCGCCCTACGACCTGAACAAGGGCCG
>JBEGVR010000268.1:0-35877 GCA_041178265.1 Pseudomonadota bacterium | reverse complement strand
ACAAGGTGAAGGTGCTGCTGCTGATGGATGTGGGCGGCACGATGGACGAGCACATCCACCGGGTGGAAGAGATGTTCTCGGCCGCCAAGGCGGAGTTCAAGCACCTGGAGTTCTACTACTTCCACAACTGCGTCTACGACTTCATGTGGAAGAACAACCGCCGCCGCTACTCGGAGAAGTTCCCGACCTGGGACATCATCCGCAAGTACAACAAGGACTACAAACTGATCTTCGTGGGCGACGCCACCATGAGCCCCTACGAGATCCTGCAGCCCGGGGGCAGCGTCGAATACAACAACGAAGAGGCCGGCGCCGAGTGGATGCAGCGCCTCACGAGCGCCTTCCCCAAGTTCGCGTGGATCAACCCCGAACCCCAGGGCGTGTGGCAGTACCGCCAGAGCATTTCCATCATCCAGCAGCTGGTGAACCAGCGCATGTACCCGCTCACGCTGCGGGGGCTGGAAGAGGCCATGCGTTTGCTGACCAAGTAGGGGCCCGGCCCCCGCCCCGCCTCAGGCCTGTCTGTCCAGGGCGGACCGCAGCCCCTCGATCGTGAGCGGCCTCCCCCAGTAATACCCCTGGGCGTGGTCGCATCCGAGAGAGACCACATGGCCGAGGTCGTGCTCGGTCTCGACCCCCTCGCCGATCACCTGCAGGCCCAGGACGTGGCCCATCTCCACGATCAGGCGCGCGATGGCGCGGCGCGTCGGATCGCCAGAGGTGGCGCTCAGGATTCAGTTTTGTCTACAAAAATTAAAGAACCTTATTCGCCAGATCAAGCAAATCAGGGAGTGGGAAGAGACCCATCTTCCGACCTACGGCTCCCACGCCGGACGTTCACTGTTCCTGGAACTCGCTTCCAGCAACGGGCGCAAGACACTCAAGGAAATCTATCTCTCGATGTCCTGCGCCGAGAGCACGACGCGCCTGCTGCTTCGCAACCTCGAATCCGACGGCTGGATTCATCTCCTGCGAGATGCGCAAGACCAGCGGCTCAAGGAATTGCAGCCGACCGAGAAATTCAATGCGCTGGTGATTGAATGGCTGCGGTTCGTGGTGCCGCGTCTGAACGAGGCCCTTGACCATCTGCAGACACCGGGGCTGCAAGCCCCTTCAGGATCCACTGCGGGAGGTGCCGGCCCAAGGCGCCAGCACCCGCGGTGAATCGGCCGCCTGGCGGGAATGTGAACGTTGCCCAGCCCAGAGCCCGGGGCGCGGGTCGGGTCGTAGAATCGCGCCCACGCCGCCGTAGTTCAATGGATAGAACGAGCGCCTCCTAAGCGCTAGATACAGGTTCGATTCCTGTCGGGGGCGCCACGCGAACCGCTGCGCCTGTCACCCCCTCGCCGCCTGCGGATTCAAGATGAAGTCGTACTCGAGCAGGTAGCTGCCATCGGGCTGGATCACCCAATCGGCCACGAGGGACTGGCGCACGCCGAACACGGCATCCGAATCCAGGTAGGCGTCGTCGCTGCGAAAGACATGCGTGATCAGTCGCTCGAAGCCGGGCGCAGTGACCATGAAGTGCAGGTGCGCCGGGCGCCACGGGTGGCGGCCGGTGGCGCGCAGCATGTCACCGACGGGCCCGTCGTGCGGAATCGGATAGGGCTGCGCCAGGATGCTGCGAAAGTGATAGCTCCCCTCGGGGTCGGCCTGCAGCACGCCGCGCGCCTGGTGGTGATCGAGTTCGGGGCGCTGCACGTCGTAGGTCCCTTCACTGTCGGCCTGCCAGACTTCCAGGGTGGCCCCGGCAATGGGTTCGCCGGTGATGCTTCGTACCGCACCGCGTACCACGCAGGGAACGCCCCGGGCGCCATTGGCGATGTCCTGCCCGAGGCGGTAATGCGGCGCCCCCTCGACATGGAAGGGACCGAACACCGTCGCTTCGGTGCAGCCCTCGGGCTTGTCGTGGTTCATGGCGACGACCAGGGTCGACAGTCCGAGCGTGTCCGACAGCAGGATGAATTCCTGCCGCTTGTCATCGGTGATGTGCCCCACGCGCGTGAGGAATTCGATGCCCAGCTCCCACTCGCGATCGGTCAGCTTCACCTCTCGCGCGAAGGCATGCAGGTGGTGAACCAGGCGGGTCATGATTTCCTTGAGGCGTGCGTCGCCCGTGTCGGCCAGGCAGGCGATGACGGCCTGCGTGATGGTGTCCTGATTGAGGTTGCGCATGGCTTCTCGATGGTGGTTTCAGGGACTTTGAAAGGCCTGTTGATCAAGCCGGACGGCGCCCCTCGAAGGCATTCTGCAGCAGCGCGCGCAGGCCCTCACGCTCGAGTCGGCGCGGGTTCGGATACTGGTTGTTCAATGCCAGGTCACAGGCGCGGTCCAGGTCTTGCTCGCGCAGGCCCAATGCCTGCAGGGTCACCGGCGCACCGTGGTCACGCGCCAGGTCGAAGATCGCCGCCGGCGCGCGTGACGCGTTCAAGGCGGCGGCCACGCGGCGCATGGCCTCGGGTGCGGCGCCCTCGTTGTAAGCCAGCGCATGCGGCAAGACCACGGTGTGGGTCTGCGCATGCGGCAGGTTGAAGCTGCCGCCCAGGGTGTGACACAGCTTGTGATGCAGCGCCATGCTGACGTTACCCAGTACCGCGCCGCACAGCCACGCGCCATACAACGCATCGTGACGCGCCTGCTGGTCATGCGGGTCGCGGTGGATGCGGGGTAGTGCACGCCCCAGGGCGGCGATGCCTTCCTGCGCCATCAGGCCGATGACGGGATTGCCATCGCTGGCGTAGAGGCCCTCGGCTGCGTGGGCAATCGCATTGATGCCGCTGGTCACGCTCAGTTCCACCGGAAGCGATTGCGTGAGCTCCGGGTCATACAGCACGCTGCGAGGCAGGACACGGGCATCGCGGCCTGTCTTCTTGAGCCCCGATTCCGTGATCCCGTAGATCGAGGTCATTTCACTGCCCGCATAGGTCGTCGGGATCGCGATCACGGGCAAGCCTGAATCCAGGGCGATGGCCTTGCCCAGACCGATGGTGGAGCCGCCGCCCACGGCCACCGCGCAGTCCGCACCGAGTGCCTGGGCCAGCGCCTGCGCCTGGCGGGCGGTTTCGATCGGCACATGCTGCTGCGCCTGATCAAAGACGCCCGCCGCGCGCGGGCCCAGCAGCGTCACCACCCGCTCGGCCAGTGCGGCCTGGTCCGGCGTGCACAAGACGATGGCGCGATGCAGACCCAGGGCCTGCAGTTCATCGCCGATGCGGGCCAGCGCGCCGGGCTCGAAGTGCACCCGCATGGGCAGGGGTTGATAGGCAAACGGTTGCATGGGGGCAGTGTCTGGCGCTGTGGGCGAGGCTGCAAGAACCTGGGTGACAATAAGCCTTCCGACTGCAGGTTGCGGCAAGACTGTCCGCCAGCGAAGACGGCGCCTTCATGTCCCGCTTCGAGATCGCACGTGATCCAATACCGGACCGGACACCGCCGCGCCGCCCACCATGACCCTCACCGCCCTGCCCCCTGCCGCCCAGATCGAAGCCGACGTGCGCCGCGCGCTTGACGAGGACGTGGGCACGGGCGACCTCACCGCCTCGCTCGTACCCGCCGACCGCCGCGCCACGGCCACCGTCATCTGCCGCGAGTCCGCCATCCTCTGCGGCCAGCCCTGGGTGAACGAGGTCTTGCGCCAGCTGGCGCCCAGCGCGCGCCCGCAGTGGCAGGTACAGGACGGCCAGCGCTGTACGCCCGGCGGCACCGTGGTCACGATCGAGGGCCCCGCGCGCGAGCTGCTCACCGCCGAACGCACCTGCCTGAACTTCCTGCAGACCCTGAGCGCAGTGGCCACCCGCACCGCGCAGTACGTGGAGGTGGTGCGCGGCACGCGCGCCGCCATCCTGGACACCCGCAAGACCATTCCCGGCCTGCGCGTCGCGCAGAAATACGCGGTGCGCTGCGGCGGCGGCAAGAACCACCGCATGGGACTCTATGACGCAGTCCTGATCAAGGAAAACCACATCGCCGCCGCCGGCGGCCTGACCGCGGCGGTGCGCGCCGCGCAGGCGCTCAAGGCGCCGGTGGCCTTCATCCAGGTCGAAGTCGAGACGCTCTCGCAGCTGCAGGAGGCACTGGATGCCGGCGTGACCATGGTGCTCCTGGACAACATGGACCTGCCCACCCTGCGCGAGGCGGTGCGCATCGCGGACGGGCGCTGCAGCCTGGAGATCTCGGGTGGTGTGACGCTTGACGGCCTGCGCGCGCTGGCCGAGACCGGCGTGGACCGCATCTCGGTGGGGGCCCTGATCAAGGACATCCAGGCAGTCGATTTCTCGATGCGCTTCGCGGACCGCCCCGTCGAGCGCTGAGTCGTCAAGCCAGACGCGACGCGGGACGCTACACGACGCGGGGCGCGATCAGCCCGCGCCCTGCAACCACGCCAGCATCAGGGCGGCCGTCTCACCCGGCCGCTCCATCATGACCATGTGCCCGGCGTCATCGACCACGCGCAGCGTGGCCTGGGGCGCGAGGCGCTGCATGGCCTCGTGCTGCGACATGGGTGACCACGCATCCTCGCGGCCGCAGGCGATCAGCGTGGGCACGTGCAAGGCGCCCAACACGTCGCTGGCATCGGGCCGCTGGATCAGGGCCTGCAACTGCGCGGCGAAGGTGTCGGCGGTACGCCGCTCGAACATCTGCAGGATGGCCTCGATCAGGTCCTGGTCCGGCAAGCGCGCGGGATGCACCATGCCCTGCACCCATTGGGCCGCCATGGCGCGCACCCCCCGCTCGCGTGCCAGCTGCAGCAAGCCCTGGCGCTTGGCGATTTCCTGGACCCCGGCGGACCCGGGCGGCAGCGGCAGGTGGCCGGTATCGAGCAGCGCCAGGCGCTGCACCCGGCGCGGTGCCAGGCGCACCACCTCCAGTGCCACCCGTCCGCCCATCGAATGCCCCGCGAGCGCGAAGCGCTCGGGCGCCTGTTCGAGCACACGCCGGGCCATGCCTACCAGGCTGTCGCGGGCGCCGGGGTCGATGACCTGATAGCGCAGGGCCTCAGGCCAATGCGCAAACAGCGGCTGCCAGGCCGCGGCGTCGCACATGAGGCCAGGAACCAGGACGAGAGGGGGCAAGGAGGCAGTGGACGACATCGTGCCATCTTAACGAGCGGCGCCTTGCCGCCGGCACGCACGGCCCTTTCGCCGCCGTCCTACAGACAAGCTGGCGGCGCGGACAGACCATATCTCCCACACAGGCCTGCACCCGCGCAACACGGCGCGCAGGACCTGGCAGTCCCACAACGACAGAGACAGATCCACGAGGTTTTGCATGCCCCCGGCCGAATACCGTATCGAAAGCGACCGCCCCTTGTCGGGCCGATGGCTGCCCCTGGCGGGTGACCCGCCCTGGGTGGTGGGCAACCGGGGGCTGGCCGTGTCGCTGGCCGCCAAGAATTTCCGCGCGGCCAGCGGACAGGAAATCCGGGTGGTCCATGTGCCCACCGGCGAGATCGTCTATCGCAAGAACACCGACCCGCAGGCCGATGACGGCGGCGGTTAGCGCCGCAGGGTGCGGCTCAGGAGCATCACCGGAATCAGGCCCACCAGCACCAGCGCCAGCGAGGGCAGGGCCGCTTCCCCGAGCCGTTCGTCGCGCGCGAGCTGGTAGGCCACCACGGCCAGGGTGTCGGTGTTGAAGGGGCGCAGCACCAGGGTAGCGGGCAATTCCTTCATCACGTCCACGAACACCAGCAGGCCGGCCGCCACCGCCGACCGCCGCAGCAAGGGCCAGTGCACACGCGCCAGCAGGCGCCAACCCGAGGTCCCCAGCATGCGGGCCGAGTCGTCCAGGCTGGACGGTATGCGCGCATAGCCGCTTTGCACCGATTGCAGCGCCACCGACATGAAGCGCACCAGGTAGGCCCACACCACCCCCAGCACGGTGCCGGTCACCCAATACACGGTGGGCGCATCCGGCGCCACCTGCTGCAGCCAGCCCACGGGCAGCAGCAGGCCCACTACGATGACCGCCCCCGGGACGGCGTAGGCCATGCCCGCCACGCGCACCACGCCGCGCGTGAGCGGGTCGCCGCGCTGGCGCAATGAGAACACCAGCAGCACCGCCACGCCCACCGCCAGCACCGCGCTGAGCGCACCCAGTCGCACGCTGTTCAGGGCCCATTGGACGAAGCGGTCCCAGGGCAGCACCGACCAGTCGGCGGCCAGCGGCCGCAGCATGAAGGCCACCGGCAACACGAAGCCCATGAGGACCGGCAGCGCGCACACGCCCCAGGCCATGGCGCGGCGCGTACCGTGCAATGCGATGGGCTGCGCCTCGTCCGAGCCGGCGCGGGCGCCGCGCGCGACGGCAAAGCGCATGCGCTGCTGCGCACGGTGTTCGAGCCAGAGCAGCACCGCCACCAGCGCCAGCAGCGTGGTGGCCAATTGCGCCGCGGCCACGCGGTTGTCCATCGCCAGCCAGGCCTTGTAGATGCCGGTGGAGAAGGTCTGGATACCGAAATAGCTGGAGACGCCGAAGTCGGCCAGGGTCTCCATCAGGGCCAGCGCCACGCCAGCCGCCACGGCGGGCCGCGCCAGGGGCAGGGCCACCTGCAGGATGCGCCGGCGCAGGGGCGCACCCAAGAGGCGCGCAGCCTCCATCAGCTGCGGCGCGCGCTCTCCCAGCGCCGTGCGCGCCAGCAGGTACACATAGGGATAGAGCGAAAAGACGAACACCCAGGCCGCGCCGGGCAGGCTGCGCACCTCCGGGAACACCCGCCCCTGCAGGCCCAGGGTGGCGCGCAGCCAGGACTGCAGTGGCCCGCCAAATTGCAGGAAATCGGTGTAGGCATAGGCCGTCACGTAGGCCGGCATGGCCAGTGGCAGCAGCAGCGCCCATTCGAAAGTGCGCCGTCCAGGGAAGTCGAACAGGGTCACCGCTGCAGCCGTGGACACCCCGACTAGCGCCACGCCGGCCGCCACGACCAGGCACAGCGCCAGGCTGGTGGCCGCATACCCGGGCAGCACCGTCGCTGCCATGGACACCAGGATGGACGCACTTTGGCCATCCCATTGCAGCCACGAGACCAGCACCCCGCCCACCGGCACCAGCAGCAGCAGGCCGAGCGTCAGGAGCAGCAGGTCATGGAGCCGGCGCATGAAGGAGGTCAGGGACAGGGGCCCGCAGAGCCCCGAAGATACAAATGAGAATTGTAAGCATCTAGAATAACCCTCATGCATTTGGAACTGGTCGATGTGAGCGTGCGTTACCCCGGTGCGCAACGGCCCGCGGTGGACGCGGTGTCGTTCGGCCTGCCACGCGGCGCCATCGGTGTGCTGATCGGCCCCTCGGGCTGCGGCAAGACCACCCTGCTGCGCGCCATCGCCGGCCTGGAAACTGCCAGCAGCGGCCAGATCCGCGTCTCCGGCGAGCTCGTGAGCGGCCAGGGGGTGCACATGCCGGCCGAATCGCGGCGCATCGGGATGGTGTTCCAGGACTACGCCCTCTTTCCCCACCTGGACGTGGGCCGCAACGTGGCCTTCGGGATTGCCCACCTGGCGCGCGTCGAGCGGGCCGAGCGGGTGGCGCAGGTCCTCACGCTCGTGGGCCTGGCCGGCACCGAGCGGCGCATGCCGCATGAACTCTCGGGCGGGCAGCAGCAGCGCGTCGCGCTGGCGCGCGCGCTCGCGCCCAAGCCCGAGCTGCTGCTGCTGGACGAACCGTTTTCCAATCTGGACATCGACCTGCGCGAGCGCCTGGCCCATGAAATCCGGGGCATCCTGAAGGCGGCGGGCGCCACCGCCCTCTTCGTGACGCACGACCAGCTCGAGGCCTTCGCCATCGGCGACGTGATCGGTGTCATGCACCAGGGCAAGCTGCACCAGTGGGACGAGGCCTACACCCTCTACCACCGCCCCGCCACCCGCTTCGTGGCCGACTTCATTGGCCATGGCGTGTTCGCGCCCGCCACCCTGCGCGCCGAGGGCGACCAGGTGGTGGTGGACACGCCGCTGGGTGCCCTGACCGACGTGGCCGAGTGCCCCCTGCCCACGGCCTTCGAGGCCGGCCAGTGCGAGGTGCTGCTGCGCGCGGACGACATCGTGCACGAGGACGATGCGCCGGTGAAGGCGCAGATCGTGCGCAAGGCCTTCCGTGGCGCCGACTTCCTCTACACGCTGCGTCTGGGCACGGGCGAGACCGTGATGGCCCACGTCCCCAGTCACCACGACCACAAGGTCGGCGAGTGGATCGGCATCCGCGCGCAGGTCGACCATGTGGTCACCTTCGAGCGAGATAGCGCCGCGTCGGCCCCGCCGATGGCGTCCACCCCCATGCCGCTGCCATCGCGGGAAGCCTGAGCCGTACGCTTTTTCACGGTGCCACCGCACCCGGCCTCGGCCACCGCATGATCGCTCCCCAAGCCCGGGAGCCCCATGCCGATCACGCTGATCACTGCCACACAGCTCGATGACCCGTTGCAAGCCACCTGGCGCGCGCTCCAGGGCGGCAACCCGGCGCTCCGCAGCCCCTACTACGCGCCCGAGTTCACCCTGGCGGTGGCTTCGGTGCGGGACGACGTGCGCATCGCGGTGATCGAGGAGAACCATCACGTCGTCGGCTTCCTTCCCTTCCAGGTGCGCTGGGGCGTGGGCGTGCCGGTGGGTGGCTGCCTGTCCGATCACCATGGCGTCGTCTGCGCGCCTGGCACGGCCTGGTCATGGCCGGCCCTGTTGCGGGCGGCACGCCTGGACTCCTGGCGCTTCGATCACCTCCCGCTGGAGCAGGCCCCCGCGGGCCTGGCGATCACGCCCGGCGAATCGCCAGCCCTGGACCTGTCACGCGGGATGGCGGTCTACCTCGCCGGGCGGCGGGCCTGCGGCGTGCGCCGCCTGGGCGAGCTCGAACGCAAGGCCCGCAAGCTCGCGCGTGAAGCGGGTCCGCTGCGGCTGCAGGCGCACACCTGCGACCCTCAGGTGCTGGAGGCCGTGTTGCGCCTGAAATCCTTGCAATGCCGCCGCACGGGCGCGCCGGACTTTTTCGCGCACCGATGGACACGGGCCCTGGCCGAGCGCATCTGCGCCATGCAAGGCCCCCACTTCGGGGGCCGCCTGTCCGCGCTGTATGCCGGCGACCAGCTGGTCGGGGCGCACCTGGGCATGCGCAGCACGCAGGTCTGGCACTGGTGGTTCCCGGTCTACGACCACGCGTTCGCGGCCTACTCGCCCGGCGGCCTGCTGCTGCTGCAGGTCGCGCAAGCCGCAGCGGACCAGGGCCATGGGCTGCTGGACCTGGGCAAGGGGGACGATCCCTACAAGCAAAGCTTCGCCGATTGCAGCCTGCCCCTGGCCGAGGGCTGGGTGGCGCGCCCCTGCGTCACTTCGGCCTGGCTGGCGGCCTGCGCGGGGGCGCGCCAGTGGCTCAGGACCTCCGCGCTGGTGCAGCCCCTGCGGCCCTGGGTCCGGCGGATTCGATGCGCCCGCGTGCAAGCCACCGATCCCTGAACGCAGCGCCCGCCCCTCAGGACAGGGTCTCGCCCGCCGTGACCCGCGGGGCGGCGGGGGCACGGGCCGCGGGAGCCGTCGCAGCGGGCCGGCTGAAGGGACGCGCCCGCCCCACGCGCCGCCACCCACCGAAGCCCAGGCATGCGCGCGCCAGCAGGTAGGGCAAGGGCGTGGACAGCCACACGGTCAGGCGCGGCAGCCGCAGCAGGTCGGCGTTCCAGCGTGCGCACGCGCTGTCCGAGGTCGTGGCCGTCTCGAAGCCTGCCGCCCGCGCCATCTCCACATGCTCGTCCCGGTAGCGGCCGTAGGGATAGCAGAAGCTGCACACCGGCACGCCCAGGGCCTGCTCCAGGTCGCTGCGCGAATGGGCAATCTCCGCGCAGGCGCGTACCGGATCGCAGGCGCGCAGGTCCACGTGGTTACGGGTGTGCGCACCCACCTCCATGCCCCAGGCCATCCACTCGCGCAGGTGGTGCACGTTCATCAGGCGGGCGCGCTGCACGCCCATCGGCACGTCCCACACATTGGCGCCTCCGAGCTGCCCGCTCACGACGAACGAGGTGGCCGTGAACCCCAGTGCGAGCAGCACGGGCAGGGCATGATCGAAGTTGCTGACGTAACCGTCGTCCAGCGTGATGCCCACCACCTTGCCCGTGCGCTCACCACGCAGGTAGGGCGCCAGGTCCCGCATCGACAGCCCGCGAAATCCCAGGGCCCGCAGCGCGCGCATCTGCCGGGCGAATCGCGAAGGTGGCAGCACCAGCCCCCGGTAAGGCACGCCGCGCGCGGGCACGGTATCGGTCTGGTGATAGGACAGGATGGGGATCGGCGCACGACGCACAGTGGGGCGGGTCGGGTTCATGGCAGGTCAGTCGCTGCGGAAAAAGGAAGGGGCCGGACGGGTCGATCCGGACTGCGCAAATTGTGTGGGGGGATGGAAGAGCCCGGACCGCCCGCAAAGGTATGCCTGGGTAAGCGCTGCAACCGTCTTGAGCCGTCAGCGACGCATGGCACCCATGCCTGGTCGGTGACCTGGGGTGCGGGTCAGGACGGAGGAAACCGCAGCAGCTGGTCGACCGCCAGGCGCAGGTCAGCGGCCCAGGCACGGCGGTCGCGGCCCGCGCAGGCCTGCGGCGCGCCGAAGTGGACCACCACCACGATCGGCCCGCTGGTGAGCGTGCGCCAAAGCGAGCCGGCCAGGGTGTCGTCACCGATGTAGCACGGGGCCAGCGAACGCTGACCCGTGCCGGCATCGATGAAGCCCAGTGCCACCGGCTGCACCGGCGCGTCGGCGGCGATGGCCGCCTGCAGCAGATTGGCGTGAAACGGCAGCAGCGACACACCGTCGGTGGTCGTCCCCTCGGGGAACACCGCCAGCACGTCCCCGGCGCGCAGGCTGTCACTCATGTGGTGCACCACGCGCAGGGCGTCGCGACGCGACTCGCGCTCGATGAACAGCGTGCCTGCGCCCGCGGCCATGCGTCCGATCAGGGGCCAGTGGTGCACATCGGCCTTGGACACGAAGCGGCAATAGCGTGCGGCATGCAAGGCCAGGATATCCAGCCAGGAGATGTGGTTGGACACGATCAGGGCCGGCCCCTGGGCCACGGGCTGGCCCTGCACGTGCAGCCGCAGGCCCAGCACGCGCAGCATGTCCCGGGCCCAAGCCTGCACGCGCGCCTGGCGGGCCGCAGGGGCCAACCGAGGAAACACGAAAACGATGGTGAGGAAGCCGGCCAGCGCGTGCCACAGCACGCGCATCAACACCCAGCCGGCCCGCAGCGTCTTCACGCTTGCGAGGCGTCGTAGGCGATGTGGCCACCCACGAAGGTGTAGCGCACCCGCCCCGGCAGCTCATAGCCCGAGAACGGCGTGTGCTTGCCCTGGCTGCGCAGGCTGGAAGGCTGCACCAGCCAGTGCGCCAGCGGGTCGAAGATGCAGACATCGGCGATACCGCCCTCGACCAGCTGGCCGCAGCTGGCCTGCAGGGTCCCGAGCGAGGCCCCCAGCACGCGGGCAGGTCCGCCGGTGATGACCCCCAGCGCAGGCACCAAGCCGGCGCCGCTTTGCTGGCCCCACTTCAGGGCCAGCCCCAGCAGCAGTTCCAGCCCGGTGGCACCCGGCTCGGCCTCGGCAAAGGGCAGGGCCTTGGCGTCCTCGTCCAGCGGCATGTGGTCGGACACCAGCGCGTCGAGGGTGCCGTCGGCCAGCGCCAGGGCCAGCGCGTCGCGGTCCCTCTGCTGTCGCACGGGCGGCGACAGGCGCAGCCGGCTGTCGAAGTAGCCGATGTCGGTATCGGTCAGGTGCAGCGAGTTGATGCTGACGTCACAGGTCAGGGGCAGGCCCTGGGCCTTGGCATCGCGCACCAGCGCGATGCCGGCAGCACTGCTGATGCGGCACAGATGCACGCGCGCGCCGGTCACCATCATGAGTTCGAAGATGGTGTGCAGGGCGATGGTCTCGGCCGCCACCGGGACGCCCGCCAGGCCCAGGCGCGTGGCCAGGGGGCCGCTGGCCGCCACGCCCTGGCCCAGGTGCACGTCCTGCGGCCGCAGCCACACGGTGTAGCCGAAGGTGGCCGCGTACTGGAAGGCGCGCTGCAGCACCTGGGTATTGGCCAGGCCTGCCTCGGCCTGGCTGAAGCCCACGCAGCCGGCCTCCGTGAGTTCGGCCATCTCGGTGAGCACCTCGCCGGCCAGCCCGCGCGTGAGCGCGCCCAGGGGAAACACTCGCGCCTGGTGCAGTTTTTCGGCGCGCATCTTGAGCATTTCGACCAGCCCGGGCTCGTCCAGCACCGGGTCGGTGTCGGGAGGGCACACCAGGCTGGTGACGCCGCCGGCGACGGCAGCGGCCATCTCGCTTTCGAGCATGCCCTCGTGCTCGTGGCCCGGTTCGCGCAGGCGCACCGCCAGGTCGACGAAGCCGGGCGCCACGATGCAGCCGCGGGCCTCGATCAGTTTGTTCGGTACAAAGCCGTCGGGCGTGCGGCCGATGCCCACGATCCGCCCGGCCGCCAGGGCCAGGTCGCAGACTTCGTCGAATTGGCGCGCCGGATCGATGACGCGTCCGCCTTGGATCAGGATCTTCATGCGAGTGAGCTCCCAATTTCGTGGGCCAGCGGGTCATGGGCCAGCGCGGAACCGGCTCCGCCGGGCCGCTGGTGGCGCCCCCTTGAGGGGGGATCGGCGAAGCCGCTTCGGGGGTGGGTCATGCGTCATTCCCCGCGACGATGCTCATGACCGCCATGCGCACCGCGATCCCGAAGGTCACCTGCGGCAGGATCACGCTTTGCACGCCGTCCACCACCGCGGAATCGATCTCGACGCCCCGGTTGATCGGCCCCGGGTGCATCACGATGGCATCGGGCTTGGCCAGTTGCAGCTTCTCGGGCGTGAGGCCGAAGCTCTTGAAGAACTCCTGGGAGCTCGGAAGCAGCGCCCCCGACATGCGCTCGTTCTGCAGGCGCAGCATGATCACCACGTCGCAGCCGCGGATGCCTTCCTCCAGGGTGTGGAACACCCGCACCCCCATGTGGCTCATGTCGGCGGGCACCAGGGTGCGCGGGCCCACCACGCGCACCTCGGCGCAGCCCAGGGTGGTCAGGGCATGGATGTCGGAGCGGGCCACGCGCGAGTGCAGCACGGCGCCCACGATGGCCACGGTGAGGTTGGAGAAGTCCTTCTTGTAGTGCCGGATGGTGTACATGTCCAGCAGGCCCTGCGTGGGGTGCGCGTGGCGGCCGTCGCCAGCGTTGATCACGTGCACGTGCGGCGCGACATGCTGGGCGATCAGGTAGGGCGCGCCCGACTCGCCGTGGCGCACCACGAACAGGTCGGCCGCCATCGCCGAGAGGTTGGCGATGGTGTCCAGAAGCGTCTCGCCCTTGGCCGCCGACGAACGCGCGATGTCCAGGTTGATCACGTCGGCCGACAGGCGCGTGGCGGCGATCTCGAAGGTGGTGCGGGTGCGGGTGCTGTTCTCGAAGAACAGGTTGAACACGCTCTTGCCGCGAAGCAGGGGCACCTTCTTGACTTCGCGGTCGTTCACGCTCACGAAGCTGGACGCTGTGTCCAGGATGTGGGTGATGATGTCGCGGGGCAGGCCCTCGGTCGAGAGCAGGTGGATCAGCTCCCCATGCCGATTGAGTTGGGGATTGCGCTTGGACAGCATCGCTCAGGTCCCTTCCACCTTGAAACTGAATCGGCCCTGCGCGTCGCGCGCGAGGGCCAGCGACTGGTTCGCCGCCAAGGCGACGCGGGCCGCGGCCAGGTCGGCCTGCACCGGCAGCTCGCGACCGCCACGATCCACCAGCACCGCCAGCTGCACGCTGGCGGGGCGTCCGTAGTCGAACAGCTCGTTGATCGCGGCGCGGATGGTGCGGCCGGTATAGAGCACGTCGTCCAGCAGCAGGATGCTGGCGCCCTGCACGTCGAAGGGCAGCTGCGTCTGTTGGCTGGTGCTGGCCAGCCCGCGCTGCGCGAAATCATCGCGGTGCATCGCCGACGAGATCACGCCAGGCTTGCCCGCCAGGCCCAGGTCCTGGTGCAGGCGCTCGGCGAGCCAGGCCCCGCCGGAGGTCACGCCCACCAGGCGGACCTGCGCCGTCATGCGCTGGCGCACCCCGGCAAGCAGTTCCTGGTAAAGCGCCTCGGCGTCGAGCATCAAGGCACCGGCGGGGGCAGCTGTCATCCAATACTCCTGAGAAACTGTTCGAGGATCACGCAGGCGGCGCCGGCATCCGGATCCGCCGCGCCGCCGGCCAGAGCCTCGGTGGTGCTGTATCGCTCGTCCACCTCGAACACCGGCAGCGGCACCCGTGCCCCCAGCTGGCGAGCGAACTTGCGGGCCATCGCCGTATTCTCGTGGCTCGCGCCGTCGGGGTGGAACGGCACCCCCACGACCAGGGCATCGGGCCGCCACTCGTGCACCCGGGCCTGGGCCTCATGCAGGCGCGCCTCATTGGATTGCGCGCGGATGGTGCGCTGCGGCGTAGCGCAGGCCAGGAGGCGGTTGCCGGAAGCGACGCCGGTGCGCTTGCGCCCGACATCGAAAGCGAGAAAGGTCTGGAGGTGGGAGGGTACGGGAGGGGCTGCCGCGGACTGCGTCATGCATGCCCCGCCTCGGAGGACAGCATCCAGGCCTGCAGCCCCAGCAGGGCCAGCGCCTTGTCGTAACGCTGTTCGGCCGGCGTGTCGAAGATGATGGCGGCGTCGGCGCCCACCGTGAGCCAGCTGTTCTCGCCGATCTCGGACTCCAGCTGGCCCTCGCCCCACTGCGCGTAGCCCAGGGACACCAGCACCTTGCGCGGGCCGGCACCGGTGGACAGCGCCTCCAGGACGTCCTTGGAGGTGGTCATCTCCAGGCCGCCAGGGATGGTCATGGTGGAGGCGTACACCGTTTCCTCGGGCTGGTCTTCGCCGGCGAACACGGCCTCATGCAGCACGAAACCGCGCTCGGTGGCCACCGGCCCCCCCTGATAGACCGGCGCACCCACGAGGTCGGAGCGGCCCAGGGGCAGTTCGACCTTGTCGAACAGGTGCTGCAGGCTGATGTCGCTGGGCTTGTTGATCATGATGCCCAGGGCACCACGGGCGCTGTGCTCGCACAGGTAGACCACGCTGCGGCTGAAGGTATCGTCCTGCAAGCCCGGCATGGCGATCAGGAAATGATGCGTCAGATTGATGGGGTCGGCATCCGCGGGCATGATGGCGATTTTACGCACCCCGCCCGGCCATGACAGCGGCACCCCTGGACAAGCCCCTCGACACGCATTACCCGGTCGGCCTGATGTGGTTCCGCCGCGACTTGCGGGCCCACGACAACGCCGCCCTCCATCGCGCCTTGCGGGCCTGCCGCCAGGTGCATGCAGTGTTCGTCTTCGACCGGGCCATCCTGGACCCCCTGCCCCGGCGTGACCGGCGGGTGGAGTTCATCCGCGAATCGCTGGTGCAGCTGGACGAGGCCCTGCGGGTCCTGGCGGGCCGGCCCGGCGCCGGCCTGATCGTGCGCCATGCCGTCGCCCAGGACGAGATCCCCCGCCTGGCCCGCGAACTGGGCGTGCAGGCCGTGTTCGCCAACCACGACTACGAGCCCCAGGCCGTCGCCCGCGATGCGGCGGTGCGCGGCGCGCTGGCCGACGCCGGCATCGCCCTGCACACCACCAAGGACCAGGTGGTCTTCGAGCGCACCGAACTCCTGACCCAGGGTGGGCGGCCCTATGCGGTCTTCACCCCCTACAAGAACGCCTGGCTGGCCAAGGTGGATGCGGGCGACCTGCGGCCCCACGAGGTGCAGGCCCACGCCAGCGCCCTGGCCGAACGGCCCGCCGCCCACCGCCGTGCGGTGCCCTCCCTGGCCGACATCGGCTTTGAGACGACGAACCTGCGCGATCTGGCCCTGCCCCTGGGCCTGGCCGGCGGGCGGGAGCTGTTCGAGGACTTCTGCCGGCGCATCGACGCCTACCGCGACGCCCGCGACTTTCCTGCGGTGCGCGGCCCGAGCTACCTGAGCGTGCACCTGCGATTCGGCACGGTCTCGATCCGCGAACTCGCGCGCAGCGCCCATGCCCGCACGCAGGCGGGCAGCGCCGGCGCCGCCACCTGGCTCAGTGAATTGATCTGGCGCGATTTCTATTTCCAGGTGCTGGCCAACTTCCCCCACGTGGTGGACGCCAAGGGCCGCAGCCACAGCTTCCGCCCCGAATACGACGCGATCGCCTGGGAGCACGGCAAGCACGCGAAGGCGCTCTTTGCCGCCTGGTGCGAGGGCCGCACCGGCTACCCGCTGGTGGACGCGGCGATGCTGCAGATCAATCAGAGCGGCTACATGCACAACCGCCTGCGCATGGTCACCGCGAGCTTCCTGACCAAGGACCTGGGCATCGACTGGCGTTGGGGCGAAAAATACTTCGCGCTGCACCTGAACGACTTCGACCTGGCCGCCAACAACGGCGGCTGGCAGTGGGCCAGCTCCTCGGGCTGCGACGCGCAGCCCTATTTCCGCATCTTCAACCCGGTGAGCCAGAGCCGCAAGTTCGACCCCGAGGGCAAGTTCATCCTGCGCTACCTGCCTCAACTGGCGGGCCTGCCTCCGGCCGCCGTGCACGAACCCTGGACCGCCTCGCCCCTGGAGCTGGCCTCGGCCGGCCTGGCACTGGGCAAGGACTATCCGCTGCCCGTCGTGCGGCATGACGAGGCCCGCACCCTCACGCTGCAACGCTACGCGGTGGTCAAGAAGGCGGCCTGATCACGCCGCCCGGCCTTGGACCAATGGGCGTCGCACGCGGGGGGCTCAGACGCCCGTGAAACGCCGCACCAGGGCCAGGAGTTCGTCCTCCGGGTAGGGCTTGCCCAGGTAATGGTTCACGCCGAGCTCCGTGGCGTGATCACGGTGCCTGGACGCGATGCGCGAGGTGATCATCACCACCGGCAGGTGGCGCCAGCGCGCGTCGCCGCGCAGGTTGCGCACCAGGTCGAAACCATCCATGCGCGGCATCTCGATGTCCGAGAGCACCAGCGCCGGAGCCTCCAGCGCCATTTGTTCGAGCGCCTGCAGGCCGTCGCCCGCCAGCGCCACGCGGTAGCCCTCGCGTTGCAACAGGCGCTGGGTCACCCGGCGCACGGTGATGGAATCGTCCACCACCAGCACCAGGGGCGCCGCTGCGGCGGGGATGGCGGTAGCGGCGGGCACCTGCACAGAACCGGCCTGTGCACGGTCCTGTGAACCCGCGGGCAGGCCCGCTGCGTAGGCACGGGCCTGCTCGCCATGCACCGCGGCCAGGGCCACGGGGTTGTAGATCAGGACCACCGCGCCCGAGGGCAACACCGTCACGCCCGCCAGGCCCGGCAACCGCGCCAGTTGCGGCCCCAGGTGCTTGACCACCACTTCGTGCTGGCCCTGCACCTCGTCGACCTGCAGGGCCAGGCGCTGGGCAGCGCTACGCACAAGCACCACGGGCACCGAGCGCCCGCCTGCCTCGGCGCTCCGGGGAGAGGATTGCAGCAGGGCCCCCGCCCAGAAAAACGGCAGGGCCTGGTCCTTGTGGGTGTAGTGGCCGCTGTCCCGGGCTTGGCTCAGGGTAACCCCGGAGGCGCCGATCACTCCTTCGACCAGGGGCACCGGCACCCCGAAGACGAGTTCGCCACAGCGCAGCATCACCACCCGGGTGACGGCAGTGGTCAGGGGCAGCAGCACCTCGAAGCAGGCGCCCCGGCCTGCCTGGCTGCGGATCTCGAGGCGCCCACCCACCGCAGACACCTCGGCGCGGACCACGTCCATGCCGATGCCGCGACCGGCCAACTGCGAAACCTCGCGGGCGGTGGAAAACCCCGGCGTGCACACCAGGCCGGCCGCAGCCGCTTCGGTGACCGCGGCGCCGTGCGGCAGCAGGCCCAGGGCCACTGCCTTGTCGCGGATGCGGTCCAGGTCCAGGCCACCACCGTCGTCCTCGAACCGGATCGAGACATCGTTGCCCTCCTGGGACAGGCGGACCCTGAGCTGTCCGGTGGCAGGCTTGCCCGCGGCCGCCCGGGCGGTGGCCACTTCGATGCCGTGGACCACCGCATTGCGAAGCAGGTGCTCGAAGACCGGCGTCATGCGGTCCAGGATGCCGCGGTCCATCTCGATCGTGCCTCGCTGGATGTCCAGCTGGGCCGGCTTGCCCGATTCCTGGGCCGCCTGGCGCACGACCCGGTGCAGGCGGTCGGCGATGGCGTCGAACTCGAGCATGCGTGTGCGCAGCAGGTCCCGCTGCAGCTCGCGGGTCTGGCGGGCCTGGGCCGAGAGGCTGTCTTCGGTGGAATCGACGGTCCGCTGCAGGGTGCGCTGCACCGATGCCACGTCAGCCACGGTCTCGGCCATCAGTCGTGCGAGTTCCTGGACGCGGGTGTAGCGGTCGAACTCCAGCGGATCGAAATCCACGACCGCATCCTTGGTGCGATGCGACTGCATCTGCAACTCCGATTGCAGCTCGAGATAGCGCAGTTGGGTGCGCAGGCGCTCCAGGTCGCAGGTGAGTTCGTGCAGGGCCTCGCGCAGCTGCCCGATGTCGGACGCCAGTCGCGCGCGCGTGATCATCACTTCGCCGGTCTGGTTCATCAGCCGGTCCAGCAGCTGGGCCCTCACCCGCACCACGGCATGACCCGCGCGCGTGGGGGCGGCGGGCGCAGCAGGCGCGACAGACGCCCGTTCGGGCAGGGGGTGCATGCGAATGGGATCGGGGGCGGGATCGGGATCGGAGGCCGGCGGCTCGGGCGTCGCGGCAGCAGCAGCCTCCTCCACGGCCGGCAGGGGGCTGGGCATCTGTGGCAGGGGCGGCTGCGGCAGGGGCGGCGGGACAACCTGCGTGGCGAGACCCGCGGCTTGCCCCCCGCGGAGCGCATCAAACGCCCACTGGAACGCATCGAGCCCCTGCAGCAGCGGCTCGATGTCGGCACTGGAGACCGCAGCGGAAAATCTCTCGATCTGGGATTCGAGGGCGTGGGCCTGGTCGCCCAGTGACATCGCCCCCGCCAGCCGCGCACAGCCTTTGAGGGTGTGCAAGGTACACAGCACCTCGTCGCGGGCGCTGAGGTTGTCCGGGCGGGCGTGCCACTGGCGCAGTGCGCCTCCGAGCAAGGCGATCAATTCCAGCGCCTCCTCCTCGAAGAAAGCGAATAGCTCCTGATCGGGCTCCGGGTCGTGTGCGGCGCAGACGTCCGGG
This sequence comes from Pseudomonadota bacterium, assembly GCA_041178265.1. GTDB lineage: Bacteria > Pseudomonadota > Gammaproteobacteria > Burkholderiales > Burkholderiaceae_C > Ramlibacter. The sequence goes on along the minus strand of JBEGVR010000268.1, from coordinate 16,737 downwards.
CCTGGATCCGGGCCGGCCGGTGGTGCGGGAGGGGGCTCGGTAAAGGGTTCGGGGGCGGGTTCGGGCTCGGGGGCGGGTAGGGCCGCGCCTGCTTCGTCGGCTGGCGCGTCGGGCCGATGCAGGTCGGCCAGCGCCAAGGACATCTCCGGCCTGGCCTCGGGCAGGAAACCGGCGGCGAACTGGTGCAACAGCCGGCGGACTTCGTCGCTTGCCTCGATGTAGACCTGCGCATGGCGGGGCGTGCCTCCGCCCTGGTCCCGTGTGCGTTGCAGCGACGATTCCAGCTGGCGCGCAAGGTCCGCCAGGGCTGCGAACCCGATCATGGCGGAACCGCCGCACAGGGAATGCGCCCACGCCACCAAGGGCGCCACCAGTGGCTGGCGCGTATCCAGCGCCCACTCCGACACCCCGGTCTGCAGGCACCGGGACCAGTCGTCCGCCTCATTGAGGTACACGTTGAACAGGGACTGGTCGATGCGCAAGGGGCCGACAACCTTGAGGCGGTCCACAGGCACCGCTGGCGCCGCCGGCGCAGGCAGCGTCGGGGCCGGAGCGGGTGCCACGACTTCGCTTTCAGGTTCGGCCTTGGGCACCCGGGCGGACGCCACATCAGGCATCGCAGCCGCCGGCTCCGCGGCCTCAGGCGCCGCTTGGTGGACAACAGCCCGGCCCATGACCGGCATCAACTCGCCGCGCGCCTCATCAAAGATGAAGAGCTTGCGCGCGAGGGCCGGCTGGTAGTCGAGCATGTCGATCAGGAAGCCCAGCGCCCCCAGGTTGTGGCCCAGGCCGCTGAAGTCGCTCGGTCGGGTCCCGGGCGGGGCGTGCAAGAGCGCCTGCACCGTGTCACGCAGGTGGACCACGGCCTGGGCCGCATGGTCCAGGCCCAGTACCGACAGCACGCCACGCATCTGGTTCAGGCGGCCCGGCACGGTCTGCAGCGTCTGCGGCGCGGTGGGATCGCGGAAAAACGCGTCGAGCTCTTGCTCGATGCTGGCCAGGGACAGGCGCAACTCGTCGACGACACTGCCCAGGGTCTGGCGATGGCTGACCCGGCGATACAGCTCTTCCACCCAGGGCTCGAGCGCCTGCGGTGCCTGCCCCTGCAGCACGCCATGCAACCGGTCGGCCACACGCTGCATGCGCGCCTCCAGTTGGGCGTCGGTCGGCTCGAAATCCTGGCAGGCCGCCTCGAGGAACAGGATGGCGGTCGCCACTTCCATGGCCAGCTCGGGCCGGGGGGGCTGCGCCTGTTCGGACAGGTCGCGCGCCACGGCTGACAGCCCATCGGCCAGACAGGACCAGGTCGGGTGCAGCCGCACCAGCGCCTCGCGCAGCTGGATGAACTGGTCACTGGTGCTGCGCAGGCGGCTGGCGTCGCCCCCCGTGAGTGCCGACCAGCTTTCGCGCACCGCGACCAACCGCTTGCGCACCTGCGCCAGCAGCATGGGGTCGAAGCGGCCGAACTGCACGCGGTCGTAACGCCCGGGCTCGTGGTGCTCCAGGCTCCAGGCGCTGTGCACGACGGCCAGGTGGGGTGCTGTCGCAGGATCGGGCCGCTGCGCCTGCGCACAGAAAAAAGCCAGGTCCCGCCCCAGGCGCTCGGACACGGCGCCGTCACCCTTGGCCAGCTGGACGTAGTGCACCAGCACCCGCGACGCGGTGCGCTTGACGTACAGGTCGATCGGAACCCGCGACAGGCCCAGTGCTTCGAAGAAGCCTGCCGCCAGTGTCCACAGGCTGCGCGCCGGCGTGCTGCCGCCCTCGGCGTGGGCTTGCTGCGCCAGGTGCGCGCACAAGCCCACCAGCTCACGGGCCGCCGCGGTATCCGCGGACTTGACGATGCGCAGGACCGCCTGGTCCAGCCGTGAGCGCAGCGCAGGCCCGGCCCCCGGGACATCCGCGAACCCGGGCTCGGCCAAGCCGTGCGCCAGATGCCACGCCCAGTCCAGGTCCCAGAGGTCGGCCGGATGGATGCGGTCGGCGCCCAACCCGAGGAGCACCGCCTCGTACTGGGGAAACAGGCCCACTGGCGACAGCGTGTGGCCCGCGAGCAAACCGTCGAGGAAATCGGCGACGGCAAAGCCTGCGCGCTCGACCCGCGACGCGGCGGCCTCGGTGCATTCGAGGGGCCGCTCGATGAAGGCCTGCACCGCCGCCTCCATGGCACGGACGACCCGCGCCGGCGCGCTCAGGCCCACCAGGTCGAGTGCCCCCGCGGACTGGTGCAACTGCAGGCGCGCCAGGGTCAGTCCGCCCGCATCGGCGGCGCCCCCCTCGCGCACCTGGCGGCGCAAGGCCATCCCGGCGGTCTCCAGGCACTTACGCAGATCTTCCATCACCCAGGCCAATGGGCCCAGGTCTCCTGCCATGGCCTCGGCATCGGGGGACGGACCGGTCAGCGGCGGGGAACGGGGAGGTGTCGCGTGCATGGACGAACGTTGAAAAGCGGGCGGTGGCTGGCTCAGGTGATTTTGAAGCGCTCCACGGACTGCCGCAGTTCGTCCGCGATCCGGGACAGCTCGCGCACCTGTGTCGTGGTCGAACGCGTACCTTCGCCTGTCTCCTCGGTCACCGTGAAGATATGCTGGATGTTGCCAGCGACGCCGTTGGCGGCCTGCGCCTCGCGAACGGCCGCCTGGGAGATCTGCTCGATCAGGTCGGCCAGGCGGCGCGAGACCTGGTCGATCTGCGTGAGGGCCGCGCCAGCGGAGTCCGACAGGCGCGCCCCCGCCACGACGCCCTCGGTGGACCGCTCCATGGCGGCCACAGCGTCCTGGGTATCGGTCTGGATGGTCTTGACCAGCGCCGCGATCTGGCGTGTCGCGTCCGCGGAGCGTTCCGCCAGGCGCTGAACCTCCTCGGCCACCACGGAGAAACCCCGCCCCGCCTCGCCTGCGGCGGCCGCCTGGATCGCGGCGTTGAGGGCCAGTACGTTGGTCTGCTCGGTGATGTCGGAGATCAGCTCGGTGATCTCGCCGATTTCCTGGGACGACTCCCCCAGACGCTTGATGCGCTTGGAGGTTTCCTGGATATGGTCGCGGATGGCATTCATGCCACCCATCGCGTTGCGCACGGCCACCAGCCCGGACTCGGCGGCCACGAGCGACTGGCGGGCCACCTGGGCGGACTCCTGGGCCTGCGCCGCGACGTGATTGATGCGGCCTGCCATGTCCAGCATCGACTGCCCCGTCTCGCGGATCTCGCGTAGCTGTTCGGTGGAGACCGCCAGCAGCCGGGTGGACGTGTCCTCGACCTGGGCCGTGGTCTGCGTCACGCGGCGGACCGTGCGGTGCACATGGCCCACCAGCTGGCGAAGTTCCTCCACGGTGTAGTTGACCGAGTCGGCGATCGCGCCCGTGATGTCCTCGGTGACAGTGGCTTCCTGGGTGAGGTCACCCTCGGCGACGGTCTGCAGCTCGTTCATGAGGCGCAGGATCGCGGCCTGGTTGGCGTCGTTGACCCGTCTGGCCTCCTGCTGCTGCCGCTCGGCCTCGAGCCGTTGCTGCTCGGCGATGTCGCGGCGGCGGCGGCTGTCCTGCAGCTGCACGTAGGCCAGGCCGACCGCGCACACGATGGTGGCCAGCGCGGATGCGGTGAGTAGCCCGAGGGCGCCCCAGCCCAGCCCGCCTTGCGCAGACAGCTGCGCCTGCAGCGTCTGGAGGGATCGGCGCAGCGGCTCGCTGTCGGTGATGATGGCCGCTTGCGCCTCGCGCGCGGCGACCAGCCGCTGAAGGTTGCCCAGCATGGCGCCGGCCTGGGAGCGGGTGTCGTCGTACAGGCCCAGCAGCGCCTGCAGCCGCTCGCGCGTCTGGGGATCACGCGTGGTGGCCAGCCGCAGCTCGGGGCTGCCCTCGAGCAGGCCCTGGCCCAGCTGCCTGAACGTCTGGAGGTCTTTGCCGAGCAGGAAGACGGCTTCTGGGTTGATGCCCTCGAGGGTGAGGAATTCATTGGCCGACTTCCCGATCCGTTGGGTCAGCATGACGAGCTGGCCTGCGGCCGAAACCTCGGCCGCAGGCGCCCCCTGCTGCAGTTTCAATGCGGAGACGGACTCGGCCTGTTCCAGCAGGTCGGAGGACTGGCGGTTGACGGTGCGCAAGGCGCTGCCGACCTGGGTGAGGATCCTTTCCTGACCCAGGATCACCGCCGCATGCTTCTCGGTGCGCAGGGTCAGGGGCATGCTGTGAGCCAGTTCCGCCTGGCCCGCAGCATCGACCGGCTCCAGGCGCAGCCCGGTATCGCCTGAAGCCAGGCTCCGGACGTTGCGCGCCAGCACGTCGGCACTCTCGCGTACGTCGAGGAAGGCCTGGGCGTCACCCACCAGCGCCTGCGACACTGCCTTGGCCAGCCGCTGCGATTGCATCAACGCCTGGCCCGTGCCGGCGACCTGCTGAGCCACCTGGTCAGCCTGGCGTATGGAAATCACCGCCGTGACCGCAAGCAGTGTGAGCGCCAGGGCCACCGCCACCGACAGGGCGCGCAGACGCTGTTCGACCGGGACGCCAGCCCACCACGAGGTGCGGCCTGGCGCCGGTGCGGCAGCACGTTCGGGGGCGGGGCGCAAGGCCCTGCCGGATCGGGTTCGCGAACGAGCCAGCCAGGGCAGTTTCATGGCAAGCCAGGCCTTGAGGGAGGCGACCAGGTTCATGGTGAGACCTTTGGGGTGAGCCGGTAAGAGGGATGCCGAAAGGGAGGCCGTGCGCGAGGCTCAGGCGCCGATGCGCAGGAAGTGCGGCTGCTGCGACAACCGAAGAAGGTCGAGCACCTGCCACTGGGCCCCGTCTGCGTCCTGCAGGGTCCCGCCGAGCCCATCGGGCACGCCCTGCGGGGGGGCACCCAGGGCGGTGAAGGCTTCGCTGCCTCGCAGTCCTGCGAGCTGGTCGACCCGCAAGGCGCACTGGACCTCGAGCGCGGGGCTGAAGGTGACCCATTGGGGCTCGGCACCCTGGGCCTGCGCAACCTCGGCCAAGGGACCGGGGACAGGTGCGCCGCGGGTCATCGGCAGTCTCGCGAGGTCGACCACCCCATGGAGGGCGCCGCGCAGGCTGGCCACGCCCAGAAACCAGGGCTGGGTGTAGGGAACCGGATGCACCACCGCCTCGGGGAAGATCTCGCCGGCCTGGGCCAAGGGAACCAGGAAGCGGCCCCGCCCCGCCCGTACCGCCAGCCAGGACGCCTTCACGCCCTCGGCGGGTGCCGCCTGCAAGCGGCCAGCCAGCCGACGCTGGAAGTCACGCAGCGCTTCGCGATCGGCCATGAGAAGACAGCCCGGCCAGTCAACCCAGCGCCGCGATCTTGGCGAGCAGCAGCTGCGTATCGACGGGCTTGGTGAGGTAGTCGCAGGCGCCCTGGCGCATGCCCCAGACCCGGTCGGTTTCCTGGGTCTTGCTGCTGCAGATGATGATGGGCACGCCCGCGTACTGCGGATGGCGCGTGATGGTGCGCGTGAGCTGGAAGCCGTTCTGGCCTGGCATGACCACGTCCATGAGGATCAGGTCGGGCCGCTCCTGCGCGAGCTGGCGGAAGGCGTCCTCGGCGTTTTCAGCCGTTCGGACCGAGTAGCCGTTCTTTTGCAGGAGATCGCGCATGAACATGCGTTCGGCCTTGGAGTCTTCCACGACCAGGACTTTGGAGACGGGCATGTCAGGCGCTTTCGTGGGTGGCGGCGCCGAACTGCCGCACGGTCTGCAACAGCTGGTCCTTGGTGAAAGGCTTGGTAAGGTAATCCTGCGAGCCGACCATGCGGCCCCGGGCCTTGTCGAAGATGCCGTCCTTGGAGGACAGCATGACCACGGGGACACGACCAAAGCGCGCGTTGCGCTTGATGATGGCGCAGGTCTGGTAGCCATCGAGCCGCGGCATCAGGATGTCGCAGAAGATGAGGTCGGGGTGGTAGTCGTTGACCTTGGAGAGGGCATCGAAGCCGTCCTCGGCGAGCAGGACTTCATGGCCGCCTTGCTTCAGGAAGATTTCCGCACTGCGGCGGATGGTGTTGCTGTCGTCAATGACCAACACCTTGAGGGGAGGCCCCCCCGCGCTTTCGTTCGTGCTCACTCGACGCCGCTCCCTTGTTGCCCGTGAGGGCCGGGCCGCGCCGTGGCTCTACTTCTTGGAGGGCGCGGGCCCGCTCAGATCTGGACCATCTCGAAATCTTCCTTGCGGGCCCCGCATTCGGGGCAGGTCCAGTTCATGGGAACGTCGGCCCAGGCGGTGCCAGGGGCAATACCATGATCGGGAGCGCCAGCGGATTCGTCGTAAATCCAGCCGCAAATCAGACACATCCAGGTTTTTGCTTCAGTCACAGCTTAAGGGGTGCTTCCAATAGAATGCAACGATTGTATCCACGCCGTCAGCCAGTTGAACGTCAAACGGGCACATCCGTAAGCTTGAACGATGATGACCGAGCCCACCCACTCTCTAACGCCTGATGCGGCAGCCGACGATACCGACATCGACGCCGGTCCACCCTGCGTGCTGACGTTCAATGCGGGCGATCCCAGCGGCGCCGGCGGACTGGCGGCGGACATCACGGCCATGGCCTCGGTGGGCGCGCACGCACTTCCCGTGATGACGGGCGCCTACGCACGCGACACCGCCGAGGTTTTCAACCACTTCAGCCTCGATGAGGACGCCGTGGCGGAGCAGGCCCGCGCCATCCTCGAGGACGTGGCGGTGCAGGTGATCAAGGTCGGCTTCGTGGGCTCGCCTGAAACCGTGAGCGTGATCGCCGAGATCGCTGCCGACTATGCGGATGTGCCGCTCATCGCCTACATGCCGGACCTGTCCTGGTGGGACGAGGACCCGGCCGACACCTACCTGGACGCCTTTCGCGAACTGATGCTGCCGCAGACCACGGTGCTGGTCGGCAATCACAGCACCTTGTGGCGGTGGCTGCTGCCCGATTGGTCGGGTTCGCGCAGCCCCAGCGCGCGCGACCTGGCCAAGGCGGCGGCCGATGCCGGCGTGCCCTACACCCTGGTGACCGGCGTGCCGCTGCCCGAGCAGTTCATCGACAACGTGCTGGCCACGCCCCAGGCCGTCCTCACGAGCCAGCGCTTCGAGCGCTTCGAGGCGGTGTTCACCGGGGCGGGCGAGACGCTGGCCGCGGCGCTGGCCGCCCTGCTGGCCAACGGCAACGACCTGACCGCCGCCACCGCCGAGGCGTTGGGCTATCTGGACGAAGCGCTGGACGCGGGCTTTCGCCCCGGCATGGGCCATGTCGTCCCCGACCGCCTGTTCTGGGCCCAGCCCGAAGCCAGCGAATCCGATCCCCTGACCGAAGAAGAAGCCCAGGCCCTGCAGGTCCTGGACATGCCTGCCCATGACACCAAGCACTGACCGCAACCAGGTTCTGTTCGACCGCGCCAAGGCGCTCATTCCCGGCGGGGTGAACTCGCCTGTGCGGGCGTTCCGCGCCGTCGGGGGCACGCCGCGCTTCGTGCAGCGCGCACAGGGCGCCTACTTCTGGGACGTCAATGGCAAGCAGTACATCGACTACATCGGCTCCTGGGGGCCGATGATCCTGGGCCACGGCCACCCGGCGGTGCTCGAGGCGGTGCAGAAGGCGGCCCTGGAGGGCTTTTCCTTCGGCGCGCCCACCGAGCGCGAGGTGGAACTGGCGCAGGCCATCATCGACGCCGTGCCTTCGCTGCAGATGGTGAGGCTGGTCAGCTCGGGCACCGAAGCCGCCATGAGCGCGCTGCGGCTGGCGCGCGGCGCCACGGGCCGCAAGTTGATCATCAAGTTCGAGGGCTGCTACCACGGGCATGCGGACGCCTTGCTGGTGAAGGCCGGCTCGGGCCTGGCCACCTTCGGCAACCCCACCAGCGCCGGCGTGCCGCCCGAAGTGGCGCAGCACACGGTGGTCCTGGAATACAACAACCTCGCGCAGCTGGAAGAGGCCTTCAGCCTCCATGGCAAGGACATCGCCTGCCTGATGATCGAGGCGATCGCCGGCAACATGAACTTCGTGCGCGCCAGCGTGCCTTTCATGAAACGCTGCCGCGAGCTGTGCACGCAGCATGGTGCGTTGCTGGTATTCGACGAGGTGATGTCGGGTTTTCGTGTGGCGCTGGGCGGCGCGCAAAGCCTCTACGCCCGTCTTATCCCCGGCTTCAAGCCCGATATCACCGTGATGGGCAAGGTGATCGGCGGCGGCATGCCGCTGGCGGCCTTTGGCGGACCGCGCGCGATCATGGAGCAGCTGGCGCCCCTGGGGCCGGTCTACCAGGCCGGCACGCTCTCGGGCAACCCGGTGGCCACGGCCTGCGGGCTGGCCACGCTGGCCGAGATCAGCAAGCCGGGGTTCTTCGAGGCGCTGTCGGCGCGCACGCGCTCGCTGGTCGAGGGCCTGTCAGCGGCAGCAAAGGCCGAAGGCATTGCGTTCAGCGCCGATTGCGAAGGCGGCATGTTCGGCTTCTTCCTGCTGCCGGAATTGCCGCAGAACTACCAGACGGTGATGACCAGCGACTCACCGAAGTTCAACACCCTCTTTCACGGCCTGCTCGATCGCGGGGTGTACATCGCGCCGGCTTTGTATGAAGCGGGCTTCGTGAGCGCCGCGCATACCGCGCAGGACATCGAGGCGACCGTCGCCGCGGCGCGCGAGGCATTCCGACAGATGGCCCGGGCCTGAGGCCGCAGCGCGACGCCCTGATGTCAGCGCTCCAGGGCTTCGCGCTTCTTCTATTTCTGCAGACGCTGGGCGAGCTGCTCTCACGCGCCCTGGGGCTGCCGGTGCCGGGACCCGTCGTCGGCATGCTGTTGCTGCTGGCGGCTCTGGGCTGGCGGTGGGTGCGTGACCCCGTAGCGGCCTGCGCGCCCTTCCTGCTGTCGCACCTGTCCCTGTTGTTCATCCCGGTGGCGGTAGGCGTCACCAGCTACCTGCCGCTGCTGGGAACCTACTGGCTTCGGCTGCTGGTGGTGATCGTGGTGTCCACCTGGATCGGGCTGGCGGTGACGGTGCTGGCCTTGCGCGGGTTTACCCGAGCGCCGACCGCACCCGACAAACTGCAGGGGCCAGAGGGCGGCCGTGGCTGATTTCGTCGAATTGTGGGTGTACCTCTCGGCCACACCGCTGTTCGGACTGACGGCGACGCTGGGGGTGTATGTGCTGGCGCTGGCGATCTACACCCGGCTGGACCAGGCGCCCTGGGCCAATCCGGTGCTGTGGTCGGTAGCAGTCATCAGCACCGGGCTGATGGCGGCGGGCGTGAGCTACCCGGTGTATTTCGCGGGGGCGCAGTTCGTGCACTTCCTGCTCGGGCCGGCGGTGGTGGCCCTGGCGTGGCCACTGTGGCAGCGGCGCGCAGTGGTGCGTCGACGGTGGGTACGCCTGCTGGCTGCTTCAGTGCTGGGCGCTACGGCCGCCATTGCGTCATCGCTGGTGATGGGATGGGCGCTGGGGCTGCCGGCCGACATCCTGCTGTCGCTGGTGGCCAAGTCGGTCACCGCCCCGGTGGCCATGGGCATCGCCGAACAGGTCGGGGGCGAGCCCGCCCTGGCTGCGGTGTTCGCGGTGCTGACGGGCCTGGTGGGCGCCATCAGCGCCAAGTACCTGTACGCCCTGCTGCGTGTTCCCACCGACGCCGAGGGCTGGCTGGCGCGGGGTTATGCGCTGGGGACCGCGTCACACGGCATCGGCGCGGCGCGGGCCCTGCAGGTCGATGAAGAAGCGGGCGCCTACGCCGGCCTGGCGCTGGGCCTGCAGGTGGTGTTGCAGGCGGTGGGGGTGCCGCTGGTGTTCAGGCTATTGGCCTGAACGTTTCAGGCACCAGGGCCGCCTCGAAGCGGTGGTCGTTCAGTGACGGAAGTGCCGCACGCCCGAGAACACCATCACCACGCCGCGCTCGTCGGCGGCCGCTATGACTTCCTGATCGCGCATGGAGCCGCCTGGCTGGATGACGCTGCTGGCACCCGCATCGACGACCACGTCCAGGCCGTCACGGAAGGGAAAGAAGGCGTCACTGGCCACGGCGGTGTCCTGGAGCGACAGGCCGGCGTGCTGCGCCTTGATGCTGGCGATACGCGCCGAGTCCAGGCGCGACATCTGGCCCGCGCCCACGCCCACGGTCATGCCGTCCTTGCAAAAGACGATGGCATTGGATTTGACGTACTTGGCGACCTTCCAGGCAAAGAGCAGGTCCTGCAGTTGCTGCGGGGTGGGCTGCTTGCGGGTGACGACCTTGAGGTCGGACAGCTGCAGCTCGTGGTTGTCGGCGGTCTGCACGAGCAGGCCTGAGCCTACGCGCTTGATGTCCATGGCGTTTCGGCCCTGGTCCCATTCGGTTGCGCCGCCCGGAGGCAACGCGATCTTCATCAGGCGCACATTGGCCTTGGCCTTGAACACCTCCAGCGCCTCGGGCGTGAAGTCGGTGGCGATCAGCACCTCGACGAACTGCTTGCTCACGGCCTGGGCGGCGGCGCCATCGAGCGGGCAGTTGAAGGCGATGATGCCGCCGAAGGCGGAAGTCGGGTCGGTCTTGAAGGCCTTGTCGTAGGCCTGGAGGACATGGGCGCCTACCGCCACGCTGCAAGGGTTGGCGTGCTTGACGATGACGCAGGCGGGCGTGTCAAAGCTCTTGACGCATTCCCAGGCAGCATCGGCGTCAGCGATGTTGTTGTACGAAAGCTCCTTGCCTTGCAGCTGCACCCCCGTGACCAGCGAGCCAGGCGCGGGCTGCAGGTCGCGGTAGTAGGCCGCCTGCTGGTGCGGGTTTTCGCCATAGCGCAGGTCCTGCAGCTTGACGAAGCGGCCGTTGGACTGGGCGGGAAACAGCGCGCGGCTGCCATCGTCCTGCAGGCTGGAGAGGTAATCGCTGATGGCGGCGTCGTAGTTGGCGATGCGGTTGAACGCGGCCACGGCCAGGGCGAAGCGGGTGGCATCCGACAGCTTGCCGCCCGACTTCAGTTCGGCCAGCACCGGCGCGTACTGCGAGGCGTCGGTGAGCACCGCCACGTCTTTCCAGTTCTTGGCGGCGCTGCGCACCATGGCCGGGCCGCCGATGTCGATGTTCTCGATGGCGTCTTCCAGCGTGCAACCGGGCTTGGCCACGGTGGCTTCGAAGGGGTAGAGGTTGACCACCAGCAGGTCGATGGTGCCGATGCCGTGGGCCTTCAGGGCCGCCATGTGCTCGGGCACGTCGCGGCGCGCGAGCAGGCCGCCGTGCACCTTGGGGTGCAGGGTCTTGACGCGTCCATCGAGCATCTCGGGAAAGCCCGTGAGCTGCGCCACTTCGGTGACGGGCAGGCCCTTGGTTTCCAGCAGCTTGGCGGTGCCACCGGTGGAAATGAGGCCGACGCCGAGTGCGTGCAGGGCGCGCGCAAGGTCGACGATACCGGTCTTGTCCGAAACAGAAATCAATGCGTTCATGGCGGGATTCATTTCAGGAGCCGGTGCTCCATGAGTTTCTTGCGCAAGGTGTTTCGGTTCAGGCCTAGCCACTCGGCGGCACGCGACTGGTTGTGGTCGGCCTTGGCCATCACCACTTCCAGCAGCGGCTTTTCAACGACCTTGACCAGCATGTCGTACATGCCGTCGGGCTCGGTGCCGCGCAGGTCGCGGAAATAGCCCTCCAGGCTGCTGCGCACGCATTCCTCGATGTGTTTCTTGCTCACGCGCCCTCCGCGCCGATGCGATCGTGTTGTTCGGAGCCTCCGTGCGCGCGCGAAGGCGGCGCCAGGGGCAAGCGGTCGTTGGCGACCGCGAGTTCGTCAAAGTAGTCGGCCACCGCCTGCCATTGGGACTGGCAGTCCTCGAGGGCGTTCATGCGCTCGCGGAAGGCGTCACCCCCCGGCAGGTCGCGCACGTACCAGCCTATGTGCTTGCGTGCGCTGCGCACGCCGGTGAATTCGCCATACAGGGCGTAGTGGTCCTGCAGGTGCTCCAGCAGCAGCTTGCGCACTTGGGCGACCAGCGGCGGCGCCAGGTGGGTACCCGTGGCCAGGAAATGCGCGATCTCGCGAAAGATCCAGGGCCGGCCCTGGGCGGCGCGGCCGATCATGACCGCGTCGGCACCGGTATGGGCCAGCACGGCGCGGGCCTTTTCAGGGGAATCGATATCGCCATTGGCCACCACCGGCACACGCACGGCGGCCTTGACCGCGGCGACGGTGTCGTATTCCGCATGGCCCGTGTAGCCCTGCTCGCGCGTGCGGCCGTGGACGGTGAGCATCTGGATGCCCACATCCTCGAAGGCGCGCGCCAGCGTGAGCGCGTTGCGGTGGGCGGCGCACCAGCCGGTGCGCATCTTAAGGGTGACCGGCACGCCATGCGGCTCGCAGGCCTGCACCACCGCACGGGCGATGGACACCGCCAGCGCCTCGTCCCGCATCAGCGCGGAACCCGCCCACTTGTTGCAGACCTTCTTGGCGGGGCATCCCATATTGATGTCGATGATCTGGGCGCCGCGCTGCACGTTGTAGGCGGCGGCCTCTGCCATCATGGCGGCGTCGGTGCCGGCGATCTGTACCGCGATCGGGCCGGGCTCGCCGGTGTGGTCGGCCCGGCGTGAGGTCTTGAGGGTGTGCCACAGGTCCCGTCGGGAGGTGACCATCTCGCTGACTGCATAGCCCGCACCCAGGCGCCGGCACAACTGGCGAAACGGCCGGTCGGTCACACCCGCCATGGGCGCGACGAACAGGGAGTTCGCCAGGACATGCGGTCCGATGTTCATGGTGGAGGGGGGGACAGGGATTGCTGAAAAATGAGGCACGATTGTAGTGGCTCGCCAAGCCCCGCCCCGCAGGGTCATTGCGGGGGCTGCCTATACTTGATCCCGATGGACGCCTGGCTGCACTCCCTGCTCACGCTCCTGGCCCTGCCCGAGTACGGCCTGGGCACGCTGTTCGTCATTTCGTTCCTCTCTGCCACCTTGCTGCCCATGGGGTCCGAGCCTGCGCTGTTCGGGCTGGTCAAGCTCAATGCGGACCTGCTGTGGCCCGCGATCGCGGTGGCCACCGTGGGCAACACGCTGGGAGGCATGCTCGATTGGTGGCTGGGGTATGGCGCGCACCAGGCGGTGGACAAGTGGAAGGATTCGCCGGTGCATGTGCGTGCGCTGGATTGGCTCGGGCGCCTGGGGCCCAAGGCCTGCCTGCTGTCGTGGCTGCCGCTGGTAGGCGACCCGCTGTGCGCCGTCGCGGGATGGCTGCGGATGCCGTTCTGGCCCTGCGCGCTGTACATGATGCTGGGCAAGCTGGTGCGCTATGTGGTGATGACACTGGTGCTGCTGTATCTGTTCCCGGGGGGCATTCCGGGCATGGGCGTGTGATGCACGCGCCGACCCTTTTCGTCCTCAGACGTTGAACAGGAAGTTCATCACGTCGCCGTCCTTGACGACGTAGTCCTTGCCTTCGCTACGCATCTTGCCGGCGTCCTTGGCGCCCTGCTCGCCCTTGAATTGGAGGTAGTCGTCGAAGGCGATGGTCTGGGCGCGGATGAAGCCGCGCTCGAAATCGCCGTGGATCACGCCCGCCGCCTGGGGCGCGGTGTCACCGATGCGGATGGTCCAGGCGCGCACTTCCTTTTCGCCGGCGGTGAAATAGGTCTGCAGCCCCAGCAGCGTGAAGGCGGCGCGGATCAGGCGATTGAGGCCCGGCTCGGTCTGGCCCATTTCTTCCAGGAACAGCGCCTTGTCCTCGTCGCCCATGCCGGCCATGTCGGCTTCCATCTTGGCGCAGATCGGCACCACCGGCGCGTTCTGCGCCCTGGCGTATTCGTGCAGGCGATCGAGCAGGGGGTTGTTCTCGAAGCCGTCTTCGCTCACGTTGCCCACGAACATGGCGCGCTTGGCGGTGATCAGGCACAGGGGCTTGAGCAGGGCGCGCTCCTCGTCTGACATGTCCAGGGTGCGCGCCGGCTTGCCTTCGTTCAGCACCGCCTGCACCTTGGTCAGGAGCTGGACCAGCTTGGTGGCTTCCTTGTCGTTGCCGCTCTTGGCGGCCTTGGTGTAGCGCTGCAAGGCCTTGTCCACCGTGCCCAGGTCGGCCAGGCACAACTCGGTCTGGATCACCTCGATGTCGGCGACGGGGTCGACCTTGCCTGCCACGTGGATCACGTTCTCGTCTTCAAAGCAGCGGACCACGTTGACGATGGCGTCGGTCTCGCGGATGTGGGCCAGGAACTGGTTGCCCAAGCCCTCGCCCTGGCTGGCACCGGCCACCAGGCCGGCGATGTCGACGAATTCAACAATCGCGGGCACCACGCGCTCGGGCTTGACGATGTCGGCGAGTTGCGCCAAGCGCGGATCAGGCACTTCGACCACGCCGGTGTTGGGCTCGATCGTGCAGAAGGGGTAGTTCTCCGCCGCGATGCCGGCTTGGGTCAGGGCGTTGAAGAGGGTCGACTTGCCGACGTTGGGCAGGCCGACGATGCCGCATTTGAGACTCATGGGATTCCTTTGGAGGCAGGGCCAGGGGCGCATCGTCGCCCGGCCTCTTCCCCTCCGTGCGCGAAGGGAAAACAGCGGCCGATTGTACCGGCCGTGTTGCGGTGGTCACTGCGGGCATGGACCGAGGCGGCAGGACACGCGCTAGGCGCGTCGTACCGCCACGGCCTGGTCGATCGTACCGAACACGTCGCGCCCCTGCGCGTCGACGGCGCGGATCGTCACCCGGTCGCCGTGACGCAGATAGGGCTGCAGTTCACTTTCGGGCCGGCCCGCCAGGATCGCGCGCACGCGGGCCTCGGTGATGCAGGCGTTGCCCGCCGTGTCGGACGCATTGCTGATGGTGCCCGCGCCGACCAGGGTGCCCGCCCCCAGCGCCCGGGTGCGCGTGAGGTGTTCGATGATCTGGCCGAAGTGGAACACCGTTTCCTCACCCGAGCGCGGTGATCCGAACCACTGGCCGTTGAGGGCGATGTCCACCTGCAAATCGGCCATGCCCTGCTTCCAGGCCGCGCCCAGCGCGCCTGGCGTCACCGCGATCGGCGCGAAGCTGGTGGCCGGTTTGCTCTGGTAGAAGCCGAAGCCGCGTGACAGCTCCCCGGGGATCAGGCCACGCAGCGACACGTCATTGAGCAAGACTACCAGCGCAATGTGGTCCAGCGCGCGCGTGGCGCTCGTTCCCATGGGCACGTCGGTGGTGATGACGGCGATCTCGGCCTCCAGGTCGACGCCGTGGGCTTCGTCCACCGCTTCGATGGGATCGGTGGGCCCCAACATGATGTCGGAGCCGCCCTGGTACACCAGGGGCTCGGAGTCGTAACGCTCAGGAATCGGCTCTTTGCGCCATTGGTACATCAGGCGCGCGTGGTTGCGGTACACCGACGCGTCCACCCACTGGTAGGCGCGCGGCAGGGGCGCCATGCACTGCGCAGGGTCCAGGGCCTGCGCTCCGCGCCAGCCGTCGGCTTCGCACTGCGCCTGGCACTGCGCCACGCGCGGTGCCAGGGCGTGCCATTCATCGAGCAGCGCCTGCACGGTCGGCGCGATGGACGACAGCGGGGTCCAGGCCGCGCCACCTGGCTTCACGAGCATCAGCTCGCCATCGCGGCGGCCGTTGCGGCGGGTGGCGACGCGAAAGGAAGGCGCGTTCATGGGGGATCGGTGGGTGCTCAGGACGCCGAGAGCGAGGGCGTGGGCAGGTCCGCCAGCGCCTGCTCGAGGGCGCGCAGGCAACGGTGTTCGTCACCGACCTCCTGAAACAACAACAGCGCCAGGCGGGCCAGGAACAGGGATTCGCGCTCGGGGCCGGCCTCGGTGATGGCGTGCGCGCAGCGCTGGTAGACGCGGTCCTGGGCAGAGGATTCAAGAGGCATGGGAACGACTCCGGCAGACAGTCAGCGGGCGCAGGCGCCGCGCCATGCGGCGTGCACCTGGGTATCCGAGGGGGCGTGCCAGCGCGCGGCCACATGGCCATCGGGACGCAGCAGGTACACGGCGCCAGGGGCGGCACCATAGGCCTTGGCCGCAGCGGCATCATCAATGGCCACGGCGCGCACCGGCAGGGACTTGGCATCGCGCGGGCAGGCATCGGCCAGCACCTGCATGCCTGCGGCAGCCGTACCGAATCCGAACAGCGTGAAGCCCGTGCGGTGCAGGTGGTCGGTGAGGTGCGTGCCATCGGCCAGGCGGACATCGGCCAGCGGCGCACCCTCGACCGGACCTGCGCTGAACGCATCGCCCTTGGAGGACAGCGGCGAATCGGCATAGGTCAGCGCCGAGGTCTGGCGCGGATTGAGCAGGCCGGCGATGGGCGGATGGTCACCAGCCAGCGACAGGGCGGCCTCGCGCAGCAACTCGAAGCCGCGGCTCGGGGGCGACATGAACTCCGTGCTGCGCATCGCACTCTCGGCGTTGAGGTGGAAGGCCTGCACGCGCTCGGCGGAATAGGCGTCGAGCAGGGCCTCGCCGCCCTGCCCCTGCACCACGGCGGCCAGCTTCCAGGTGAGGTTGTCGGCGTCGTCGAAGCCGGAATTGAGTCCGCGCACGCCGAATATCGGCATGGCGTGCGCCGAGTTGCCCGCGAACAGCACGCGCCCGTGCCGGTAGGCGTCCAGCGTCATGGCGCCCGCGCGGTAGTTGGAGGCCCACACTGGCGTCCACGGCAGGTGGCCTTCGCCGATCGCGTCCAGGTGCCGCTGCACGAAGGCGCGGATCTGGTCCGGCGTGAGCGATTCGTCGGCGTTCTCGTGCTTGCGAAGCTGGTAGTCGATGCGCCAGAGGTTGTCCGGCTGGCGGTGCATCAGGATGGTGGTGCCGCGCGCCCAGGGCGGATCGAACCAGGCACGTCGCT
>JBEGVR010000267.1:0-18501 GCA_041178265.1 Pseudomonadota bacterium | reverse complement strand
TCGGGCGCCATCACGGTCTGGCGGTAGCCGGTGTAGAAGTCCTCCAGGTCCAGGGTGCGCTCACCGCGCGTGCTGGCCAGCACGATGCGCGTGTCCAGCGCGATCAGCAGCGGCATGGAGTCGCCGATCGGGGAGCCGTTGGCCACGTTGCCGCCCAGGGTGCCCGAATTGCGCACCGGGAGGCCGGCAAAGCGCTGCGCGAAGGCGGCCAGGTCGGGGCGCCCGGCCACCAGCGCCGCAAAGGCGTCGGACAGGGGGACCGCTGCGCCGATGGACAGCACGCCTTCGGCCTCCTGGATGCGGCGCAACTCGGCGACGCGGGTCACGTCCAGCACCTGTGCGTATCGCTGGTGCTGCTTGGTCACCCACAGGCCCACGTCGGTGCAACCCGCCACGAGCTGGGCCCCCGGGTGGTCGCGGCGCAGGGCCAGCAGATCGCGCAGGGCGGTGGGCTGCAGGTAGCCGCCCACCCCGGGGTTGCGGGGCGCCAGCCCGCGCAGCGTGGCGGCCAGGCCCGCCTCGTCGATGCGTACCGGAGGAAGTGCCGCCATGCGCTGCGCTGCTTCCAGGATGGGTCGGTAGCCGGTGCAGCGGCACAGGTTGCCGGCGAGATCGGCCTGTGCCAGCTTGCGGGTGACGGGGCGGCCCGCGCAGACATGGTTCTGGTACATCCCGAACAGGCTCATGACGAAGCCCGGGGTGCAAAAGCCGCATTGCGAACCATGGCACTGCACCATCGCCTCCTGGGCGGGATGCAGTGTGCCGTCGGTGGCGGCGAGGTCTTCGACGGTCCAAAGAGCCAGACCATCCACCGAGTGGGCCAGCCGGATGCAGCTGTTGATGGCGCGAAAGCGCAGGCCCGCGCCTTCGGGTTCGGCCACGACCACGGTGCAGGCGCCGCAATCGCCTTCGCCGCAGCCCTCCTTGGTGCCGCAGGCCCCCAGGTCCTCGCGCAGCACCTGCAGCAGGGTGCGGTCGGGTGGTACATTGCCGAGCGTTGTCAATTCTCCCCGGCGGATGAAGCGGATCGTCTGGGTCTCCATGGATCCAAGTATGGCCGTATTCCTGCCCAGGGAAGTGCTGGAAGACCCCCGGGGAAACCGTTTTTCATGACCGACCAAGCCCTGTTAGCCAAGCTGGATTTTCACTTGATCAGGGTGCTGCACACGGTCCTGACCGAGCGCAGCGTCTCGCGAGCGGCCCTGCGCCTGGGGATGCACCAGCCCGCGGTGTCCGCCGCCCTGCGGCGCCTGCGCGAGATCGCCCGGGACCCGCTCCTGGTGCGTTCGGGCGCCAGCATGGTGCCCACCGACATCGGGCTTCGGATGATCGAGCCCAGCGCCGGCATCCTGCGTGCGGCCGAAGACCTCTTTTCCGATGCCAGGGGGTTCAATCCCGCCACCGACACGCACACCTTCCGCATCGCCGCCAGCGACTACCTCGGGCCGCAGCTGTTGCCAGGCCTGGTGGCGGACATCAAGTCTGCAGCCCCCCGGTGCCAGGTGGAGATCTATCCCCTGGTCGATCGCACCACCAGCTACCACGATCTTGCCCAGGGCAAGGTGGACGTGCTCCTGATCAACTGGTTCGAACCCACTGGCGACCTGCGGGGAACCGCCCTCTTTGACGACGAGATCGCCTGCATGGTTTCCAGGGATCACCCGGCCGTCAAGCAGGGATGGACCGTGGATTCCTGGTTGGCGGCCGAACATATCCTGCCCTTGCCGGTGTCTCCCTACTCCCGCGGCATGATCGACAACCACCTGCAGCAGAAGGGGCTCTTGCGCAATTGCGTGGTCCACTGCCCGCACTTCGGCCTGCTGCCGGAGATGGTGGCCAAGAGCCAACTGGTCGTTACCGCCGGGCGCCGCTACTTCGGGCGTTACACCGACCTCCTGCCCCTGACCGTCCTGCCTTGCCCCATCGAATTCCCGCGCATGGCCTTCTACCAGGTGTGGCATGTGCGCACCGACAACTCGGGGGCCAGCCGCTGGCTGCGCGAGCAGGTCTACGAGGCGGCGGCCGAATTGCGGACCCCCCAGGCATGACGGCGGCACGGCTTGAACTGAGCGACATTTCCAAGCGCTATCCGGCGGTCCTGGCCAACGACCGCGTCGCGCTGGCGGTGCACCCCGGAGAAATCCATGCCGTCCTGGGCGAGAACGGCGCGGGCAAGTCCACCCTGATGAAAATCATCTACGGCAGCATCAAGCCCGACGAAGGCCGGATGCTGTGGAACGGCCAGCCCGTGCAGGTGCGCAATCCCCAGGAGGCGCGGGCCCTGGGCATCAGCATGGTGTTCCAGCATTTCAGCCTGTTCGACACTCTCACGGTGGCCGAGAACGTCTGGCTCGGAATGGACAGGCGCCTGCCGCTGGCCGAGGTCACGCAGCGCATCATCGCCAAGGCCCAGGAATATGGCCTGGACATCGACCCCACCCGCCCCGTGCACACGCTGTCGGTGGGCCAGATGCAGCGGGTGGAGATCATTCGGGCGCTCCTGACCGACCCGCAGCTCCTGATCCTGGACGAACCCACCTCGGTGCTGACCCCGCAGGCGGTGGAAAAACTCTTCGTCGTGCTGCGCCAGTTGGCGGCGCGGGGCTGCAGCATCCTGTACATCAGCCACAAGCTGCACGAGATCCGCGCCCTGTGCACCGCCTGCACCGTGCTGCGCGCCGGGCGCGTGACGGGCACCTGCGACCCGCGCCAGGAGAGCAACGCCTCCCTGAGCCGCCTGATGATCGGCGCCGAGCCGCCGCAGCTGCAGCACCGTGCAGCAGCCTTGGGCGAGATGGTGCTGCGCGTGCAGGACCTCACCCTGCCGCGCGAGACGCCCTTCGGCGTGGATCTCGAAGGCCTCTTGCTGCAGGTGCGCGCCGGCGAGGTGGTGGGCATCGCCGGGGTGTCGGGCAACGGCCAGCGCGAATTGCTGTACGCGCTCTCGGGTGAGGACACCCGCGCCGAGCCGGCCATGGTGCAGGTTGCCGGACAGGCAGCCGGGCGCCTGGGGCCGGGGCAGCGGCGTGCGCTGGGCCTGCACTTCGTGCCCGAGGAACGCCTGGGCCGGGGTGCGGTGCCCGCGCTGGGACTGGCCCACAACCTGCTGCTCACGCGGCGCGAGGCGGTGGGCCGTGGCGGCTGGATCCGCATGCAGCCGCTGCGCCAGCAGGCCCGCAGCATCATCGAACGCTTCAATGTGCGTGCCGGCGGGCCCGATGCGGCAGCCCGCTCGCTCTCGGGCGGCAACCTGCAGAAATTCATCGTCGGCCGCGAGATCGACGCGCATCCCCGCCTGCTGGTGGTCTCGCAGCCCACCTGGGGCGTGGACGTGGGCGCCGCCGCCCAGATCCGCGCCGAGATCCTGGCCCTGCGCGATGCGGGCTGCGCGGTGCTGGTGGTCAGCGAGGAACTGGACGAACTGTTCGAACTGAGCGACCGCCTGCACGTGATCGCCAAGGGCCGGCTCTCGCCCTCGCTGGCCCGCAGCGAGGCCACCGTCGAATTGATCGGTGAGTGGATGAGTGGTCTCTGGGACCACGACCCCGCCGAAGCCGCCCGGGAGGCTGCCCGTGTTTAAGCTCGAATTGCGGCCCCAGGAGGCCTCGCCGCTCTGGAGCGTCGCCTCGCCCCTGCTGGCCCTGGCCATCACCGTGGTCCTGGGCATGCTGCTCTTTCTGGCCCTGGGCAAGGACCCTGTGCGCGGCCTGCAGATGTTCTTCTGGGAGCCGCTCAAGTCCGCCTACGCCCTGGGCGAGCTGATGATCAAGGCCACGCCGCTGCTTTTGATCGCCCTGGGGCTGGCCGTGTGTTTCCGCTCCAACGTCTGGAACATCGGCGCCGAGGGGCAGTTCGTCCTGGGCGCCATCTGCGCCGGCGGGGTCGCCCTCCTGGCCGACAAGGAATCGACCCGCTGGATCGTTCCGGGCATCCTGCTGGCGGGCATGGCCGGCGGCATGGCCTGGGCCGCGATCACCGCCTTGCTGCGTGACCGTTTCAATGCCAACGAGATCCTGGTGAGCCTGATGCTGGTGTATGTCGCCGTGCAACTCCTGATGTGGCTGGTGTTCGGGCCCTGGAAGGACCCCGGCGGCTACAACTTTCCGCAGACCAAGACCTTTGACGCCGTGACCCAGGTGCCACGACTGATGACGGGGTCGCGCGTGAACATCGGGCTGATCATCGCCCTGGCTGGCGCCGCGGTCCTGTGGATCTTCCTGTTTCGCACCCGCGCGGGCTTCGCGCAGCAGGTGGGTGGACTGGCACCTGCAGCAGCGCGCTACGCGGGCTTTTCCTCGCGCAAGGCGCTGTGGGTGGCCCTGCTGGTCTCCGGCGGTGCGGCGGGCCTGGCCGGCGCGCTGGAGGTGGCGGGCCCTGTCGGCCAACTCACGCCCTACATCCCGGCGGGCTACGGCTTCGCGGCCATCATCGTCGCCTTCGTGGGCCGCCTGCATCCGGTCGGCATGGTGTGTTCGGCCATCCTCATGAGCATGTTCTACATCGGCGGCGAACTCGCCCAATCCCGCATGGGCCTGCCCAAGTCCATCA
Source organism: Pseudomonadota bacterium (assembly GCA_041178265.1). Lineage (GTDB taxonomy): Bacteria > Pseudomonadota > Gammaproteobacteria > Burkholderiales > Burkholderiaceae_C > Ramlibacter. The sequence goes on along the minus strand of JBEGVR010000267.1, from coordinate 13,953 downwards.
CCGGCGTCTTCCAGGGGCTGCTGCTGTTCGCGCTGCTCGCATGCGACACGATGATGGTGTACCGGGTCCGCTGGAGCCGGGGCGCCGATGCAGGCCGCAAGGCGGTGGCGTGATGGAAACCTACGCCCTGCTCCTGGCCTCCACCCTGAACGCCGGCACCGTGCTGGCGATCGCGGCGCTGGGCCTGTTGATCAACGAAAAGGCCGGCATCGTCAACCTCGGGGCCGAGGGCCTGATGCTGTGTGCGGCGCTCGCGGGCTTCGCCGCCGTGGTGCATACCGGCAGCGACCTGGCGGGTTTCGCGGCGGGTGCGGCGGCCGGCGCCTTGCTGTCCCTGGTCTTTGGCGCCCTGGTGATCTGGCTCAATACCAACCAGTACGCCACCGGTCTGGCCTTAAGCCTGTTCGGCGCGGGGTTTTCCGCGTTTGCCGGCATCCAGTACGTGCAGGAGAAGCTGCCCGAGCGGCCCCGCTTCTCCATCCTGGTATTGGGCGATGTGCCGCTGGCGGGGCCGGCGCTGTTCCAGCACCACCCCATCGTGTACCTCACCATCGCGTTGGCGGCGGGTCTGGTGTGGTTCCTCTATCGCTCGCGCACCGGATTGGTGCTGCGGTCGGTGGGCGAGTCGCCCGAATCCGCGCACGCCCTGGGCTACCCCGTGCGCCGCATCCGCCTGGCGGCGGTGGTGGCGGGCGGTGCCCTGTGCGGCCTGGCCGGCGCGTACCTGTCCGTGATCTACACCCCGCTGTGGGTGGAGGGCATGGTGGCGGGCAAGGGCTGGATCGCCCTGGCGCTCACCACCTTCGCCACCTGGCGCCCGACCCGTGTACTGCTTGGTGCTTACCTGTTCGGCGGCGTCACCATGCTGCAGTTCCACTTTCAGGCGGCGGGCGTGGAGGTGGCCAGCGAGTTCCTGAACATGCTGCCGTACCTGGCCACAATCGTGGTGCTGGCCCTGATCTCGCGCAACCCCGCCTGGATCCGCCTGAACATGCCCGCGTCGCTTGGAAAGCCTTTTTATCCGGGCTCATAATCCGACGTTCTCCCTCCTTTCCCTACTTTCCAACCCGAGGAATCCATGACCGACCTGAAGAAACGCTCGATGCTCAAAGTGGCGGCCCTGTCCGCCGTGGCCGTTGCCGCCCTCGTGGGCTGTGGCAAGAAGGAGGCTGCCGCGCCCGCCGCTGCACCCGCCGCATCCGCCGCCAAGCCCGAGCCGCTGAAGATCGCATTCGCCTACGTCGGGCCGGTCGGTGACGGCGGGTGGACCTTCGCCCACGACAATGCCCGCAAGGCCATCGAAAAAGAGTTCGGCGACAAGGTCGCCACCAGCTTCATCGAGAAGGTGGCCGAGTCTGCCGACGCCGAGCGCAACTTCCGTGAGCTGGTGTCCCAGGGCAACAAGCTGATCTTCGGCACCACCTTCGGCTACATGGAGCCCATGCTCAAGGTTGCTGCCGACCACAAGGGTGTCAAGTTCGAGCACGCCACTGGCTACAAGCAGGCCGAGAACCTGCGCACCTACGACAGCCGCACCTACGAAGGCGCCTACATGGCCGGCGTGATCGCCGGCAAGATGACCAAGACCAACGTGCTGGGCGTGGTCGGCTCGATCCCGATTCCCGAGGTGGTCCGCAACATCAACAGCTTCACGCTGGGCGCCCAGTCGGTAAATCCCAAGATCAAGACCAAGGTGGCCTGGGTGGGTGAGTGGTTCAACCCGCCGAAGGAGACCGATGCGGCGACCACCCTGATCAACCAGGGGGCCGACGTCCTGATGCAGAACACCGATTCGTCGGCCGTGTTGCAGACCGCCGAGAAAATGGGCAAGCGCGCCTTCGGCTGGGACTCCGACATGACGGCCTACGGCCCCAAGGCCCACCTGGGTTCGGCCATCATCAACTGGGCGCCGTACTACATCAAGGCCACGCGGGAAGCCCTGGAGGGCAAGTGGACCGGCAACAGCGGCATCTGGTGGGGCGTTAAAGAAGGCGCGATCGACATGGTCTCCGTCGCTGCCGACGTGCCGGAAGACAGCAAGAAGCGCATCGCCGAAATCAAGGCTGGCCTGAAGGACGGCAGCTTCGCGATCTGGAAAGGCCCGATCACCGGCCAGGACGGCAAGGCTGTCCTCGCCAAGGACGCCGTCGCAGACGACAAGTTCATGAGCGAGATCATGTTCTACGTCAAGGGCGTCGAGGGCAAGATCCCGGGCGCGGACAAGAAGAAGTAAACCGCGGGTTGCGGTTTCCTCAGGGGGCCTTCGGGCCCCTTTTTTGTTTTTGGGCTTGGTTGTTGTTTGTCACACGTTGTTTGGCTGGCATCGGCCGGCGGACGGACGCCCCGGCCCCCGTCGCGTGCCCGGGTGCAGGTGCAGGGTGCAGGCGTGCATGACAATCCGCCCAGAGCCGCTCCTGGAGTAAGCCCATGCCCACAACGCCCCCCATCGCGCCCGACCGCCTGCCCGACCTGCTTCGCGGCATGCCCAAGGCCGAACTGCATATCCACATCGAAGGCTCGCTCGAGCCCGAGCTGATTTTCCAGATGGCCCGCCGCAACGGCGTCATGCTGCCCTATGCCAGCGTCGAGGACCTGCGCCGCGCCTACGCCTTCACCAACCTGCAAAGCTTCCTGGACATCTACTATGCCGGTGCCAGCGTGCTCCTGACCGAGCAGGACTTCCACGACATGGCCTGGGCCTACCTGGAGCGGGCCAAGGCCGACCACGTTGTCCACACTGAAATTTTCTTCGATCCGCAGACCCACACCGCCCGCGGCGTGTCCATGCAGACGGTGATCAACGGCCTGCACCGCGCCTGCGAGTCGGCGCGCGTGGCGCTGGGCGTCGAGGCGACATTGATCCTGTGCTTCCTGCGGCACCTCAGCGAAGAAGACGCCTTCGAGGCCATGGAGCAGGCCCTGCCATTCATCGACAAGTTCATCGGCGTCGGCCTGGACTCCAGCGAGGTCGGCCACCCGCCCGAGAAATTCGCCAGGGTCTTCGCGCGCTGCCGCGAACTGGGTCTGCACCTCGTGGCCCATGCGGGCGAGGAGGGGCCGCCAGCCTATGTGTGGTCGGCGCTGGACGTGCTGCACGTCGAGCGCATCGACCACGGTGTGCAATCGGTCAAGGACCCCGAGCTGATGAAGCGCCTGGCCCGCGAGCGCATCCCGCTCACCGTGTGCCCCCTGTCCAACCAGAAGCTGTGCGTCTTCCCCCGCCTGGCCGACCACAACCTGCGCCAGCTGCTGGACGCGGGCCTGGCCGCCACTGTCAATTCAGACGACCCGGCCTACTTCGGCGGCTACATGAACGCCAACTTCACCGAGACCTTTGCCGCCACAGGTCTCACCGCGGCCCACGCCTACCAGCTGGCCCGCAACAGCTTCGAGGCCAGCTTCATCGACGCCCCGGCCAAGGCGGCCCATATCGCACGGCTGGACGAGTTCTTCGCCACCTTCCAGTAGCCAGATAAAATAGCCCTCGCGCCGCTGTCGCCCCGCAGCGGCGTTTTCATTCTCCCGGGGCCATGTAGAGGAACACCATGTACAAAAACCTCGCCATCGCGCTGTGCTGCGCGATCGCCAGTTATTCGCCCTTTACCCGCGCCCAGAATCCGCCGCCCCTGAAGGTGGGCTTTGTCTACGTCGCACCGCTGGCGGACGCCGGCTGGGTACGCCAGCATGAAGAAGGCCGCAAGGCCCTGCAGGCGGCCCTCGGGCCACGCGTCGAAACCCGCTACGTCGAGAACGTCCCCGAAGGCGCCGACGCCGAGCGCGTCATCCGCGACCTGGCGCAGCAGGGCCACAAGCTGATCTTCACCCCCAGCTTCGGCTACATGGAGCCCACGCTGAAGGTCGCGCGCGACTTCCCGGACGTGAAGTTCGAATCCATCACCGGCTACAAGACCGCGCCCAACGTGGCCGCCGCCAACGCGCGCTACTACGAAGGCCGCTACCTGGCGGGCATCGCGGCGGGGCGCATGACCCGCACGAACATCGCGGGCTATGTGGCGGGCTTTCCCATCCCCGAGGTGCTGCAGGGCCTCAACGCCTTCGCCCTGGGCATGCGTTCGGTCAATCCGTCCGCCCAGGTGCGGGTGGTGTGGCTGGGCGAGTGGTTCAACCCCCCGCGCGAGCGCGACGCCGCCCTGAGCCTGTTCAACCAGGACGCCGACGTGATCGCCTTCCACACCGGCTCCAGCGCCGTCATGGCCGCCGCCCAGGAGCGCGGGCGCCTGGCGGTGGCCTACCACTCGGACATGCGCAAGGTCGCGCCCGACGCGCAGATCCTGGCCGTCACCCACGAGTGGGGCGACTATTACACGCGCCGTGCGCGCGCCGTGCTCGAGGGCACCTGGAAGCCTGGCCAGGTCTGGGGCGGCGTGAAGGAGGGCATGGTGCGCGTGGGCGACTTCGGGCCGCGCGTGCCCCGGGCCGTCCGCGATGAAGTGCTGGCCCGCCAGAAGGACATCGCTGCCGGCCGCCTGCGCCCCTTCACCGGGCCGATCCAGGACAACGAGGGGCATGCCGTCGTTCCCCAGGGCGTGGCCCTGAGCGACGACCAGATCCTGGGCATGAACTACCTGGTGGCGGGGGTCATCGGCAAGGTCGCAAAATAGGACGCATGCAAGCCTTTCGCGCCGCCCTCCTGCGTTTCGCCGACGACGGCACCCCCGTCTATGACGAAGACGGCCTGCTGGTGATCGGACCTGGCGCCGGCGGCGTGCAGGTGGTGCAGGCGGCGGGACCCCACGCGGCGCTGGCTGCGCGCTATCCCGACGTAACCGTCGATCACCTGCCGGGACGCATTCTCGCGCCCGGCTTCGTCGACCTGCATGTGCATTTCCCGCAGACCGACGTGATCGGCTCGCCCGCCGCGGGCCTGCTGCCCTGGCTTCAGGACTACACCTATCCACACGAATCGCGCTTCGCCGACACTGCCCACGCGCAGGGCGTGGCCGAGGTCTTTCTGGACGAACTCCTGCGCCACGGCGTCACCACCGCGCTGACTTTCGCCTCTTCGCACCCCGAATCCGTTGACGCCCTCATGGCCGCGGCGCAGCGGCGCGGCCTGCGGCTGATCGGTGGCAAGGTGCTGCAGGACCGGCATAGCCCCGACGGCGTGCGTGACGAGACCGAGCAGTCCCTGCTTGACTCCGAAGCCCTGATCGGGCGCTGGCACGGCCAAGGGCGCCTGGGCTACGCCATCACCCCGCGCTTCGTGCCCAGTTGCTCCGACGCGCAATTGCGCGGCGCGGGCGAACTGGCGGCGCGCCACCCGGATGTGTGGATCCAGTCGCACGTGGCCGAAAACGCCGACGAGATCGCCTGGGTGCGCGAGTTGCATCCTCAGGCGCGCAGCTACCTGTCGGTGTACGGCGAGTTCGGCCTGCTGCGTGAGCGCGCCATCTATGCGCACTGCATCCATATCGACGATAACGACCGCACCCTGATGCGCGAAACCGGTGCCGCGGCGGCGGTCAGCCCCACCAGCAACCTGTTCCTCGGCAGCGGCTTTTTCGACTACGCGGGTGCCGACCGCGTGGGCTTTCGGTACGGCCTGGCCAGTGACGTGGGCGGTGGCACCAGCTTCAGCCCCTTTCACACCATGCTGGCCGCGTATTGCGTGGGGCGTGAGGGCCGCACCAAGCCCGGGGTCTCGCTCTCACCCGGTCACCTGTGGTGGCAGCACACGGCGGGCGCCGCGAAGGCCCTGGGACTCGGCGGGGTTATCGGCAACCTGCAGCCTGGGTGCGAAGCCGACTTCCTGGTGCTCGATCCGCAGGCCACGCCCCTGCTGGCGCGCAAGACACGCATGGCGCGCAACCTGCCCGAACTGCTGTTTTCGATGATCGTGCTGGGCGACGATCGTGTGATCGAGCGCACGCACGTCGCTGCGGCCGACTGAAGCCGGACGGTCTCACGCGACCGCGATCTCGCGCGCCACCGCCTCGCCCAGCTTGATTCCGTCCACGCCCGCCGACAGGATGCCGCCCGCGTAGCCCGCGCCTTCGCCGCCGGGATACAGCCCGCGCACATTCAGGCTCTGCAAATCTTCGCCGCGCGTGATGCGCAGCGGCGCCGACGTGCGCGTCTCCACCCCCGTGAGCACCGCGTCGTGCCGGTCGAAGCCCGCGATCTTGTGACCGAAGGCGGGCAGCGCCTCGCGCAGGGCCTCGATGGCGTAGGCGGGCAGGGCAGGGTGCAGGTCACCCAGCTTCACGCCCGGCTTGTACGACGGCTCGACTTCCCCCAGTGCCGTGGACGGCTTGCCCGCGATGAAGTCGCCCACCAGCTGCCCCGGCGCCTCGTAGGTGCCGCCGCCCAGCACGAAGGCGTGCGACTCCAGCTCGCGCTGCAGTCGCACGCCTGCCAGCGGGTCGCTGCCCGGGTAGTCGCGCGGGTCGATGCCCACCACCATGCCGGCATTGGCATTGCGCTCGTTGCGCGAGTACTGGCTCATGCCGTTGGTGACCACGCGACCCGGCTCGGAGGTCGCGGCCACCACCGTGCCGCCGGGGCACATGCAGAAGCTGTAGACGGCGCGCCCGTTGCTCGCGTGGTGCACCAGCTTGTAGTCGGCAGCCCCCAGCAGCGGGTGGCCGGCATGACGGCCCCAGCGGGCGCGATCGATCATGCCCTGCGGATGCTCGATGCGAAAGCCGACCGAGAACGGCTTGGCCTCCAGGTGCACACCGCGTTCGTGCAGGCGTTCGAAGGTGTCGCGCGAGCTGTGGCCCAGGGCCAGCACCGCATGGTCGGCGCGCAGTTCGTGCCATTGGCCGGTGGCCTGGTCCAGGACGGTCAGCCCGCGAAGTTGCCCGTCCTCGATCAGGAAGTCGGTCACGCGCTGCTGGAAGCGCACCTCGCCGCCCAGGGCGATGATCTGCTCGCGGATGTTCTCCACCACCTTCACCAGCTTGAAGGTACCGATGTGGGGATGCGCGGCATACAGGATCTCGGCGGGCGCACCGGCCTGCACGAACTCCTGCATCACCTTGCGCCCCAGGTGGCGCGGGTCCTTGATCTGGCTATAGAGCTTGCCGTCCGAGAAGGTGCCCGCGCCGCCCTCTCCGAACTGCACGTTGCTCTCGGGGTGCAGCACGTTCTTGCGCCACAGGCCCCATGTGTCCTGGGTGCGTTCGCGCACCGGCTTGCCCCGCTCGATGACGATGGGGCACAGGCCCATCTGCGCCAGCGACAGCGCCGCGAAGATGCCGCAGGGGCCGAAGCCCACCACCACCGGCCGCACCGCCGGAGGCGACTGGGCGGTCACCGGCCGCCGCCAGGCCATGTCGGGCGTGGGGCCGATGTGCGGGCGGCCCGCCAGGCGCGCCAGCAGGGGCGCCTCCTGGCTGGCATCGGCCAGCGTGATGTCCGCGATGTAGACGGCCAGCAGGTCGGCCTTGCGCGCGTCGAAACTGCGCTTGAACACGTCGATGGCGGCGATGGCCTCGGGCGGCACGCCCAGGGCCTGGCTGGTGGCGGCCCGCAGGGGCGCGTCGGGGGCTGCGGCCTGGGCCAGGGGGAGCTTGAGTTCGGCGATCCGGATCATGGTCTTGCGGGTTCGTGGCTATCGAACCAAAGACGAGTGGGCAAGCGCCGATAATACGGCCGGTGAAGCACGCCAGACCGCCGCTGGTGCAAGGCCCGAAAGGGCGCACTGGAGGAACGTCCGGACTGCACAGGGCAGCGTAGCAGGTAACACCTGTCCACCGCGAGGTGAGGATCAGAGCAACAGAGACGAGTCCCCGTGGCAACACGGGGGGTGAAACGGGCAATCTCTACGTGCAGCAATACCAAGTAGGCCAGCGTCGACCTGTGTCCCGGGGAGCTGGCGGGTAGGTAGCATCGAGCCGCTCCGGCAACGGGCGGCCCAGAAGAATGGCGGTCACGTCGCGGGCAACCGCGATGCACAGAATCCGGCGTACCGGCGGGCTTCACACTTTTTTCAGAACTTCTCGTGCGGCATCAGGGCCCGCCACTGACCGGCCGGCAGGCCCGCCAGCGGCAACCGGCCCAGGCGGATGCGGCGCCCCTGCATCGCCACCAGGCCCACCTGCCCGCACAGCCACGGAATCTGCGCCGGATCGATGCCCTTGAATGCCAGTCGAAGACGCGCTTCGCTTTGCCAGCTGGCCTTCAGCGGCGGACGCCCAGGCAGGGCGGTGCGCGGTGAAACCAGTCGCTCCATCCGCGCCAGGCCGTCCTCGGCGATCTGGCCTTGCACCCGCACCACCCATTCCTGCTCGATGGCGAGCGCGTCCTCGGTGAGCTTGCGCACGATGCGCGGATCCTGGCTGTACACCGCCAGGCCTTGCGCGCCGGCGGGCAGTGGCAGCAGCGCCTTCGCTTGCCGCAGCTGTGTCGCGGTGACGCGCAGGCCGCTGCTGTCCTCGGACCATCGGCCTGCGACCGGGATCGAGGCGGGGGCGCCGCCGACGTCGACGTTCGCCAGCACGGTCACCGGCATCAAGGCCAGCAGGCTGGCTTCGGGGGCCAACGTGACCGACTGGGTGGGCGCCACGCGCGCCTGCGGCACCTCCACCACCTGGCCATCGACCCGCACCCACCCGCCTTCGATGTAGCGTTCGGCCTCGCTGCGCGAGCACGGCACCAGGGCTGCCACCCGCTTGGACAGACGGACAGACTGGCTGTCGGCCGCGCCGGGGGTCATCCCGCCGCCAGGCCCAGGGCCCGGATACGGTCCACATGGGCCCGAAGCGAATGCAGTGCCACCGGCCGGATCGACACCGGCACGTCGTCGTAGGCCAGCGGCAGCCAGTCCTGCAGCGTGCCCTGGGGCACCTGCTGCATCACCCGCAAGACCTTGGCCTCGCGCGCCAGCCGGTGCGCCTTGAGCTTGGCGATCGCCTGCGGCGCGTCACCCAGCACATGGCCGTGCGCGGGCAGGATGAACTCGATGCCGTGCTGCCCGCACAGGCCCGCCAGGCGGTCCAGCGAATCGAGGTAGGCGGTCATCTCGCCATCGGGCGGTGCCACGACCGTGGTGCTGCCATTGAGGATGTGGTCGCCCGAGAACAGCAGGCCGTCCTCCAGCAGCATCAGGCACAGGTGATTGGCGGCATGGCCCGGGGTGTGCACCACCTGCAGCCGGTGGGTCAGGCCGCCGCCTTCCAGCGTGACCACCTGGCCATCGGCCAGCGCCTGGTCGGGCGTGAAGGCGCTGTCAGCCCGGGCCGTCGGCAGCGAGGGCAGGCCCAGGATGGCGGGGCGGCTCTTGCAGCGCGCCTGCATCGGGCGTGCGGCCGGTGAGTGGTCCGGGTGCGAGTGGGTGCAGACAATGGCGCGCACATCGCCGCCCGTGGCCTGCACGATGCGCTGGACATGGCCCGCGTCGTCAGGGCCGGGGTCGATCACCAGATAGCCGGTGGCGGCATCACCCACCACATAGGTATTCGTGCCTGGGCCAGTCATCATGCCGGGGTTGGGGGCGGTCAGGCGTTGCAGGTGCCGCAGCAGCGGCACGGGCCGCTCGGTCTGCCAATCCAGCGGGTGCACGATCTGGCCGTCGGGGCAGACCAGGGCCAGCTCGCCGTAGGGCGCCTCGTGCTCCATGAAGCGCGCTTCACGGCCATGTCGCAGGCCGGCACGCGGGCAGCTGGTCCACAGGGGCTGCTCGCCGGCGCAGGCGTCGAGCATCGCCTGCACGCTGGTGTAGTCCACCAGCCGCTGCAAGGTGCGGATGGTCGGGAAGATCATGAAGAAGTGGCCCGCCTCGTGGCGCTCCAGGGCCTGCGCGGGCCGCACCCACACCGGCTCGAACTGCTCGGACTCGTCGGCCACCGGCTCCTGTCCCTGCGGCATGCGCGCCACGAGAAATGGCACGTCAAAGCGCCGGGAGATGTCGCGGTCGGTGATCCAGTGCGCCAGCACGAACACGCCGTCGGCCGCCAGGGTCAGCCCGCGTGCCTTGCACTGGGGCGCGAAGGGGGCGCGGCGGTCCATCGCGGCGATATCCGCGCCTGTGGCAAAGCGCCCGTCGGCGTGACGCGCCAGCAGCACGCCCAGTTCCTCGAAGCTCTCGCGGATGGCGGCGATCGCCTGGGTCAGGTGCAGGTCGCCCTGGGTGGGGCGGCGCGCGGCGATGTGATGGGCGGTGGCATCGGCAGGGTCGATGCCGCCGCCGGGAAACACGTAGGCGCCGGGCGCGAAACTCGCGGTCGCCGAGCGGCGGCTCATGAGGACCTCGGGGCCCGCGGGCGTGTCCCGCATCAGGAGCACCGTGGCGGCTGGCCGCAGGGGCGCGGGCGCGCGCGGAGCATGCAGCAATTGGGTGGCTCTGACCATGCGCGCAATTACATCACGGGCCCGGTGGCGCTTCGCGCCACTGACCGATAATGCGCCGATGCGCGTTCGCTTCACCAAGATGCAGGGCGCGGGCAACGACTTCGTCGTCCTGGACGAAACCCGCGGGCGCCTGAACCTCTCGCCGCAGCAATACCGGTGGCTGGCCGACCGCCATTTCGGTGTCGGTGCCGACCAGATCCTGTCCGTGCGCCCCTCGCCCCAGGCCGGCATCGATTTCGAATACGCGATCCACAATGCCGACGGCGGCGAGGTCGAGCACTGCGGCAATGGCGCCCGCTGCTTCGTGCGCTTCGTGCGCGAACGCGGCCTGACCGACCTTTCCACGGTGCGGGTCCAGACCAGGAGCAGCGTCCTGGAGCTTCACATGCTCGAGGACGGCCGCGTCACCGTGGACATGGGCCCGCCCGTCTTCGACCTGCCGGCCATTCCCTTCGACCCCACAGGCCTGACGCCCCAGGCCAGCGGCCCCTGGCAGCTGTGGCCCGTCGTGGTGGATACAGCCGCCGTGCCCGTGGCCGTGGTGTCCATGGGCAATCCCCATGCGGTGCTGCGGGTGCCGGACGCGGAGGTGGCGCCCGTCGCTTCGCTCGGCCCGCGCCTGGAGCGCCATCCCTGCTTCCCGCGCCGGGTGAATGTCGGCTTCCTGCAGGTGGTGGACCGGGTGCAGGTCCGACTGCGCGTCTGGGAGCGCGGCGTGGGCGAGACCCTGGCCTGCGGCACCGGCGCCTGCGCCGCGGTCGTGGCCGGCATCCGCCTGGGGCTCCTGGACCGGCGGGTCGACGTGCACACGCGCGGCGGCCTGCTCACGATCGAATGGGACGGTGGCGATACGCCGGTGCGCATGACCGGCCCGGCCGTCACCGTGTTCGAAGGCGAGGTGGAGATTCCGACATGACCCTTAACAACGATGCCATGAACCCGATCACAGAAGACGACATCGCCAACTACCTGGCGAACACCCCCGATTTCTTCCAGCGCCACGCCGAGCTCCTGGCCAGCGTGCAGCTCAATAGCCCGCACGGCAACCGCGCGGTGAGCCTGCAGGAACGCCAGGCCGAGATGCTGCGCGAGAAGATCCGGGCCCTGGAGCTGCGCATGATGGACATGATCCGCCATGGCAGCGAGAACATGGTCATCTCGGGCCGCCTGCATCGCTGGGCGCTGCAGCTGCTCTCGGTGGCCGGCGACGACACGCTGCCCGCCGCCATCGTCTCCGAGATCCAGGACCAGTTCCTGGTGCCGCAGGCCGCCCTGCGCCTGTGGGGCCTGCACGAGCGGCATGCCGCGCAATCCTTCGCGCAGGGGGTGAGCGAAGACGTGCGCAGCTTCGCCAGTTCCCTCACCCAGCCCTATTGCGGCATCAATTCAGGCTTCGAGGCCGCGGGCTGGCTCGAAGTCCCGGGGCAGGCCGCATCGCTGGCCATGATCCCGCTGCGCGAAGGCCTCATCGGCAACACCACCCCCGCCTTCGGCCTGATGGTGCTGGCTTCGCCCGACCCGCAGCGTTTCACGGGCGGCATGGGCACCGATTTCCTGGAGCGCATCGCCGAACTGGCCAGCGCAGCGCTCGCCCGCCTGCGTCGCGACTGAGGTACTTGAGGAAACATGAGGACATGAGCGCCGCCGGGCCGCCCCAAGGCGCGAAGCCCCCCCCGGGGGGCAGGACGCCACACGCAGAGGGCGGACGTGGGGGCCAGCCAGACCTCGTTGAGAAATACCTCGAGCACGTCCGCGTCGGCAAGCGCCTCGCCGCGCGCACCGTCGAACTCTATGCCCTGGACCTGGCGCGCCTGCAGGCCAACGCGCAGGCTGCGGGCCTGGGCCTGCAGCAGGTGCAGGCCGCCCATGTGCGCCGCTGGGTCGCCCAGATGCATGGTGGCGGCCGCAGCGGACGCGGCATCGCCCTGATCCTCTCGGGCTGGCGCGGTTTCTACGCCTGGCTGGGGCGCGAAGGGCAGGTCACCCACAACCCGGTGGCCGACGTGCGCGCACCCAGATCGCCGCGTCCCTTGCCCAAGGCCCTGAGCGTCGATGACGCGGTTCAACTCGCCGCTTACCAGGACCTCGAGGCCGACCCCTGGCGCGAAGCGCGCGACGCGGCGATCGTGGAACTGCTCTATGGCGGCGGCCTGCGCGTGGGCGAACTGCTGGGGCTGGACGTGGTGGCCAGTGCCAGCGCCCGGGGCTGGGTCGATGCCGACGCCGGGCAGGCCCATGTCCTGGGCAAGGGCGGCAAGCGCCGCACCGTGCCGGTGGGCCATGCGGCGCTGCAGGCCCTGGCCCGGTGGCAGGCCCAGCGCATCGGGCCGCGGGCCCCGCCGGCGTGCCGCGGCGCCGAGGCCGACCCGTCGGCGCTTTTCCTCGGACCGCGTGGCCAGCGCATGACGCCGCAGGCCGCATGGAAGGCCCTGAGAGCGCGCAGCCTGCGCGCCGGACTGGCCGCGCCAGTGCACCCCCACATGCTGCGCCACTCCTTCGCCAGCCACGTCCTGCAATCGAGCGGCGACCTGCGGGCCGTGCAGGAGATGCTGGGGCATGCCAGCATCTCCACCACCCAGGTCTACACGCGGCTCGATTTCCAGCACCTGGCCCAGGCCTACGACGCGGCCCACCCGCGCGCCAAGCGCAAGGGCTGATGTCGCCAGGGCGACGGCGCGCCGGGGCGACACACCATTTGGGGTATGGACGCGCGGCCGCGCCGCTTGAAAGAATGCCCCCCTTACTGGTCGCGCCCCCTGGCGCCTTTCCTCCCTTATGACGTCTCCGTTGTGGCAACGCTCGGACGGTGAATTGCTCAAGACCTTGCGAGAGCAGGCAGGCCTCGACCGTGTCGTGCTGGCGCGCATGGGGACCATGACCGTGCACCAGGTGCGCGGGCTCGAGGAGGGCGAGGGCGGAGAGTTCTACAGCCCGGAGATCAAGGCCCACATGGGGCGCACCCTCCTGGCCAAGCTGGGGTACGTCGCGCCGCCAGCGGCCCCAGCCGCCCCTGCGCCAGCGTCCCTGAGCCTCCCGCCCGAGCCGCCGCCCGCATCGCTGCCCGAAGCCGCCCCGCCCGGCCCCCGCTTCGCCCAGGCGCCATCACCCCCAGCGTATCCCCGCGGGCGGTCCGAGCGCGGTGCCTGGCGGATCGCAGCCCTTGGTGCCCTGGTGGCCCTGGCCGTCGGCGCCTATGCCCTGGTCGGTCCCAAGCCGCCGCGCCAGCCCACGGCGGCCAGCGCACCCGCCGAGGCTCGTGTGCCGAACGCGCCTGGGGTGGCCGCGGCCGCGGTCGCGGTCGCGCCGGAGACCCCTCCCGAAGTGCCCGCAGCCACTGCGCCTGCGCCCGCGCTCGCCACTCCATCCGCGACCGTCGCACCCGCCGTGGCTGTCGCGGCCGTCGCGGCCGATCCTGGCTGCAAGGCCGATGCGGCCGTGTCCTCGGTGGCCTACACGCCGAGCGAACCGCGCAAGGCGGGCAATTTCGTCTACGTGGTGGCCGACAAGCCGGCCCGCCTGTGCGTGGTGGACGCCAACCGCAAGGCGACCCGCGTCGAACTCGAGCCCGGCGCCGGCCGCAGCATCTATGGTGCCGCGCCCTTCGTGGTGCGCGGTGACATGGGCCATCTAAGGATCTTT
>JBEGVR010000266.1:0-2724 GCA_041178265.1 Pseudomonadota bacterium | reverse complement strand
ATGAAACACCTCACCTTCTACCTCGACTTCATCTCGCCCTACGCTTACCTGGCCTTCGAGAAACTGCCGCAGGCGCTGCAGGGCCTGAGCTACAGCGTGACTTACAAGCCCATCTTGTTTGCCAGCCTGCTCAAGGCGCACGGCAGCCTGGGTCCGGCCGAGATGCCCGCCAAGCGCGACTGGACCTACCGCCATGTGCTCTGGCTGGCCCAGGCTCAGGGCACGCCCATGGCCATGACGGCCGAGCATCCGTTCAACCCCATCGAACTGCTGCGCCTGGCCATGGCCTGCAGCGAGGCCGGCCAGCCCAACCGCTGGGTCTGCGAAACCATTTTTCGCCATGTCTGGGCCCAGGGCGGCTCCCCGCTGGACCCCGAGCGCCTGGCCGCCCTCAAGGCGCAACTCAAGCCCGCGGACGATGCGGCCGGCGAGGCCGTCAAGGCCAGGCTCAAGGCCAACTCCGACGAGGCCCTGGCCCGGGGCGCCTTCGGCGTGCCCACCATCGAAGTGGACGGCAAGCTCTTCTGGGGCCTGGACGCCCTGCCCATGCTGCGCGATTGCCTCGACGGCGGTGCCTGGTTCCAGGGCCCGGACTGGGAGGCGGCGCCGCAGGTGCCGGTGGGGATACGGCGCAAGGCTTGAATCGGGCATCGTCTGCGGCATGCAAGGCCACTGCGCTGCCCGCCTGAAGCTGCCCTGAGCTTCGCGACACGCGGCCGATGGCCTGCAATCGCCACCCCCAACCGCCGACCGGCGCAAAAAAAAGCCCCTCCGAAACGGGGCTGGGAAGACGTCCCCGGCCGTGAGGACGGCCGGGGTGGCAGCAGCGGACTCAGGCGCGGTCTTGGGCCAGGCTGGGGTAGCGCACATGCTCCACCAGTTCCTGGATCTCGCGCTTGGGCGCAGGCGTGAGCAGGCTCACGATGATCATGACCGCAAAGCCCAAGGGCACGCCGAACACGCCGGCCGAGATGGGCAAGATGCCCCACCACAGCTCGACCGGGCTGGTCACGCCGAACACGCCGCGCAGCCAGGGCTGGGTGGTGGCCATGTAGTAGAACGTGACCAGGAAGCCCGAGGACATGCCCAGGATCGCTCCCCACTTGTTGGCGCGTTTCCAGAAGATGCCCAGGGTCAGCGCCGGGAAGAAACCCGCTGCCGCCAGCGAGAACGCGGCGGACACCAGGAACAGGATGTCGGCCGGTTTCTGCGCCGCCACATAGGCCGCCATCAGGGCCACCACCAGCAGCAGGGCCTTGGAGATGGACACGCGGCGGGAGGCCGACGCGTTCGGGTCGATCATCTTGTAGTACAGGTCGTGCGACAGCGCGTTGGCGATCGTCAGCAGCAGGCCGTCCGCCGTGGACAGCGCCGCGGCCAGGCCGCCGGCGGCCACCATGCCTGACACCACATAGGGCAGGCCCGCGATCTCCGGCGTGGCCAGCACCACGATGTCGCCGCCGATGCGGATCTCACCGAGCTGCAGCAGCCCGTCCTTGTTGACGTCGGTCACCGACAGCAGCGCGGGATCGACCGCCGACCACTGCGACACCCAGGCCGGCAGCTTGTCAAACGGCGTGCCCACCAGCACGGTGAAGACCTCGTACTTGACCAGCACGGCCAGGGCCGGCGCGGTGAAGTACAGCAGGAAGATGAAGAACAGCGACCAGGTCACCGAGCTGCGCGCCTCCTTCACCGAGGGCGTGGTGTAGTAGCGCATCAGGATGTGCGGCAGCGCGGCCGTGCCCAGCATCAGGCAGAACACCAGCGCCAGGAAGTTGCGGCGCGAGGTGTCGAAGGTTTCCTGGGCCTTGGCATCGCCCTTGGGGTCGCCCGCGAACTGCTGCGCATGGCGCGGCATGCCGCCCAGCGGCCGGGTGCGCGCGTCGGCTGCGGCCTTGGCGGCGGTCCAGGTTTTCTTGGCCTCTTCCTCGTTCTTGGGCAGGGCGGCCAGCGACTTCTCTGCAGCGGCGAGCTCGGCGGCGGGCGCGTTGGCGGTCTTGAGCTCCTCGACCTTCTGGGTGGCCGCGGCCTTGTCGGCCTCCAGGGCAGCCTTGGGGTCCTTGAGCTTGGCGGCCAGGTCGTCCGAACGCTGCTTGAAGACCGCGATGACTTCCTTTTCCTTGGCGTCGTCGATCAGGGCCTTTTCCTTCTCGGTGACTTTCTGCAGCTGGAGGCCGTAGATCGCCTGCGGAATCGGCACGCTGGTCTGCTTGACCGACAGCCACACCACCGGAATCATGTAGGCAATGATCAGGATGATGTACTGTGCCACCTGCGTCCAGGTCACCGCGCGCATGCCGCCCAGGAAGGAGCACACCAGGATGCCGGCCAGCCCCAGGAACACGCCGAGCTCAAAAGCCACGCCCGACAGGCGCGTGGTGATCAGGCCCACACCGTAGATCTGCGCCACCACGTACACAAAGGACACGAAGATGGCGATGACGATGCCCACGAAGCGCGCGATGTTGCCTTCGTATCGCGCACCCAGGAAGTCCGGAATCGTGAACTGCCCAAACTTGCGCAGGTAGGGCGCCAGGAACAGCGCCACCAGGCAGGAGCCACCGGTCCAGCCCCTGAGGACGGCCAGGCCCGAGTAGCCAGTGCGGTAGAGCGGTCCGGCCATGCCGATGAACGAGGCGGCCGACATCCAGTCAGCGCCGGTGGCCATGCCGTTGTAGATGGCGGGCACCCGCCGGCCCGCCACGTAGTACTCGGCCGCGT
>JBEGVR010000265.1:0-16238 GCA_041178265.1 Pseudomonadota bacterium | reverse complement strand
GCTCTCGGCCACCAGCAGGTGGGCCAGGGCGCGCAGGGGCTGGCCGTGCGGCAGGCGCACCCCGGCTTCGCGCAGGGATTGCTCCTGGGACAGCATCGCTTCGGCCGATTTGCGCGCCCTGAGAAAGCGGCCCGCGGTCAGGTGGGCAATCGAGTCCACCAGCATCAGGTGCAGCGCACGCTCCTTCTGCTGGTTGCGCCAGCGCAGCGCCTCTCGCGGGAGATTGAAGAGGGCCGACACGCCACGCAAGGCCGCATACAGCAGCACAAAGGCCGCCATGCCGAGCAGAAGCACCAGGTTCAGCGAGAGGTCGATGCGGTAAGGCGGCCAGAACACGGTGACGGTGCCCTGGTTGTTGCCGGCGAACAAGGCGATGGCCGCGGCAACGGCGAACAGGACAAGCAACCAGAGTGCGGCGCGCATCGGGGAGTCTTCGTGTCGCCCGGCGCGTCAGCGATTGGCCGCCGTGGCGTCCAGCAGGGCCAGGGTCTCGTCGATGCGAGGCAGGTCCACGCGTCGCAATTGCGTCTGCAGGTCCTGCAGGATGGCCGTGGCCACCTGGGTGCGGCGCGCCGACGCATCGAAATACCGCGAGAGGGCCTGACCGGCTGCCGCAAGGTCGCTGCGGGCCAGGTCGGACTGGCGGGCCAGCAGGGACAGGCGCGCATTGAGCAGCTTGAGTTTGAGGTTTTCGCGCAGGAAGAACGACTGCTCGGGCGACACCAGCACTGCCTCCGGCTGGTCGATCCGGCTGACCCGCAGCAGGCGGCGCGCTTCATCGCCCACCAGGTTCAGGGCACGTTCCCACCAGGCGGTTGGCGCTGGGGGCTTCTGCGACGACTCCCGGGTGCCGCCCGCGGGGATGGCGGCCCCCACCGCATTGGCCACCGGTAATTCATCGACCATGCGCGCGAGTTCGTCCATGCGAATCAGGAGGCTGGGGACATCGGCCACCGAGGCCGCCTTGATCCGGTCGATATCGCGGGTGATGGCGGCACGCACACGTACCAGGCGCGGGTGCCCGGCACGCGCCAGGCGTTGCTCGGCGCCGCGCAGGGCTGCCAGCAGGGGCTCAGGACTGAGCGTGACCTGCGACTGCTGCTGCGCCAGGCGCAGGGCCGATTCGATGTCGAAGACCAGGTTCTCGTCGCGCGAGCGGGTCAGGCTTTGCATCAGCTCCTCGAGCTGCGTACGCTGCAAGGCCACCTCGCCCAGGCGGGTATCGGCCACGGCCTGCCGGGTGGCGGTCTCGCGCGCCAGTTCCTGGGCCTGACGGGCCAGGGTCCGCGCTTCGATCGCGGTGGCACCGGAGTCGGCGCTCTGGCGGGCCAACTGCTCCTGAATGCCGGAAAGCTTCTGCCAAAGCAAGAGGCTGGCCACCAGGGCCACGGCAACCAGCAGGAACAGCAGGTAGTAAATCGGCCTGGCGACGACAACGCCGGCGCCCGACGGCCTGTCAGGCGCGGGGGCGGGCGTGACAGGCGCCAGGCCGGGCGCAGCCGGATCGTCGCGGGCGGGGGTATCGCTCATGCAGGCGATTGTAGAAAGGCCACGATGTCCTGGAGGCCGGGACGCACGATGGCGACCCGGCCGAAACCCGCAGTCCGCGCCGCATCCCCGATGCGCGGATGCGTGCAGAGGGCCCGCGCGGACGACCAGTCCTGGGCCGGCACCAGCTCGGCGAGGTTGTCCACGCCCTCGGAGCTGCTGAAAAGCCACCAGCCGCCGTCGCGGGCCCCCGCCCGCGCCTGGGCGCGCCGGCGCTCGTCCCAGAGCGGGAGGTCACGCACGTAGGCCACGGCGGTATCGACGCGTGCGCCGCAGGCCTGCAGCTGCAAGGCGAGCCAGTCACGGCCCGCGGCCTGCCCTTGCGCATCGCCACCCCGCACGATCAGCACACGATCGCCCGGCCGGATGCGGGCACCCACCCGATCCCACAGGGCCTCGGAGTCGAAGCGGGCCGCATCCGGCGGCGGCGCGTCGATCTGCGAGGGTGGCACCCCCGCATCCCGCAGCGCCCGCGCGGTACCCGGCCCGGTCGCCCAGGCGCGCGTGCCCGCGGGCCAGGCGACACCCGGAGCGCCGAAGAATCCTTCGACCGCGTTGGCGCTCACGAACATCGCGGCCACGCAGTCAGGCAGAGCGCTGCGGGCTGCCGCCACGGACGCCGCGTCGGGCGCTGGGGAAATCGCAATCAGCGGCATGGGGTGGGCCTCGAAGCCCTGTTCGCGCAAGGTCCGGACCCAGCGCTCGCACTCTCGCTCGGGACGGGTCACGAAGACGGCGGGCGCCTGCGCCCGCGCGCGCGCAGAGGTCAGGTCAGCGGGCACCGCCCGCGCGCAGTTGGCCGGCCACCTGCAGGCCCAGGGCGGCGGCCTGCGCCAGGTCGGTGACGGGCGCGCTGGCCTGCACCTGCACCAGGGTGGCCTGGCCGTCCGGGTCGCCCCAGGCGGCTCGCAGGTCCAGGGTCTCTCCGGAGGCGAAGCGTGCATGGGCCGCCAGCGGCATCGAGCAGCTGCCTCCCATCGCGCGGCTGACGGCACGCTCGGCGGCGACGGCCAGCCAGGTGGGCTGGTGCGCCAGCGGCGCGAGCAGGTCGGTCACCTCCGGGCGGGCGCTGCGCACCTCGATGCCCAAGGCGCCCTGGCCGGCGGCGGGGAGCATCTCGGAGGGCTCGAAGATCTGGCGGATGCGCGCGCCCAGCCCCAGGCGCTTGAGGCCGGCGGCCGCCAGCACGATGGCCTCGTACTGGCCGTCATCGAGCTTGCGCAGGCGCGTGTCGAGGTTGCCGCGCAGGGGCTCGATGCGCAGGTCCGGCCGCAAGGCGCGCAGCAGGACGACACGCCGCAGGCTGGAGGTGCCGACCACGCTGCCTTCAGGCAGCTCAGACAGGCTGGCGTAGCGGTTGGAAACGAGCGCGTCCCGCGGGTCCTCGCGCGCCATGACGCAGCCCAGGGTGAAGCCCTGGGGCAGTTCCATGGGCACGTCCTTGAGCGAGTGCACGGCGAGGTCGGCGCGGCCTTCCTCGAGGGCGACCTCCAGCTCCTTGACGAACAGGCCCTTGCCGCCCACCTTGCTGAGGCTGCGGTCCAGGATCTGGTCGCCCCGGGTGGTCATGCCCAGGAGCCCCACCTGGTGGCCCCGCGCTTGCAGCAGGGCCTGAACATGTTCGGCCTGCCACAGGGCGAGACGGCTTTCGCGGGTGGCGATGACAAGGTGGCTCAAGGTCGTAACCTGTTCGTCGTCAAGAAACAATCGGCCGATGCTAGCATGCTGCCTGCCGAAAAAATAAGCACAAATAAGCACACGGCCGGCCCGATGCGGGCATCGTTCCCGCGTCGTGTGCGCGCCGTGCCAGGAGGATCCGCCCGCCATGCCCACCAACCCGCCCAAGACCCAGGCCGACACCCCGGGGCGCCGCGCCCGCGACAACGAAAAACCGCTGGTGGAAGACATCCGCCTGCTCGGGCGCATCCTGGGCGACGTGATCCGCGAACAGGAAGGCGTGCCGGCCTACGAGTTGGTGGAACGCATACGCAAGCTGTCCGTGGCCTTCCGGCGCGACGCCGACCAGGAGGCCGATCGCGCCCTCAAGACGCTGCTCAAGTCGCTCTCCGGCGACCAGGCGGTGAGCGTGATCCGCGCCTTCACGTACTTCAGTCACCTGGCCAATCTGGCGGAGGACCGCCACCATATCCGCCGGCGCATGATTCACGAACGCGCGGGCGACACCCACGAGGGGAGCATCGAGGTCGCCCTGGCCCGCCTGCGCTGGGCCGGCATCCAGCCGCGGGCCATCGCGCAGGCCCTGGCCCGCAGCTATGTGTCGCCGGTGCTCACCGCCCACCCCACCGAGGTCCAGCGCAAAAGCATCCTCGATGCCGAACGCGATATCGCGCACCTGCTGGCCGCACGCGACGAAATCCGCGCACGCGCCCTGCCCCGCGACGCGCTGGCCCCACGCGAGCTGGCCACCAACGAGGCGCAGATCCGCGCCCGCGTGATGCAGCTGTGGCAGACGCGCCTGCTGCGCTTCACCAAGCTCACGGTGGCCGACGAGATCGAGAACGCACTGTCCTACTACGAAGCCACGTTCCTGCGCGAAATCCCCAAGCTGTATGACAACCTCGAGCGGGCACTGGGCCAGACCCGCGTGGCCAGCTTCCTGCGCATGGGGATGTGGATCGGCGGCGACCGCGACGGCAACCCCAACGTGAACGCGCAGACCCTGGAACACGCCCTGCGCCGCCAGTGCGAGGTGGCCCTGCGCCATTACCTGACCGAGATCCACTGGCTGGGAAGCGAGCTGTCGCAGTCCGCCCTGCTGGTGCAGGTCACGCCCGCCATGCGAGCGCTCGCCGACAGCTCCCCCGACACGAACGAACACCGGCAGGACGAGCCTTATCGGCGCGCCCTGGCCGGCATGTACGCGCGCCTGGCGGCCACCTTGCAGGCCTACACCGGCGGCGAGGCGGCGCGCCACGCGCTGCCGCCGCAGAACCCCTACCTGCGCCCCGAGGAACTCGGCGCCGACCTGCACACCATCCGGGACTCGCTCCTCGCCGCGCATGGTCAGGCCCTGGTGGCGCAGCGCCTCGCGCCCCTGATCCGGGCGGTGGACGTGTTCGGCTTCCACCTGGCGACCATGGACCTGCGCCAAAGCTCCGACCAGCACGAGGCGGTGGTCGCCGACTTGCTGGCCACCGCGCGCATCGAGGCGCGGTATGCCGATCTCGATGAACCCGCCCGCAGGGACCTGCTGCTGCGGCTGCTGTCCGATGCCAGGCCGCTGCGCGTGATCGATGCCGCCTACTGCGAGCGCACCCGATCCGAGCTGGCCGTCTTCGAGCGCGCACGCGCCCTGCGCGAGCGCTTCGGGCCACAGTCGATCCGCCACTACATCATCAGCCACACCGAGACGGTCAGCGACCTGCTGGAGGTGCTGCTGCTGCAAAAGGAAGTCGGGCTGTACACCGGCACGCTGGACGGCGACGCGCGGGCCGGCCTGATCGTCGTCCCGCTGTTCGAGACCATCGAGGACCTGCGCAATGCGGCGCCGATCATGCGCGAGTTCTATGGCCTGCCTGGCATCGCCCGCATGGTGCAGCGATCAGGCGCAGAGCAGGACATCATGCTGGGGTACAGCGACAGCAACAAGGACGGCGGCATCTTCACCAGTAGCTGGGAGCTGTATCGCGCGGAGATCGTGCTGGTGGACCTGTTCGATGAACTCGCCGACAGCCACAAGATCCAGCTGCGCCTGTTCCATGGCCGTGGCGGCACCGTGGGTCGGGGGGGCGGTCCCAGCTACCAGGCCATCCTGGCCCAGCCCCCGGGCACGGTGCGCGGGCAGATCCGTCTGACCGAACAGGGCGAGGTGATCGGCTCCAAGTACGCCAACCCCGAAATTGGCCGGCGCAACCTGGAGACCCTGGTGGCCGCCACGCTGGAGGCCACGCTGCTGCAACCCGCCAAGCCCGCGCCCCGCGCCTTCCTGGCCGCCGCCGAGGCGCTCTCGCAGGCCGGCATGCGGTCCTATCGCAAGCTGGTCTACGAGACCCCCGGCTTCGCCGACTACTTCTTCAGTGCCACCCCGATCCGCGAGATTGCCCAGCTCAATATCGGCTCGCGCCCGGCCTCGCGCAAGGCCGGCCAGCGAATCGAGGACCTGCGCGCCATCCCCTGGGGTTTCAGCTGGGGCCAGTGCCGGCTGACGCTGCCGGGGTGGTATGGCTTTGGCGCCGCGGTGCAGGCCTTCCTCGACGAGACCCCGGGCCAGTCCAGGAAGGACGGCCTGGCCCTGCTTCAGAAGATGTACCGCCACTGGCCCTTCTTTCGCACGCTGCTGTCCAACATCGACATGGTGCTGGCCAAGAGCGACCTCGCGCTGGGCTCGCGCTACGCCGAGCTCGTGGGTGACGCGCGCCTGCGCAAGCGCGTGTTCAGCGCCATCGAGGCCGAGTGGCAACGCACAGTCGACGCCTTGCAGTCGATCACGGGCGAACGCCAGCGCCTGGCCGGCAACCCGTCGCTGCAACGCTCGATCCGCCACCGCTTTGCGTACATCGACCCGCTGCACCACCTGCAGGTGGAACTGGTGCGCCGCTACCGCGAGGGCCGCGTCGACGAGCGGCTGCAGCGAGGCATCCATATCTCGATCAACGGCATCGCGGCGGGCCTGCGCAACACCGGTTAACGCCTGCCCTGGCCGGCCTAAGCGGTCAGCCTATTTCCTTGAACCAGGCGCGCACGGCCGGCAGCTGGCGGCGGGAGACCGCCACGGTCTCTTGGATCCCGTCCAGGCGCAGGAACCACCGGTCCTCTTGCGGCTGACCGGCCGCAGCGCGCTGCAGGGCGCGCATGCAGCGCAGCGCCACCAGCGCATTGCGGTGCACGCGCAGGAACTGGCCGGCCAGGCGGGCCTGCAGGTCGGCCAGGGAGCCTTCGAGCAAGTAGCTGTGGCGGGCAGTACGGACCGTCAGGTATTTCATTTCCGCCCGGAAATAGACCACCTCGGGCACGGGCAGGCGCAA
Source organism: Pseudomonadota bacterium (assembly GCA_041178265.1). Classification (GTDB taxonomy): domain Bacteria; phylum Pseudomonadota; class Gammaproteobacteria; order Burkholderiales; family Burkholderiaceae_C; genus Ramlibacter. The sequence continues at coordinate 9,705 of JBEGVR010000265.1, read as the reverse complement.
CACCTGATCGCGCTGCGGGATCAGGAGCATGTCCGCCCCCGCTGCCGGTGCCGGTGCCGCAGGGTCCCTCAGGCGCTGCACCTTGCGCAGGGCCTGCTGCAGACGCTGGGGTTGCACGGGCCAGGTCAGGAAGTCGGTGACGTCGGCATCGAAAGCCAGCGCCGCATGCTCCGCGCGGTGCGAGACCAGCACCACCGGGTGGGGCCGGGGGCGATCGCGCAGCGCCCGGGCCAGCACCAGTCCGTCCACCCCCGGCAGGCACATGTCCAGGAGCACGAGGTCGAAATGCCGGCGACCCAGCGACTCCATGGCCTGCACCGCGTCGGCGGCCTCGCCGGCCACCGTCGCCGCGGGCGCCTCGCACTGCGCGAGCAGGGCGCGCCAGCGCGAACGAGCCTGCGCCGGGCCATCGACGACGAGGACCTGCAACGCCGTCACGGTGCGGCCCGCCCCTTCAGGCCCTCATGGGAGCGAGGAACGCCGATAATCCAGGCAGTCGCCCCATCGGGAATCTTTGTTAATTTCAAAGTATTCATTTCCCGATTATTCACCGCTTATGTCGCACAACCAACTCGATCAAAAATCCCAGGCCTGGTCCGCGCTGTTCTCGGAGCCCATGTCGGACCTCGTCAAGCGCTACACCTCCAGCGTCGCTTTCGACAAGCGCCTGTGGAGGGTAGACATCCAGGGGTCGCTCGCGCATGCCGACATGCTGGCGGCACAGGGCGTGATCGGCCAGGAAGACCGTGCCGCGATCGAACGCGGCATGGCGCAGATCACCGCAGAGATCGAGTCAGGCCGCTTCGAATGGAAGCTGGACCTCGAGGACGTGCACCTGAACATCGAAGCCCGCCTGACCCAGCTGGTGGGCGACGCCGGCAAGCGCCTGCACACCGGCCGCAGCCGCAACGACCAGGTCGCCACCGACGTGCGCCTGTGGCTGCGCGACGAGATCGACCTGATCACCGGCCTGCTCGTTCAATTGCAAAAAGCGCTGGTCGACCTCGCCGACCAGCACGCCGAGGTGATCCTTCCCGGCTTCACCCACCTGCAGGTGGCCCAGCCCGTGAGCTTCGGCCACCACATGCTGGCCTATGTGGAGATGTTCGCGCGCGACGCCGAGCGCATGGCCGACGCGCGCCGTCGCCTGAACCGCCTGCCCCTGGGCGCCGCTGCCCTGGCCGGCACCAGCTATCCGCTGGACCGCGAGCGCGTGGCGCGCACGCTGGGCATGGACGGCGTCTGCCAGAACTCCCTGGACGCGGTGAGCGACCGCGACTTCGCGATCGAGTTCACCGCCGCAGCCTCGCTGGCCATGGTGCACGTGAGCCGGCTCTCGGAGGAATTGATCCTGTGGATGTCGCAGAACTTCGGCTTCATCACGCTGGCCGACCGCTTCACCACCGGATCTTCCATCATGCCGCAGAAGAAGAACCCGGACGTGCCCGAACTCGCGCGCGGCAAGACCGGGCGCGTGGTGGGCCACCTCATGGGACTGATCACGCTGATGAAGGGACAGCCCCTGGCCTACAACAAGGACAACCAGGAGGACAAGGAGCCGCTGTTCGACACCGTCGACACGCTCAAGGACACGCTGCGCATCTTCGCCGAGATGGCCGGTGGCATCACCGTGCAGCCCGAGGCCATGGAACGCGCCGCGCTGCGCGGATACGCCACGGCCACCGACCTGGCCGATTACCTGGCCAAGAAGGGTCTGCCGTTTCGGGACGCCCACGAAACCGTGGCCCACGCGGTCAAGGCGGCGTCCGCCCTGGGCAAGGACCTGGCCGACCTGCCGCTGGCGCAGCTGCAGCAGTTCAACCCGGCGATCGGGGCCGACGTGTTCGAGGTGCTGTCGCTGCGCGGGTCCCTCAATGCCCGCAACGTCCTGGGCGGCACCGCGCCGGCCCAGGTCCGCGCCCAGATTGCGCGCCACCGGACGCGCCTGGCCTGAGGCCACCTGTTTTTACTGCAGTCCAAAACAACAAGGAGACGACCCGTGCCCGTGATCACCAACATCGAAGACCTGCGCGTGCTGGCCCAGAAGCGCGTGCCGCGCATGTTCTACGACTACGCCGACTCGGGGTCCTGGACCGAAGGCACCTACCGGGCCAACGAGACCGACTTCGACAAGATCCTGCTGCGCCAGCGCGTGGCGGTAAACATGGACGGCCGCACCACCCGCACCACCATGCTGGGACAGGAGGTGGCCATGCCGGTGGCCATCGCCCCGACAGGCATGACCGGCATGCAGCACGCCGACGGCGAGATCCTGGGCGCCAGGGCCGCCAAGAAATTCGGCATTCCGTTCACGCTGTCCACCATGAGCATCTGCTCGATCGAGGATATCGCGCGGGCCACGGACAACCATCCCTTCTGGTTCCAGCTGTACGTGATGCGTGACCGCGACTTCGTCGAACGCCTGATCGACCGCGCCAAGGCGGCCCATTGCTCCGCGCTGGTGATCACCCTGGACCTGCAGATCCTGGGCCAGCGACACAAGGACATCAGGAACGGCCTGTCCGCACCGCCCAAGCTCACGATCCCCAACATCATCAACCTCATGACCAAGCCCCGCTGGTGCCTGGGCATGCTGGGCACCCCGCGCCGCAACTTCGGCAACATCTTCGGCCACGTCAAGGGCATCGAGAACATGGGTTCGCTCTCGGAGTGGACGGCCAAGCAGTTCGACCCGGGCCTGTCCTGGGACGATGTGGCCTGGATCAAGAAGCGCTGGGGCGGCAAGATTATCCTCAAGGGCATCCAGGACGTGGAGGACGCGCGCCTGGGCGTCGACAGCGGCGCCGACGCCCTGATCGTCTCTAACCATGGCGGGCGCCAGCTCGATGGCGCGCCCTCCTCCATCTCCGCGCTGCCCGCCATCGTCGACGCGGTGGGCCAGCAGATCGAAGTGCACATGGACGGCGGCATCCGCTCCGGCCAGGACGTGCTCAAGGCGCGGGCCCTGGGCGCGCGCGGCACCTACATCGGCCGCGCCTTCCTGTACGCCCTGGGCGCCATGGGCGAAGCCGGTGTCACCAAGGCCCTGGAGATCATCCACAAGGAACTCGATCTCACCATGGCCTTCTGCGGCCGCACCAACATCGACACCGTGGACAAGGGCATCTTGCTGCCCGGGACCTACTGAGGCTGCGGAGCAGCCTGGCGGCGCTCATGACCCGCCTGCGCCGTATCGCCCACCTGGACATGGACGCGTTTTTCGCGTCCGTCGAACTGCAGCGGCTGCCGCAGCTGCAGGGCCTGCCGGTGGTGATCGGCGGCGGCAAGCGGCGCGTCGACGAGATGCTGCGCGCGCTGCATGCCGGCCTGCCGCTGCACGAGATCCCGGTCGACGCCTTCCCCCGCCTGAAAGACTATGTGGGACGCGGCGTCATCACCACCGCCACCTACCCGGCACGCCAGTTCGGCGTGGGCTCGGCCATGGGCATGATGAAGGCGGCGCGCCTGTGCCCCCAGGCCATCGTGCTCCCGGTGGACTTCGAGGAGATCCGCAGGTTCTCGCGGGCGTTCAAGGACACCATCCGCGAGATCGCGCCGCTGGTGGAAGACCGGGGCGTGGACGAGGTCTACATCGACTTCACCGACGTGCCAGGCGGCCAGCGCGAAGGCGGCCGAGTACTGGCACGCCTGATCCAGAAAGCCATCTTCGAGCGCACCGGCCTGACCTGCTCGATCGGCGTGGCCCCCAACAAGCTGATCGCCAAGATGGCCAGCGAGTTCAACAAGCCCAATGGCATTTCCGTCGTCTTCGAGGACGACCTGCAGGCCAAGATCTGGCCGCTGGCGGTGCGCAAGATCAACGGCATCGGGCCCAAGGCCGAGGCGAAGCTGCACGCCTTGTCCATCCGCACCATCGGCGAGCTGGCCGCGCAACCGCGCGATGCGCTGGTCGAACACTTCGGCCGGTCCTATGGTGCCTGGATGCATGACGCCGCCTGGGGCCGCGACGAGCGCCCGGTGGTCACCGAGAGCGAACCCGTGTCCATGAGCCGCGAGACCACCTTCGAGCGTGACCTGCATGCCACGCGGGACCGCGCTGAGCTCGGAGCGATCTTCACCGACCTGTGTGAGCGTGTGGCTGCCGACCTGGCGCGTAAGGGCTACGCCGGCCGCACCATCGGCATCAAGCTGCGGTATGACGACTTCCAGATTGCCACGCGTGACGTGACGATCGACCACCCCACCGCCGACGCGAAGACCATCCGCCAGGCGGCTGGCCAGTGCCTCAAGCGGGCGGACCTGTCGCGGCGGTTGCGGTTACTGGGGGTGCGGGTGGGCAAGCTGGTACGGATTGAAGACCTGGCCGCGCCGGAGGGAATGCGCGCGGCGCCAGCAGCCAGCGACGACGCGCAGGCCGGCACCCTCGACCTGTTCGCGGACGTCCGGGGCAACGGCGCCTAGGGCGCCAGTTGCAACTCGATCACCCGGTAGGCGCCGCCCTGCTGGTCGGCGCGAAAGCGCACCTTGTCGCCGACCTTCAATCGATCGAGCCAGGTGGCATCCAGCACCTGAAAGACCATGGTCATGGGTGGCATGTCCAGCGACTTGATCTCGCCATGGCGCAGGGTCAGCTTGCCCACGGCCTTGTCGACGCGGCGCACTTCGCCGCTGGCCATGTCGGCCGCGGTGGGGTTCGGCGTGGAGGCGGCTGGTGCCGCGGTCGGGAGACCCTGTGCCACGGCGGGCAAGGCCACCGCGAACACTCCCATGCCCAGGGCCAGGAACGAGAGGCGTGCGCGTGTGTTCATGCTTTCCTGCTTCCCGGATACGCCTGGAAAACGCGCGCCCCGCCATCGCGCGTGAGCAGCATCACCTGATAGGCGTCCTTGCGGTCGCCATAGGCCTTGCCGTCCATCCCCGGAGATCCCACCGGCATGCCCGGCACGGCCAGGCCGATGGCCTGCGGCTTTTCCTTGAGCAGCCGCCGGATCTCGCGCGCGGGCACATGGCCTTCGATGGCATAGCCGCCCACCAGGGCGGTGTGGCAGGAGCCGTAGTTCGTGTCGACGCCCAGCTTGGCCCGCATCGCGGTGTTACCCGTGTCGTTGACCTTGACGGTGAAGCCGTTGGACTCCAGGTGCACCACCCAGTCCTGGCAACAGCCGCAATTGGGGTCCTTCCAGACCTCGACCAGGATGGCGGGTGCCGGGGACGTACCCGTCGCCGCGTAAGGCACGGCGGCCAGGGTCACCAGCGCCAGAAGGGAGCGCCGCCGGCAGCCACGCCCGATGATTCGGTTTGCGTTCATGGGTTTTCCTTCGCGTTTCATTTCGCAGCCGCCGGCAGCACGCGGATCTTGCCGATCATGCCGGCCTGGTAATGCCCCGGGACCAGGCAGGCGAATTCGAAGTCGCCCGCGCGGTTGAAGTTCCACACCAGCTGGCCGGTCTTGCCCGCGGCCACATGGGCCATGTAGGGCTCGTCATGCTCCATGTTCGGGAATTTCTGCATCATCGCGGCGTGCTGGTCCAGCTCCTGGCGCGTGCCGATCACCAGTTCGTGCAGGACCTTGCCGGCGTTCTTCACCACCAGGCGCACGGTTTCGCCCTGGCGCACCTCGATGCGTCCGGGCGTAAAGCGCATGTTGTCGGTCATCGCCACCTGGATCGTGCGACGCACGTCCTTGGCATCGCCCGCGATGCCCCAGGGCTTTTGCTCCTTGGCGGGCGCGCTCTTGGGGTGGGCGGCGTCATGCCCGGAATGCGCCGTGTGCGCAAGGGCCGCCAGCGGCATCGCCAGGCAGGCGGCGACGATCCAGGAAATACGGTGGGTTTGCTTCATGGTGTACCTCCAAGTGAATCAATGGTGCTTGCCGTGCCCGTCGGGCTTGCGCGCGCGCACTTCCACGCCCGGACCCGCTGGCGCCTGGCGGGGCATCGACGTGCCGCCGTGCGAGGCGGCAGGCGCCTGGGCGGGCGCAGGCGGCTCACCCTTGAACTCCCAGGCCACGGTGCCCGGCGGGTGCTTGTACCACTCGGGGTTGGCGTAATCGCCCGGCTTCTGGTCGCGGCGCACCTTGAGCACGGTGAACATACCGCCCATTTCAACGCCACCAAACGGCCCCTGTCCCGTCATCATCGGCGCGGTGTTGTCCGGCAGCGGCATCTCCATTTCGGCCATGTCGGCCATGCCCCGCTCGCCCATCACCATGTAATCTGGAATGAGGCTGGAGATCTGGCGCACCACGTTGCGATGGTCCACGCCGATCATGGTGGGTACGTTGTGGCCCATGGCGTTCATGGTGTGGTGGCTCTTGTGGCAGTGGAAGGCCCAGTCACCCTCCTCGTCGGCCACGAACTCGATCTGGCGCATCTGGCCCACCGCCACGTCGGTGGTCACCTCCAGCCAGCGGGTGGACTTGGGCGTTGGCCCGCCGTCGGTGCCGGTGACCATGAACTCGTGGCCATGCAGGTGGATCGGGTGGTTGGTCATGGTCAGGTTGCCGAAGCGGATGCGGACCCTGTCCTTGTGGCGTACGTTCATCGAGTCGATGCCCGGGAAGATCCGGCTGTTGAAGCTCCACAGGTTGAAATCAAGCATGGTCATGATCTTGGGCGTGTATGAGCCCGGCTCGATGTCGTAGGCGCTCAGGAGGAAGACGAAGTCCCGGTCCACCGGGTCGATCAGCGGATGCCGCTCCTTCGGGTGCGTGACCCAGAATCCCATCATGCCCATGGCCATCTGCGTCATCTCGTCGGCGTGCGGGTGGTACATGAAGGTGCCAGGCCGGCGCGCGACAAACTCATAGACGAAGGTCTTGCCGGAGGGGATGCCGGGCTGGTTCAAGCCGGTGACGCCGTCCATGCCATTGGGCAGGCGCTGGCCGTGCCAATGGATGCTGGTGTGCTCGGGCAACCGGTTGGTCACGAAGATACGCACACGGTCGCCCTCCACCACCTCGATCGTCGGCCCGGGCGACTGGCCGTTGTAGCCCCAGAGGTGAGCCTTGAAACCCGGCGCCATTTCGCGCACCACGGGTTCGGCCACCAGGTGGAACTCCTTGACCCCCGCGTTCATGCGCCAGGGCAGGCTCCAGCCGTTGAGGGTGACCACCGGCTGGAAAGGCCGTCCGGTGGGCGGCGGTGGCGGGGGCACGGTATCGGGCCGGACCTGGATCACGGGTTCGGGCAGGGCCGCCATCGCGACCCGGCTCACGCCCGCGCCCGCCGCGGCGCCGGCGATCACGCCCGCCACCGCGCCAGAGCCCTGGAGGAAATGTCTTCTGCTGGTCATGGGAGTGGAAATTCCTGTGCAAGGGGGCTCAGTGGCCCGCGGGTTCCGAAGGGGATGCAGTGGTCGAACCAGAGTCGGCACGCAAGGACGCAGCGGCCGGTCGCCCGGTGAGTGCGGAGGCCAGGGCGGCGTCGGCCAGCCAGAACTGCTGCTGCGCGTCGATCGCCGCCATCACGCTGCCGACCTGCTCGCGCGTATCGGCCAGCAGCTCGAAAACGCCGATCAACATGCCGTTGTAGCGAAGCAGGTTTTCGTCCGAGACGGTCTTGCGCAGAGGCACGACCTCATCGCGGTAGTGGCGCACCAATTCCCACGACGTGCGGTACGCCGAGTACGCCTCGCGCAGTTGCGACGCGGCCGATCGCGTCACCGCGTCGTAGCGGTGCGCCGCCGCCAGGGACTGCGCGTTCATCGCCGCGCGGCGCGCGCTGCCCCAGTCGAACAGCGGCAGCCGCAGCGCCAGCTCCCAGCCTCGGGGGTTGCTGCGTTGCCCGGCGTCAAAGTGCGTATCGCGGCGCACACCAGCCTCGACGTCCACCAGGCTGGAGACCAGATCCAGGCGTTGGGCCCGGCCAGCCGCCTCCAGTTGCAGGCGCGCCAACTGCCAGTCCAGGCGTTGCTCGCGCGCGGCACCGGCCACCTGCGCGGGCTCCATGGGCTGCGCCGGCAGGTCGGGCAGGCGTTCGGGCAGGCGCAGGCGCTGTGCCTGCGTATCGTCCAGGCCCAGTCGACGCACCAGGTCCTCGCGCGCGACGGTGGCCGCATGCTGCGCGCCGGCCAGGCGCGCAGTGGCGTCGGCGTAGAAGGCGTGCTGGCGGGCCCGCTGCAGGCGCGAGAAATTGCCGGTCGCCTGCATGCGGCGCGCGAGTTCGGCGCTCGCCTGGGCGGCCTGCTGCACCTGGTACGCATAGCCCACGACCTGTTGCGCCGCCACGGCGCGCACCCAGGCCTGGCGCACCGCACTGACCTGGTCGACCAGCGTTGCACTCAGTCGGACGCGCACCTGGGCCTCCTGCTGGCGCGCCAGGGCATGGCGCTGCGGCCAGGTGATCACGTCCAGCAGACCAAAGGACAGCAGGCGGCCCAGTTCCAGTTCGTCGCCATTGCGCACGCGCTCGAGGGTGAAGACCGGGTTGGCGATCCGGCCGGAGGCCTGTGCCGCGGCCAGGTCGGACAGGTGCTGCGTCAGCAGGGCCTGCAACTCGGGGCTGTTGGCCATTGCAAGGCGCACTGCCTCGTCCCTGCCAAGGGGCGCGGTGAGCAGGCGATCGGTCTGCTGCGCGCGCGCCTGCCGGCCTGCTTCATCGTGACCGATTGTGAGAGCGCCTTGCGTGAACGCGGGCTGGGCCGCGTTGAGGGCGGCCACCTCGCGGTCGATGTCCAGGCTGGCGCATCCTGCGAGCAGCAAGATAGACAGCGTGGCGAAGATTCCCGCAGGGCGGGTCCGGGGCCAAGGTACAGGCATGGTCGTCCTCCCCGCTCAATGCCGATGGCCGGCGGCAGGTGCCGCAGGCTGGCCGGGTGCCGTGCCAGCCGCAGGGGGGCGCACCGTTGCGGGTGGCGCCACCGCAGCAGGAGCGCCTGCTGCGGCTTCCTGCGCCTCGCGGGCATACGCACGCCAACCGCCGATGCGGCCGACCTGGTCATTGGACTCGCGCCAGGAGGCCAACGGCGCCTCGGTGTAGGGCTGATAGCCCTCGAAGGCCGACCGCCAGGCGGACGAAGCGTTGGCCGCTCCTGCGGGCTGGGCCGCCGCAGGAACCGCGAGGCAGGTGGCCACGACGGCCCACCCCCTGAAGATCAAACAAGCGTGCATGGACACCCCCGACGCTGGAAAAAAGGAAACCGGACAGGACCTGGACGCGCAAGGCTCAGGCCCACACACAGAACGCCGGGTGGGCCGGCGCCAGGCGTCAGGCGCGGGGTGGTTTGTCGGGCACGGGCGCGACGTGGCTGTCGGCACGCAGCACCACCCCGGCGATCGGGCCCTGCGGCGCGCAAGGCGTCTGCAGCGTCACCGGGATCGCGGGCATGGCCAGACCATGGCTGCACAGCGAGCAGGCGCTGCAATGGTGATCGGCATCCGCCTGCAAGCCATGGCCGCCAACCATCGGGTCGCCATGCTGGGCGGCATGCGAGGCAGTCAGGGCCCCGCCGCCGTCATGGCCTGGATGGTGCGCATGGACCACCGCATGATCCGCCACGGGGGCCGATACAGCCCCCGTCTGCGGTGCCGACTGGCACAGCACCATGGCTGCTGCGGCCACCCCCTGCCAGGGGAGGGCCGCGAGCAGGCACCAGGCCAGGAACTTGCGCAGGGTCAACGACATTCCTCTGATTCTAGCGAAGATGCGCGCCCCCGCAGTCTGTGCGGTCATGCCCAGCGCTCACTGGCGGGCGGTGCGCACGTTGGCCGGCAGGGCACCCGGGTGGCTGGTGCGAAACGGGTTG
>JBEGVR010000264.1:0-14384 GCA_041178265.1 Pseudomonadota bacterium | reverse complement strand
GTGACGAGGTGCAGCAGCTGCGCGACCTCGGCCTGGAAGGACAGGGTTTGCTTGGTAGACATGGCGTGGAGCAATCGCAGACGTTCGGGTCTGCGGGACATGGGGGCGCAGGTCGCGCTTTCAAGCGCAGGCGTCTTCTCAGGGGGCCGTCAGAGACGGCAGCCACCCTCATTTTTATACTGCTTTGGAACTAGCCCGCGCCCGTCTGCGGCCCCCGGGCCTGTTCACTCCCCCCTCGTCCAATCCCTCGGAGATCCACCGTGAAGAACCGCCTTGCCCTGACCCTGGCTGCCTGCGCCGTGTGCGTGGGCGCGCACGCCCAGAACGCCCACTCCACCAAGACCGCCCTGGTCCAGGCCACGGTGCTGGACACCTGCCGGTTCGAGCAGCCCGGCGCCTCCCTCACCCTCAGCCTGGGGCCCCTGGACCCCTCCGCCGGCACCGCCGTCACCCAAACCCAATCGGTGAAGTTCTCCTGCACCAACGGCTACACCATGTCGGTCGGCCTGGCCGGCGAGCCCACGCAGACCGATTACCCGCGCACCCTCACCCACACGGTCGACCGCGCCCAGACCGTGCCCTACTTCCTCTCGCTACCCCCCTCGGGCAGCTTCACCGGTCGGGGTTTCGGCGCCGGCAACGAACTCACCCTGAACCTGCTGGCGCAGGTCGCAAGCACCGAATACGCCAACGCACGGGGTGGCGCCTACGAGGACACCGTGGTCATCGAACTGCGGCCATGAGCGGGTGCCGGCTGCGGGCAGGCTCCGCCCCTCGCGGGACTCTGCGCGGGAGGGGCCTGCTTTCCTGCCTGGGCCTGCTGCTGTGGGCCGGCCTGGGCTCGGCGGCGTGGGCACTGGGCAGCGATTGCGCCTTCCGCACGGGCGGCGGCCTCGTCCTGGGTTTCGGCATCCTCGACCCCAGCGCCGCGCGCGGGGTCCAGCAGCAGCAGGCCGTCGCCCCGCGCAGGGACGACCTCGAGGCTGGCGACTGCGCCCCCGGCTTTCGAATGCGCATCCAGGTCGAAGGCGGGCAGCACGATCTCGGCGGCCAGTTGCGCATGAAACACACCACCCGTCCCGACGCCTTCCTTCGCTACGCAGTCCAGGTCGAACCGTCCACGCAGCAGGGCCCGGGCAAACGGCGTTACGTCGGTTTCGATCTGCTCGGGCGGCTCGACGCCGCCGACATCGCCACCGCCCGGGGCGGGGTCTACCAGGACACCTTGCGCGTCAGCGTATTTCCCTGACTCCCCGCCGCCTCCATGATTCCTGCCCTGACCACCCTGCGCAAAGCTCACCGCTTCGCAGCCGCGCTCCTTGCCGCCCTGTCGATCCTGGGCGCCTGCCCGGTACATGCCGGGCCCTTCGTTGTCCAGCCCACCCGGCTTGAACTGGCGGCCAGCCGGCCCAGCGGCGCGCTGGTCGTGCGCAATGAGGGGTTGTCGATCCTGGCCTTCCAGGTGACGGGCATGCGCTGGACCGAAGACCACGAAGGCCGCGAACACTACACCGACACCGACGACCTGATCTACTTTCCCCGGCGGCTGACGCTCCCGCCCGGGCAGAGCGCCGTGATCCGAGTGGGTCTGCGCCAGCCTGCGGGCGCGCTCGAAAAAACCTACCGCCTCTTCATCGAGCAACTCGCCATGCCCGGCCCGCCGGACGACGGGCCACAGCCCCGCATCCATGTGCTGATGCGCCTGGGTGCGCCCGTGTTCGTCGCGTCCCTGGCGCCACGCCAGCAGCTCGCCTTGCCCGCCTTCACGGTGGACCAGGGCCAGGTCCACTGGACGCTGATCAACGAAGGCTCCCGGCACGAGGTGTTCCAGGCCATCGCCCTGCGCGGTCTGGACGCGACAGGCACAGAGGTCTTCCGGCAGGAGTTCAACGGCCGCTACTTCCTGGCGGGTGCCCTGCGCCGCTTCCGCGCCGACTTGCCGGCGGACACCTGCCCCCGCATCGACCATCTGGTTCTCGAGGTCAGGACCGAGCACTCCCGGATCAGCCGGCAGCTCCAGCCTGGCGCCTCCGCGTGCGCGCCGCAGGTCGCGCCAGCCGACAGCCGAGGGTGAGGCCCGATCCGACCCGGCGGGCCGGTGCCGGGCGCCGCGCACTGGCCTGCGTCGCTGCCTGGCAGGCCCTGTGCGCGCACGCGGACGGCGCAGCGCCCCGCGCGCCTGCCGATGTCCGGTTCGAGCCCGCAGTCATCGCGATCACCGTCAACGGCACCGCGCGCGGCGACTTCTTCATCCACCGTACGCTGGCAGGACATGTCGTGCTGCGCCGCCAAGACCTGCCCTCGGCCGGCCTGGCGCTGGCCGCGCCCACGGCCGCCGTGATCGACGGCGTGGAGCATGTGGCGCTCGACGGCCTGAAGGGCCTGGACCTGCAGATGGACGAGTCCACCCAGACGCTCTCGGTCACGGCCGAACCACGCCTGCTGGCGCGGCACGTGATCGTCACGCCTCCACGGTCGTTGCGGGTCAGCCGCGTGGCCGGCGAGGGACTCTTCCTCAACTGGGCGATCGAACAGGCCCTGGGCGAGGACCCCTCGCCTGCGCGAACCACGCTGGACTTCGAGGCGGGCGCGCACCTCGGTCCGTCGCTGCTCCTGCATCGCGGCCACAGCGTCCCGGACGCACAGGGCCGTCACCGCCTGGCGCGTCTGGCCACCACCTGGACCTACGATGTGCCCGAACAGCTCGTGCGCTGGACCGCCGGCGATCTCGCCGCGCTGTCCGATGAACTGGGCCAGGGCGCGCTGCTGGCTGGCGTGTCCGTGTCCACGCAGGCGCGACTGGACCCTTACCGGATTCGTTATCCGCTCGGCTCCGTCCAGGGTCAGGCCTTCCTGCCCAGCGAGGTGGAGGTCTACGTGGACGGCCAGCGGGTGCGCACCGAACGCGTGCCCGCCGGCGTGTTCGAGATCCGCGACCTGGCCACGCCGCTGGGCGCACGCTCGGTGCAGCTCCTGGTGCGCGACCCGTACGGCCGTGTGCAACGCTACGACCAGGCGCTGTATGCCAGCCAGCGCCTGCTGGCGCCGGGCCTGCACGATTTCCAATACGCCCTGGGCGGACTGCGCCGCGACCCGGGCACCGGCAGCCCGCGCTACGGGCCCGCGGCGTTCAGCGCGCGGCATGCGTGGGGGGCCGGACCCGGGCTCACGCTGGGCCTGCGCGCCGAAGCACGCGAGGGGCAATGGACTGGAGGCACCGCGATGATCCAGCGCGTGGCCCACAAGGGACTGCTGTCCGCGAACCTGGCAGCCAGTCGCACGGGCGGCCTGCGCGGGCATGCGGTCCTCGTGCGCCACGACTACCAGTCCGCGCGCTGGGGCCTGGGCCTGGGCGTGCGCGCCGACAGTCCCGGCTACGCCGCCCTCGGAAACACCCAGGTCCTGGGCGGCCTGCGGCGCGAGGTGCAGGCCTACGCCAGCCACACGCTGGGCGAGGGCCGCTCCGTCTGGGTCGGCCACAGTCGCCAGAGCCTGCACCCGGCAACCCGAATCACCGCGCCGCCCGGATGGCAACTCGTGCAGGGCTCACCGCGCCACGGCACCTCCGTCGGCTACACCGCCTGGCTGCGGCCCGGGGCCAGTCTGCGCCTGGCGGCCAGTCGGTCCACGCAGGGTGCAACCACCCGCCATGCGTGGAGCGTCAGCCTCGTGTTCCTGCTCGATCGCGGCGGCCTGTTGTCCGCGCAGAGCCACCACGGGTCCGACGGCCCCGGCCAATCAATCCAATGGAGCCAACCCGCGCCCCTGCAGGGCGGCTGGGGCCACGACCTCAGGGCTTCCCGCTCGATCACCCCAGAGGGGGACGCGGTCCAGTGGCGGATGGCCAGCCACCTCGAGGCGAACGCGATCCGCCTGCGCGCCGACTGGAGCGGTGAGAGCGGACGGGCCCCGGGCACCCTGCGCCTGTCGGCCGCTGGCGCGCTGTCCTCTCTCGGGGGGCGGTGGCACCACAGCCGACCGATTCAGGATGGCTGGGCGCTCGTGCAGGTCGATGGACTGGCTGGCGTGCCCGTGACGGTCAATGGCCTGCCGGCGGGCGTCACCGATGCCCGGGGCCAGCGCCTGGTCACGTCGGTGGGCGCGCACCATGAAACCGTCTTCGAGATCGACCCGAACGCCGTGCCGATCGACCACAAGCTGGTGCAGGTTCAACAGCGCGTGATGCTGCCCGAACGCGGCGGCGCGGTGATCCGCTTCGAGGCCCGGCCCCTGCGCGCGCTGACGGCGCAACTGGTCACGCGGTCAGGCCACGGGCCACGGCCCCTGTCGCTGGCCCGCATTCGCGTCGGTGAAGGCGCGCACGCGCTGGAGACCATCACCGGCCTGCAGGGAGAGTTGTACCTCGAGGACCTCGCGCCCGGCCTGCATGAGGGTCAGGCGCTGGGGGAATCGGGGCCCTGCCGCTTCGAAGTGGCGGTGCCGCATGCACGGGAAGTGCTGACCGAGCTGGGCATGCTGGAATGCACCCCGCCCCCGCCCATTCAGAACCGCTCGGACGGACCCAGATAACGCCACTGCCCCAGGGGCAATTGCCCCAGCGCCACGCGGCCGATACGCACGCGCTTGAGGCCCACCGCCTTCAGGCCCACCTGCTCGCACATGCGCCGGATCTGGCGTTTCTTGCCTTCGGTCAGCACGAAGCGCAATTGCTCCGGGTTCTGCCAGTCCACCCGGGCGGGCTTGAGCGCCTGGCCGTCGAGGCTCAGGCCGTGGCGCAGGCGTGCCAGCGAAGCTGGGGGGAAGGCGCGTTGCACGTCGGACGCAACATCGCCATAGGCCACGCGCACCAGGTATTCCTTCTCGACGCTCGAATCCTCGCCAATCAACTGGCGGGCGACACGACCGTCCTGCGTCAGCACCAGCAGTCCGGTGGAATCGATGTCGAGCCGGCCGGCTGGCGCCAGCCCGCGCAACTGCGCGGGCGCGAAGCGCAGACGGGACGCATCGCCCCGCCAGTGGGTACGCCCTTGCACCAGGACGACGGCGGGCTCGTGGCCGTCCTCGGCCTGGCCACTCACGAAGCCCACCGGCTTGTGCAGCAAGACGGTCACCTGCTGCTCCTGCTGCCCGCGCGCCGCGGGATCGATCTCGATGCGCGCCTGCGGTCCGACCTGCAGGCCAACGCTGGCCGCCACGCCATCGACCCGCACCCAGCCCCGGGAGATCCAGTCGTCCGCCTCGCGCCGGGAACACAGGCCCAGTTCGGCCATGCGCTTGTTCAATCGGACCGTGACGGACTCGCCGGTTTGGTTCATCGCGGGATTATCGTTTTCCCGAGGTCGGGGTGTTTTGACAGGCTAAAAGACACCCGCTGCCTACCATCGGCCTCCCTTGCATCCCAGGAGCGCTTTCATGGAAACAGCCACGAGCAGCACCCACCGGGCCGGCATGACGGGCCACCCAGCGCAAGCCCCGACCGCAACGCGAAGCAACCCTCCCCACCCCCCGGGGCCAGGTTCCGTCCACGACCGCAGCGGCACCGACTTCGAGCGCGTCGCCAAGAACGCCGCCGCAAGCGCGATCGCACTGGGCGGTTGCTTCGGGACCATGACAGCCCTGAACAACGCCGTGCGCGGCGTCCGCGGCATGTCCGTCCGGGTCACGGCGTTCACCGGCCTTCTGCCCTCGGCAAGCGTCTTTCCCACGCCCTGGGTCGAAGACAGCGTGCGCGCGGCGCTGGGCACCCGAGCCACCTACCCCGTCGAGCCCTCGCTGGCCCACGATGCCGTGGCCGGAGCGACCCTGTTCCTGTTCAACAGGGCCTGCGCCCGCAGCGCCCGGATCCCCAAGTTCCTGCCGGCGACGCCCGCTGGCATGGCCGCCACAGTGGTTCAGGCCACCGTGGCCTCCGTGTTCGCAGGCGGCGCCTCCGAAATCACCGCGCAGTGGATGAACGGCCACATCCCGGCCGGGGAAGGCGCGCCCTCGGCGCCACCCCCCCTGGACAACACACGCAAGGCCACCGGACGCCTGATCAGTCAGGTGCCGGCAGCCATCCTGCAAACCTCCATCGCCCTTGTCGGCAAGCCATCGCTGGCCAAGGGTTCGCTCGTGCCGATGGGGGTGGTCACGGGGGGCTGGTCTTTCCGTCGCGTCCTGATCCCGCCACAGGCAACGCCGGACACCGAACCTCTCGGTGCGCGCACCGCGGATTCGCAGCCGCTGTTCCCGGTGTCCTCCATTCCACCGGCCTGAGACCGGAGGCAGCGCATGCTGCTGGCCACCGTGGCCCAGGCGCGCGAAATAAGACAAAGGTTCGCGCTGCCTGCGAACGGATATCGGTGATGTCGCCGGGGAAAAGCCGGCCGCGTGGCCTACCATAGGAGGATATTTTTCAGGAGTCCCGCATGCGATCGTTCAAGAAGTTCCTCCCGCTGGCCGCCCTCGCCGCCCTGGGCGTCGCGTCGACGACCGCCCACGCCAACGACTTCCCGGCCAAGGACAAGACGATCACCATCGTCGTGCCCTTCACCGCCGGCGGTCCCACCGACCGCGTCGCGCGCGACCTGGGCGAGGCCCTGCGCAAGCCCCTGGGTGGTGTCACCATCGTCGTGGACAACGCCGCGGGCGCGGGTGGCTCCATCGGCGCCAACAAGGTGGCCCGGGCCAACCCCGACGGCTACACCGTACTGCTGCATCACATCGGCATGGCCACCATGCCCACCCTGGTGCGCAACATCCCCTTCAAGGTCGAGAGCGACTTCGAGTACCTGGGCATGATCAACGACGTGCCCATGACCGTGATCGCCCGACCCACCCTGCCGGCCAACAACTACAAGGAACTTGTCGGCTGGATCAACCAGAACAAGGGCAAGATCAACCTGGGCAATGCCGGTGTCGGATCGGCCTCGCACCTGTGCGGCCTGTTGTTCCAGTCCGCGCTGCAAGTGGACATGACCCCCGTGCCGTACAAGGGCACCGCGCCGGCGCTGGCCGACCTCATTGGCGGCCAGATCGACCTGCTGTGCGACCAGACCACCAACACCAGCTCGCAGATCGAGGGCAAGAAGGTCAAGGCCTACGCCGTGACCACGCCCAAGCGCCTGACCACTCCGGCGCTCAAGGACCTGCCCACGCTGGAAGAATCCGGCCTCAAGAACTTCCAGGTCACCATCTTCCACGGCCTGTACGCGCCCAAGGGCACGCCGGCCGACGTGCAGAAAAAGCTCAACGACGCCCTGAAGGTAGCCCTGAAGGACCCCGACTTCGTGAAGAAGCAGGAAGGCCTGGGCGCCGTGGTCGTGACCGACCGCCGCACCGAGCCTGCCGAACACAAGAAGTTCGTGGCCGCTGAAATCGCCAAATGGAGCCCGGTGATCAAGGCTGCCGGCGTGTACGCCGACTGACCCTGCCTCGTACCCGATGGCTCAGGCCGCCTGCGGGCGGCCTTTTTCATGCCCGTCGTCCAAGCGGGAAGCGGCACCTGCCGTTACCCCTCATAGGCAGCCGGGCCGGGCACTGGCAGCATGGGCCCGTTCCAGTCTCTCCAAGGAGTCCCGCATGCCCGAGTCCTTCCCGTCCCGCCGCCAGGTGCTGGCCGCCGCCCTCGGTGCCAGCCTCGCCCCGTTCGCGTACGCCCAAGGCGCCTGGCCGAACCGGCCGGTGCGCATCGTCGTGCCCTTTCCGCCGGGCGGCACCACCGACATCCTGGCGCGCGCTCTGTCACCTGAGCTCGCGCGCGCCTTCGGCCAGTCCTTCGTGGTGGAAAACCGCGCGGGCGCCGGCGGCAACATCGGCGCCGAACTGGTGGCCAAATCGCCCAACGACGGCTACACCCTGCTCATGGGAACCGTGGGCACGCACGGGATCAACCGCGCCCTCTACGACAAGCTGCCCTACGACCCGATCAAGGACTTCGTGCCCGTCTCGATGATGGCGGGCGTGCCCAACGTGATGGTGGTCAACGCCGACAAGGCGCGCGCCCTGAACATCAACAACGTGCGGGACTTCATCCGCCACGCCAAGGCCAACCCGGGCCGCATGAACATGGCCTCCAGCGGCAACGGCACCTCGATCCACCTGGCGGGCGAATTGTTCAAGAGCCTCACCGGGACCTTCATGGTGCACTTCCCCTACCGTGGCTCGGGGCCGGCCCTGCTGGACATGCTGTCGGGCAACATGGACGTGATGTTCGACAACCTGCCGTCCTCCATACCGCACATCAGGTCCGGCAAGCTCAAGGCGCTGGCGGTGACCAGCCTGGAGCGCTCGGTGGCCCTGCCCGAGGTACCCACCGTCGAAGAGGCCGCCGGCCTCAAAGGCTTCGACGCGAGTTCCTGGTTCGGGCTGCTGGCGCCGGCGGGCACGCCTGCCGACATCGTCGGTCGCATCCAGGGGGAAGTCGCCAAGGCCCTGGCCACGCCCGCGATGAGGGAGAAGCTGGCAGCGCAAGGCGCCATCGCCAGCGGCAACACACCCGCGGAGTTCGCGCGTTTCATCGACTCCGAGCACCGCAAGTGGGCGCAGGTGGTGAAGAACTCCGGCGCGAAGGTGGACTGACAGGGCAGGGACCGCGCGCTACACGCCCCAGACGATGTCGGCCGATGCTTCCTCGCAGCGGCGCAGCATCTCGATGAAGGGCGTGGCGCGATGGCGCAGGGTGACCGCTTCCTGCACCTGAAGCTCGTGGCCCTGCCGGCGGGCCTCTTCGATCTCGGCCTGACGCTGCGCCTCGTCTTCGGCGATCGCGCGTTCGAGCGCCACGATGGCGCCAGCCATCTGGTGCACCTCGATGATGCCCTGGGGCCCCGGTGATTTGCCGATGGTCTCCAGCATGCGCCGGCCATTGGGCTCGAGCATGATCAGGTCGCCGCTGGCCTTGGATTTGAACTTGTAAAGCATGGAGATCGATTCGTTCGGGTCAGGCGTGCAGGTGGTCGCGGCAGAAGGGGTAGTCCGATTGTGCGCCTCGAACCGAGCCGTAGTCCACTTTGCCCGTCGGGCGCGCAGCCAGCACCTGGTGCAGCGACAACCAGCCCCGCTCGAACGCCGCGGCACAGCCCGCCAGGTACAGGCGGTAGGCGCGCAGGATCTGGTGGGCGCGCACCCGGTCGCCGCCCACGGCTGCCTCGAGCACACGCCCCGCCACGTCCAGCCGCGCTTCCAGGCCGTCGGACCAGGCCCAGAGGGTGCGCGCGTAATGCGGGCGCAGGTTCTCGACATCGACCATCTCCAGGCCGGCATCGGCCAGGTGACGCAGCACCTGGCTCACATGCATCAGCTCACCACCGGGAAAGATGTATTTCTCGATGAACTCGCCCATGCCCGCATCCAGCTGCGCCGACGCGGTGCTGCCTGCCGTGATGCCGTGGTTCATGACCAGTCCGCCGGGGCGCAGCAGCCGGGTGATCTTGTCGAAGTAGGCATTCATCCGGGCCTGCCCCACATGCTCGAACATGCCCACCGACGCGATCTTGTCGTAGGGCTCGCGCTTGTCGAGGTCGCGATAGTCCATCCGGTCGATGCGCGCCTGGCCGGCCAGGCCGTGCGCCTCGATCAGGCGCGAGATATGCGCATGCTGGTTCTGCGACAGCGTGACGCCATACACCTGGACCCCGTAATGCCGGGCCGCCCACAGCATCAGCCCGCCCCAGCCCGCGCCCACATCAAGCAGGCGCTCGCCGGGCCGCAGCATCAGCTTGCGGCAGATGTGATCGAGCTTGGCCTCCTGCGCCTGCGCCAGGTTCATGTCGGGTTCGCGGAAATACGCACACGAATACACCCGACGCGGGTCCAGCCACAGCGCATAGAAATCGTCGCTGACGTCGTAATGGAACTGGATCTGCCGCGCATCACGCGGGCGCGTGTGCAGGGCCCAAGAGCGCAACCGCGACAGCTGACCGAGCCAGGCGCGGCGACCGTCAGGCACTGGGCTACGGGCAAGCAGGTGGACGGCCGCGTCCAGCAGCGGACGCATGGCACCCTCCAGGGTCACGTGACCCTCTACCAGGTCGCTGGCAACGTCGCCGATCCGTCCCGCGGCCAGCTTGGCCAGTGAGGACCAGTGCGAGAACCCCAGCGTCACCTCGGCATCGCGCGGACCGATGCGTTCGCCACCGGGCAGGTCCAGCGCCAGCCGGACAGGCATCGAGGCCACTTGAGGGGCGATCCTGCGCACGAGCGAATGCATGCGTTCATTATGTTGACCTGCCAAAAGTTGCGTCAAACGGCTGGACATAGTTGAAGTAAGACAAGTCCCCGAACCCGGCACCGCCACCGGACCGCGTCCTGAAGGACGGTCGGCAGGTCGACTCTTCAGCTGTCGGCTGGCCATAATCCGGCGATGCCTGCCTACGCCTTCGAAGCCCTCGACGCGCAAGGCGCCACCCGCAAGGGCGTGATGGAGGCCGACACCGCCCGGGCCGCGCGCAGCATGTTGCGGGGCCAGTCCCTGGTGCCGCTGCAGGTCCGGCCGGTGCTCACCGGCGCCGCCGGCGCACGCACCCCGGGGTTGGCGGGCTGGTCCTGGGGCGCGCGCCCCGTGTACTCGGCCACCGGACTGGCCGTCTGGACCCGGCAGCTGGCCGGGCTGGTCGCCGCCGGACTGCCCCTGGAGCGCGCGTTGACCGCGCTGGCCGAAGAGGCCGACGATGCACGCGAGCGCGGCCTGGTGGCGGCGCTGCGGGCCGAGGTGAACGCCGGCTCGCCCTTCGCCAAGGCGCTGGCGCAATACCCGCGCGAGTTCTCCGAGGTTTACATGGCGGTGGTGGCGGCCGGCGAGCACAGCGGACAGCTCGGCGTGGTGCTCGAGCGCCTGGCCGACGACCTCGAAGCCAGCCAGGCCCTCAAGGCGCGCCTGGTCGGCGCGGCCCTGTACCCGGCCATCGTGACCCTCGTCGCGATCGCCATCGTGCTGTTCCTGGTGACGTATGTGGTTCCGCAGGTCGCGGCCGTTTTCGCGGGCAGCCAGCGGGCCTTGCCCTTCCTGACCTCCGCGATGCTCGCCATCAGCGCTGCGGTCCGTGAGGGCGGCGTCTGGATGCTGGCCGTCCTTGCCGGGGCGGTCACCGTACTGCGCCTGGCCCTGCGCAACCCCGGTTTTCGCGAGCACTTCGACGCGGCCTGGCTGCGGCTGCCCCTGGTGGGCCGGCTCGCGCGCGGCTACAACGCGGCGCGCTTTGCCAGCACGCTGGCCATGCTGGCCGCAGGGGGCGTTCCCATCCTGAAGGCCCTGCAGGCCGCCGGCGAGACCCTGAGCAACCGTTCCATGCGCGCCGATGGCATGGACGTGCTCGTGCTGGTGCGCGAGGGCGCGCCGCTGGCCTCGGCCCTGGCCCAGAAGCCGCGCTTTCCCGGGCTGCTGGCGATGTTCGCCCGCCTGGGCGAGCAGACCGGCCAGCTGCCCACCATGCTCGATCGCGCAGCCCACCAGCTCTCGGCCGAGGTGCAACGCCGCGCCCTCACCCTGGCCACGCTGCTGGAGCCCCTGCTGATCGTCACCATGGGCCTGGTGGTCATGCTCATCGTGCTTGCGGTACTCTTGCCCATCATCCAACTCAACCAATGGGTAAGGTAATGACCCCCACGCTTGTCACTTCGTGTCCCTCACGGCCCCCCGAGGGGGCACCATCCGCCTTGGGGCGGCACGGCGGCGTCTGAGATGGGCGCAACCCTGGAAAACAAGCTGGTGGTGGCGATCTCCTCGCGTGCGCTGTTCAACTTCGAGGAAGAAAACCGCATCTTCGAGAGCGGCGACCCCGGCGCCTACATGGCCCTGCAGCTGCAGCGACTGGACCTGCCGGCGCGGCCCGGCATTGCCTTCTCCCTGATCAAGAAACTCCTGGCCTTCAACGAGCCGGGGCAGCAGCGGGTGGAAGTGGTCATCCTCTCGCGCAACGACCCGGTCTCGGGCATGCGCATCTTCCGCTCGGGCCATGCCAACGAGATCAAGCTCCAGCGCGGCGTCTTCACCCAGGGCCGTCCGCCCTTTCGCTACCTGCGGCCGCTGGGCGCGCACCTGTTCCTGTCCGCCAATGCCGAGGACGTGCGCGAGGCGCTCAACGCCGGCTTTCCGGCGGCGCGCGTGCTCACCGAATCCGTGCTGGCAGGCAACAACTACCCCGACGAAGTGCGCATCGCCTTCGACGGCGACGCGGTGCTCTTCTCCGATGAGGCCGAGCGCGTGTTCCAGGCGCAGGGGCTCGATGCCTTCCAGCTGCACGAATCGAGCAAGGCGGCCCACCCCTTGCCCGAGGGCCCCTTCAAGCCCCTGCTGGCGGCCTTGCACCGCTTGCAGCAGGCGGGCGGGCCCGGCATGCGCATACGCACCGCCCTGGTCACCGCGCGCAGCGCCCCCGCGCACGAGCGCGCGATCCGCACGCTCATGGACTGGAACATCCAGGTCGACGAGGCCATGTTCCTGGGCGGATTGCCCAAGGGCGAGTTCCTGCGCGAATTCGAACCGGACTTCTTCTTCGACGACCAGACCGGCCACGTCAACCACGCCGCGCGGCATGTGCCGGCGGGTCACGTGTCGGGCGGCATCACCAACGCTTGAGGGCGCGCCGGTGCATCTGGTGCAACTGCCGGTGGCGGGCCGTCAGATCGTCAGGCCGGCGCGCGCGCCTCGCGCCGTGCAATCCAGAGGGTGGAGGCGCAGATCACCACCCCGCCCACCACCGTCCACCCGCTCAGGGTGTCGCCGAAAGCCAGCCACCCCAGCGCCGCGGCCCACACCAGCTCGAGGAACTTGACCGATTGCGTCGCCGAGATGTCCGCCGCGACATACGAGCGCGTCAGGCAGTAGTGCCCACCGGAGCCCAGGATGCCGCACACCACGAACAGGCCCCATTGCCACGCCGTGGGCCACTGCCAGCCCGGCACGGCCAGCGGCAAGCTCAGGAGGGTGACGGTGATCGACTGCCACAGCACGATCACCGCGGGCCGCTCGTAGCGCGTCAGGGCCTTCGTCAGCAGGAAGGACACCGCGTAGATCGGGGCGGAGCACAGCATGATCAGCAGGTACAGTCCGCCTTCGCCGGTCAGGCGCGGTCCGACCACGATAAGCACGCCCGTCATCCCCAGGCCCGCAGCAATCCAGCGAGACCACCGCATCGGTTCGGCGAGGAACATCGCGGCACCCAGCATGATGAAGATGGGCGTGGTGAATCCGATGACGGTGGTGTCGGCCAGCGTGATGTGCGGCACGGCGGCGAACCACACGACCAGCCCCAGGGTGTGCACCGCGCCGCGCAGGAACTGCCCGCCCGGGCTCACCGGTCGCAGGCTGGCCAGGCCGGCCCGCATCATCAGGGGCATCAGCACGATCAGCCCGAGCAGGTAACGCAGGAACTGGGTCTGCAACGCGTTCAGCTCCAGGCTCAATTGCCGCATCAGGGCATTGAGCACCACGAAGATGCCGCCCGCCGCGGCCGACCACAGCAAGCCCTGCAGTGTGGTGGGCAGGCGCCCCAGGCGCCAGTGGGCGACGGCGGCGCGCCGCAGCAGGGGGTGGCGCCGCAAGGGATGCATGGCGCCCGACTATAGGCGCTGGCGCGGTTTCACCCTTTTTCGCCCCGACCCGGCCCCGGGGGCTTGAAACTGGCCGGAAAGTCCGTATGATTAGCACTCGCTGAGGTCGAGTGCTAGCACACCTCACGCATACACCAAAGCACTAACTTCGGTTGGCGCTTTCCGATGTCCCCCCAATCAGAAGTCAAGGAGAACCCATGAAACTTCGTCCCCTCGCCGATCGCGTGATCGTCAAGCGCCTCGAAAACGAGACCAAGACCGCCTCGGGCATCGTCATCCCCGACAACGCCGCCGAAAAGCCGGATCAGGGTGAAGTCCTGGCCGTCGGCCCTGGCCGCAAGACCGACAAGGGCGAGCTGGTCGCCATGAACATCAAGATTGGCGACCGCGTCCTGTTCGGCAAATACAGCGGCCAGACCGTCAAGGTCGACGGCGACGAGCTGCTGGTCATGAAGGAAGATGACCTGTTCGCGGTTATCGAGAAATAAGTAGTCGCTCACTTTTAACTGAATTCGGAGTCAATCAAATGGCAGCAAAAGACGTGATTTTCGGCGGCGACGCCCGCGCCCGCATGGTCGAAGGCGTGAACATCCTGGCCAACGCGGTCAAGGTGACCCTGGGCCCCAAGGGCCGCAACGTGGTGCTCGAGCGCTCCTTCGGCGCCCCCACCGTGACCAAGGACGGCGTGTCCGTGGCCAAGGAAATCGAACTGAAGGACAAGCTCCAGAACATGGGCGCCCAGATGGTCAAGGAAGTCGCTTCCAAGACGTCGGACAACGCCGGTGACGGCACCACCACCGCCACCGTGCTGGCCCAGGCCATCGTGCGCGAAGGCATGAAGTACGTGGCCGCCGGCATGAACCCGATGGACCTCAAGCGCGGCATCGACAAGG
>JBEGVR010000263.1:0-2780 GCA_041178265.1 Pseudomonadota bacterium | reverse complement strand
GCAGGCGCGCGCCTGCGCCGAGCGGCTGGTGGCGGCGGTGCAGGCGGGCTGAGCCGCCGGGCCACTGCTGCGGCCCGTGCCTGCCGGCCTGCGCGATGTGCGGGGTTTTGTCACAGAGCTGTCACGCAGCCTCCCTAAAGTCTGCGGTATCCGGTCCACCACCGCTCCAAGGATGCCCATGACATCGACGACAAGAATCGCTCCCCTCGGCCTGTTGGCCGTGTTGTTTGCCAGCCTGGCCAACGCCCAGGAAGTGACTGGCGCAGGTGCCACCTTTCCGGCGCCCCTGTACGCCAAGTGGGCCGCCGATTACCACAAGGCCACGGGCGTGAAGATCAACTACCAGTCGGTGGGCTCCGGTGCCGGCATCCGCCAGATCGACGCCAAGACCGTGGCCTTCGGCGCCTCGGACATGCCCCAGAAGGACGACGAACTCGCGCGCAAGGGGCAGGTGCAATTTCCCACCGTGATCGGCGGCGTCGTGCCGGTGGTCAACATCAAGGGGATCAACCCGGGCCAGTTGCGACTGAACGGCCAGGTGCTCGGTGACATCTACCTGGGCAAGATCGTCAAATGGAACGATCCAGCCCTCACGGCCCTCAACCCGGGCCTGCCCCTGCCGGACGCCGCCATCGCACCCGTGCGCCGCGCCGATGGCTCGGGCACCAGCTTCATCTTCACCAACTACCTCTCGAAGGTGAACGCCGACTGGAAAGCCAAGGTGGGCGAGGGCACCGCCGTGAACTGGCCCACCGGCGCTGGCGGCAAGGGCAACGAGGGCGTGGCCGCCTTCGTGGGCCGCCTGCCCAACGCCATCGGCTATGTGGAATACGCCTACGTCAAGCAGAACAAGATGAACTACGCGCTGATGCAGAACGCCGCAGGCCAGTTCGTCGCCCCCGACGATGCTGCCTTCAAGGCGGCTGCGGCCAGCGCCCAGTGGGCCAAATCGTTCTACCAGATCCTCACCCAGCAGCCGGGCGCACAGTCCTGGCCCATCACCGGCGCCACCTTCATCCTGATGCACAAGGTGCAGGACAAGCCGGCCGAGGCCGCCGCCGCCCTGAAGTTCTTTGAGTGGGCCTACAAGAACGGCGACAAGACCGCCGACGACCTGGACTACGTGCCCATGCCCGCCGGCGTGAAGCAGCAGGTCGAGAAGCTGTGGGCCACCGAGATCAAGGACGCAGCCGGCAAACCCATCGCCATCCGCTGAATGCCCACTCCCCAGGCCCAGGCGGGGAACTTTCCCGCCCGATGAAGCAGGCCCACCCATGTCTTCTACACTCCCGGCCCATGACGCCAAGTTCGCCGTGAACGCCATGCCGGAACGGTCCGCCCGCCAGGAAGTTCCGCCGCCCGGCGGACCGATCCTCCGCGCGGGCCCGTTCCTGGACCGCGCGTTCGGGTGGGCGGCCAAGGGCGCGGCCCTCCTGACCCTGGGCCTACTGGCGGCCATCCTGGGGTCCCTGGTGGTGGGCGCCTGGCCCGCGATCACCCAGTACGGGCTTGGCTTTCTGACCAGCAGCGTCTGGGACCCTGTCACCAACGAGTACGGCGGCCTGGTGATGATCTACGGCACGCTGGCCACCTCGTTCATCGCCCTCCTGATCGCGGTGCCTGTGAGTTTCGGCATCGCACTTTTCCTCACCGAGCTCTCGCCCTCGTGGCTCAAGCGCCCCCTGGGTACGGCGATCGAGCTGCTGGCGGCCGTGCCCTCCATCGTCTACGGCATGTGGGGCCTGCTGGTGTTTGGACCCATCCTGGCCACGTGGGTGCAGCAGCCGCTGCAGTCTCTGTTCGCAGGCGTCCCGTATTTGGGGGCGCTGGTGTCCGGCCCGCCAGTGGGCATCGGCGTGCTCTCGGCCGGGATCATCCTGGCGATCATGATCATTCCCTTCATCGCCGCCGTGATGCGCGATGTGTTCGAGGTCACGCCGCCGATGCTGAAAGAGTCGGCCTACGCGCTCGGCTCGACCACCTGGGAGGTCATGTTCAAGGTGGTGTTGCCCTATACCAAGAGTGGTGTGGTGGGCGGCATCATGCTGGGCCTGGGGCGCGCCCTGGGCGAGACCATGGCCGTCACCTTCGTGATCGGCAACTTCAACCAGCTCGATTCACTGAGCCTGTTCGCGCCCGCCAACAGCATCACCTCGGCGCTGGCCAACGAGTTCGCCGAGGCTGCCAGCGGCCTGCACCAGGCGGCCCTGATCTATCTGGGCCTCGTGCTGTTCTTCATCACCTTCGTGGTGCTGACGCTGTCCAAGCTGCTGCTGGCGCGTCTGCAAAAGCGCGAGGGACGCAAGGCATGAACGACGCCAGCCTCTCCAAGTTCAAACGCCGCAAGGCCGTCAACCGCATTGCCCTGGCGCTATCGCTGGCCGCCATGGCCTTCGGGGTGTTCTGGCTGGTGTGGATCCTGTTCGAGACCGTGCGCCTGGGCGTGGGGGGGCTGACGCTGGCCACCCTGACCCAGATGACGCCGCCGCCCAATGAGGCGGGCGGCATTGCCAACGCCCTGTACGGCTCCTTCCTGATGGTGACGCTGGCCACGCTGGTGGCCACGCCCGTCGGGATCATGGCCGGCGTCTACCTGGTCGAATACGACACCAAGGGGTGGCTCGGGCGCACCACACGCTTCGTCAACGACATCCTGCTGTCGGCGCCCTCGATCGTCATCGGCCTGTTCGTCTACGCGGTGGTCGTGGCGCGCTTCAAGCAGTTCTCCGGCTACGCGGGTGTCGCGGCCCTGGCTCTGATCGTGGTGCCGGTCGTAATCC
>JBEGVR010000262.1:0-4600 GCA_041178265.1 Pseudomonadota bacterium | reverse complement strand
ACCGGTCTTGAAAACCGGCAACGGGAAACCGTTCGTGAGTTCGAATCTCACCGCCTCCGCCAAAGCGTCTAGCCCCCGCGCAGGGCCCCGCCCCTCAGACCGGATCGTTGCGATCCGGCTTGGCCGGCTCCACATACGGGAACCGAGCCTTCGACTTCGCATTCGTCGGCCCCGCAGACCCCGAGCCTCGGATGAAGCGCTGGGTCTCATCGACGAAGGGCTGATACGCCCAATTCGAATACATCTTCGAGCTGCCGTGGACGGCGTCCAGAAACAGGCGCCGGCGCTGGCTGGCCAGGATCCGCGCGTGAATCTGCGCGGGCTCCCAGTCACTGACCAGCCGTTCATGCAAGCGCGCCTGCAACTGCGCTACATCGGTTTGGCCGGCCCGATTCACCAATTCGTCGGGATCCGACACCAGGTCAAAGAGCAGCGGCTCCAGGCCATAGGTGTAGATGTATTTCCATCGCCCCTCACGCACCATGCGCGAGGCCGCCTGCACGCCCTCCGAGCTGTACTCGGAAATCACCGTGCGATCGGCACCGTCGTCGCGACGGTCCAGCAGCGGCACCAGGCTGGTGCCATCGATGGCATCTACCGGCTCGAAGGCCTCCCCCGGCTTGGCCATATCCATGAACGTGGGCAGCAGATCGACCAGGGAGACATGGGCGCCGACACGCGCCGGCTTGAACCGATCCGGCAAGGAAATCATGAGCGGCACCCGCGCCGACCACTCGAAAAAGCACTGCTTGAACCACATGCCACGCTCGCCGAGCATCTCTCCATGGTCGCCCGTGAGCACCACCAGGGTGTCCTGGGCCAGGCCGGTCTGCTCCAGAACCTCCAGCACATGGCCGACTTTTTCGTCGACGTAACTGGTCATGCCGTAGTAGGCGCGGCGCGCGCGGCGCACATCGTCTTCGGTCACGGTGTAGAGGTTTTGTGCATGGGCCACATGCAGCCAGCGACTGTGCTCGTCGAGCTGCGCGTAGTCGATGGGCGCAACGCGGGGCATGTCGATGTCCTCGTCGCGGTACAAATCCCAAAAACGCTGCGGCGACACAAACGGCGGATGTGGGTGCGTGAACGACACCGTCATGAAGAAAGGCCGCTGTTGCGGATCCCGCGCGAGATCGTGCAGCCGCTGCATCGCCTTGTATTCGACCTCGTCGTCGTAGTCGATCTGCAGACTGCGCACACACGGTCCGGCCTCGAGCACAGGCCGCATGCTCACGCCCGTGGGCCGGTGCTGCGGACCGCGCGTCCAGTCAGGTGTCCAGGCGAAATCCGCCGGATAGATGTCGGTGGTGAGGCGCTCCTCAAAGCCATGCCGCTGGTCAGGTCCGATGAAATGCATCTTGCCGCACAAGATGGTGCGGTAGCCCGCGTGGCGCAGGTAGTGCGCCATCGTCGGCACGGCGGCGGGAAACTCGCTGGCGTTGTCCCAGGCCTCGATCGCATGCGGCAAGCGGCCCGTGAGCAGAGACGCCCGCGAGGGCGCACAGATCGGGAAGTTGCAGTAGGCGCTGTCGAAGACGACCGAGCGGCGCGCCAGTCGATCCAGGTGCGGGGTCTTGACGACCGCATGACCATAGGCTGGCAGCGCCGGCGCGGCCAGCTGGTCGACCATGAGAAACAGGATGTTGGGTGCGCGGGGGGTGGGGGCAGAGGTCACGGTCTTGACGGATTTCAATCGGGCTGAATGCCCTGCGCTTTCACTACAGCGGTCCAACGGACCACGTCGTCCTTGAGCATCTTCTCGAAGGCGGCTGACGACGCCGGGGCTGCAGTGTTCATGCCGCTTTGCGCCAGCGCGGCGCGAAAGTCGTCGGAAGCCAGAACCTTGTGGACCTCGGCCACCAGCCGCTCCGCCACCGGCCGCGGCAGCCCACGCGGCGCAAGCAGGCCCAGCCATTGATCGACATCGAACTCGGGTACACCGGCCTCCGCCATCGTCGGGACATTGGGCAAGGCATCAAAGCGCTTGCCACTGGTGACAGCCAAGGCCTTCACGCGCCCGGCGCGGATCTGAGGCAAGGCCACCGCCGCATTGGCAAACTGGAAATCGACACGGCCCGCCAATTGATCGTTCAGGGCGGCGGGCGCGCCGGTGTAGGGCACATGGACGATGAACAGCTTTTGTGACGCCTTGAGCAACTCCCCCGTCAGGTGTGCGGGCGAGCCCACGCCAGCGGATGCGTAGGTGAGTCGCCCGGGGCGTGCGCGGGCGGTCTCGATCAACTCCTTGACCGAGCTGGGCGCGATCGCCGGCCCGACCACCAGCACGTTGGGCGAGGTGGCCACCAGAGCCAGGGGTTCGAAGTCGCGGCTGAAATTGAAAGGCAGCTTGGGCTGCAGCGCGGTGTTGATGGTCAGCGCGCTGGTGGTGAAGACCAGCGTGTAGCCGTTGGCAGGCGACTTGGCCACCAGGTCTGCGCCCAGATTGCCACCCGCTCCGACCCGGTTTTCGATCACGACCGGCTGGCCCAGAGAAGCCTGCATGCGATTGCCCAGTTGACGGGCGGCGACATCCACCAAGCCTCCCGCAGGCCACGGCACCACGATGCGCACGGTTTGGACGGGATAGGTCTGCGCGTAGGCCCCCGATGCGGGCAGGAACGCACTTAGAAAAGCCAGCGCCCAGGCCAGCAGAGGGTATCGACGCATCGAGGCTCCTTATTGCATGGCGCATCATGCAACAGGCCGTGGCGCGCGCTATTGAGGTGATCCCCTAGCTCGCCCGGCTCGATCGCCAGGGCTTCGCCCTTTTGCAACACATGCCGTCGAAACTCCGGACCGACCAGGCCTTCCGAGAAGGTGATGGCGTGCCCCGCGCAGACATTGTTTTACCCGTCCGCGGCGGGGTGAACCAACCGGCCGGCGCTTTTTTTATTTACCCTTTTTAAAGGCCTATCCGCCACTCTATGGGGCCAGCGCATGCTTGATCCATTGCACGATGAGATCTGCGTTCTTGCCCCCTGCGTCGAAGTGGCCTCCTTCGACTTCGATGTATTTGCTTTTGGGGTTGATCGGCAGCTTGTCGTAGACATATGCCTTGCCTTCCGCCACCAGAAAGTCCTTTTTTCCCATCAGCCACAGTACCGGTGTCTGTGCGGGAATCTTGGGGGCTGTCGTACTCATTTCTGCGTCGGAGTCTGGGTCCATGTAACTCAGAAAGATGTCTGGGCTGGCCCACACCGTGAAGGTGCCGCCGACATTGATGTCCAGAAACGACGTCCGTTGGGAGCCCAGACCTTTGTGCTTGAGGTCCCTGGCCTTGTCTACCGATTCCTTGAGAACCCAAATTCTTCTGGGGGCAAACGGAATACCCTCGTAGAAGTATCTTGGGGTGTGCCCCGGCGAGATGAGGGCCAGGGCATCGACTGCGCCATACCGGGCGGCATACGACATGACAGCCGGTGAGCCCAGGCTCTGACCAGCCAGCACGATGCGCTGGGCGCCACGCAACTTGAGTTGCTCGACATGCGTCTTGATTTCGTCGATGGCCTGCGACCAATGCCTGTCCATCAGGCGATTGAAAGACCAGGCCATCTCCGGGGCGATCACGATCATGCCCGCTGCGCTCATTGCCGCAGCCACCTGGGTCAGCGTCTGGTCTCTGGGGGTATGGCCTTGCTTGCCGTGCAGCAGCACGACGCCAATTTTCTCGCCCTCTGTTGGACTGGCCGCCACCTGCGCCGGCAGGACCGCCACGAGCCAGAGAAGGATCAACAAAGCACGATGGACCATGATCGCTCCTTCGCCTATCGGGAGCCAAAATTCTCGATCATTCACTGACTGAAATCGATCAGTTCCGACGCGAACTGGATCCACCACACAAGTCGAATACCTTTGACCTATCTCCGGCCGAACTCAACATCCAGTCCATCGAGGACGCCGGCGAGCTGGCTGTCCTGGCCCTCTCGCGCATCGCGGCGGGCTATCGCCGTTTTTACTTAGGGAGGGGAGCGTATTTGCGACGGCTCGGAGGAATCAAGTCACATGAAGACCAGACAAGACCTAACAAGGCCAGTGTCCGACACCGCCTCCGCCAGCCCCCTGCATCACGCCGACCTCCTGCCCTCCGGCCTCAGCGGGTGGGACCGGTCTCGGAACGTGAACGCCTAGATCCCCCGGGGTCGGGCGATGGTCATGCCGCGGTCGCGGATCGGCAGTTCCAGCACGCGTACCGCGCCACCCTCGCGCACGCTCAGGCGAATGGCGCCCGCCGCCAGGCCGCGGGCCCACACCTGCTTGTAGAAGGCCTCCAGCGTCCGAACCGGCTGGTCGTCCACTGCCACGACCCAGTGGCCGGGGCGCACGCCGCCGGCCTCGGCGGGGCTGTTGGGATTGACGCGGGTGATACGCACGCCGCCACTGAGTTCAGCGGCATTCACGCCCAGCCAGGGCCGTTTGCCCTGGGGGTTTTCGCCGGTCCGAAGCAGGTCCTCCAGCACCGGGGCCAGCACGTCAACCGGCACGAACAGGTTGCCAGGCATGACACTGGGGCTGTCGTCAGGAAGGACGTCACGCATCGCGAGGTTGCCGACGCCCACCAGCTCGCCCGCCAGGTTAAACAGGCCGGCGCCCGAATGGTTGT